>CAIYNX010000150.1 GCA_903927645.1 uncultured Mucilaginibacter sp.
ACCACCTTGCCATATGTCCATTACTAAACCATTCTTTATAAAAACCTATGTATTCATCATTACTTACCTCAAAAATAAATTTGGGTTTTCCATCGGGCCACCATCCTTTATGTATACCTTCCTTATGGTTATTTATATACAGGCGTTCTTCCATCAGTTGTTTGTTGGGATACCATTTACGGGTAATTCCTTCCAATAAACCATGATAATAACCTACAACAAAGGCAGTATCGCCAGCGGCAAATAGACCAAAAACATGTCCAGTAAATGGTTTCTTATGGTAAAAAACAGTATCCTGATTTTTAGAAAGCGCCGAATTTATTTCGTTTATGTACTTAGCTGGAATTTTTTTTGGTGTTTTTAAAGCACTATTATCCCTTTCGTACCAAATACAAGAAGTACTTAACATGAAAAAGATAAAAATGACTTTAAAATTGATTATTTTCAAATTGTAATTAATTTGATATAGTACCGGCTGTACCGTAAAATCCTGACCCATTTAAGTAAGGTGCCTCTTGGGTAAAGTGATAATGATAGATCCCGTTCGGGTAATCGGCGGTAACACTTGTATGGCCATGATAGGTATCTAAATCGCTATCTGTTAAAGTTTTGCCGTTTTCTTGCGGTCCATAAACCGGGAAGCCATCCAATAGAAAACCTAACAATGCCGAACTGGTAAATTTTGTTTGGGTAAGATATTTAGGTTCTACATGGTAATGATATACACCACTATTTTGAGGGTGGCCCCAATATTGGTCAAATCCGGCTACCTCATTGGTAAGCGGACTACCACCCGCTGCATATTGATTAAAAAATACAACACCATTTAAGGCAATGCCTATAGGCCCAAGAGGTGTGGCAGCATGGCTTGTAGCAACCGTTGGGTTTAAAGGTATTTTTATGGTTATGCTTTGTGATGATATTGAATTACCGTTGTTTGCAAAAGTATTTCCATTGTAAGTAGTACCAGAAAATGCTTCGTACAGGGAGTTTGAGGTGGGATAGTAAACACTTTTATGGTCGGGTAAATTAGTAGTTTTAATGGTAATATAAGTTCCATCGGATGTTATGCTGGATGCGCCATAAATTTTTTTGTAAACATCGGGTACGGTAGAAGAACTACTTGCGGTTGTAGTAGTATCCGATTTTTTACAGGCAAATAAAGCCTCAGCAAGAAATATAATTAAACCAATTTTAGCAAGGTATTTAAATGTTATGTTTTTCATATTTAAGGTTTTATTGTTTTTAAAATTTATATGTTTCATTAATTGTTTGGCGGCAGTGGCCCTTGCGGCCGGTCTGCTGGTTGTTGTCCTCCGTCATTTGGTCGGCCACCGTTTGGTCGGTCGTTGTTAGGTGGGGGCGGAGGCATATCGCCATTACCCGGTCCATTAGGTGGCCCTTGTCTGTTAAGCATTTGTAAAACCTGATTTATAATGCCATCCAGCTTTTTCTGTTGTTGAGGCGTTAATATCAACCTTAAGTCATGAAAATGGTTAAAGGTAGTTTTATTAATTAAAGCATAATTTTCACCAATTTTATTTAATAATGAATCGATGGTTTTCTGTTTGGTATAACCATTTCCAATATTTTTAAACAAACTGTCTTTTAGCAGGTTTATTTTTTCGTTCAAATCTTCCACAGTTTGGTGATGGGCTCTTCGCAAAACTTCGAATTTTTCAATTTGGGTTTGCGACATATTGAGCTGTTGTATTAGAAACTCTTGAGTTGGCGCATGCCTCTTATCAAATAAACTTGGTTTTCCATGTCGCCAAACTAAAACCAATACAATGCTGTTAATGCAAACAAGTATTATTACAATAATGGTCCAGATGGTATTTTTTTTCATTGTAATATTTATTAATAGTTATTTTGAATGCCTTGTAAATTGTAATCCTCCGAAAAGATGTTTAAATCATTGGTTTTAATGGATTTATTTGAAGTATTTGTTCCCAGTAAATAATTGTATGAGATAATATTGATAGCAATAAAAAATACGAGCATTGCAGCCAGCCTATACAATGGCCAAATAATTGGCTTTTCAATTTGCCCATCCAAGTCATCAATGCGATTTTTAATTCGTGTATACAGAAATTCATTCACATCAACTGATTGAATGTTATCAATGCTTTTTAATGCTTCATCAGCTTGTTTTTCTGCTTCCTTTAAATTCTTCATGATGCATAATATTTTGTTAAACTTTTTCTCAAATTCAATTTTGCTCTTGTTAATAACGACTCTATAGCTCCTTCATTTAATTGCATGATCTCGGCAATTTTTTGTTGGCTGCAATGTTCAACCTTTTGTAATAAAAAAGCCGTTTTTTGCTTGTCGGGCAATTCATCAATCGCTTTAAATAGTAGGGCCGCTTTTTCTTTGTTTTCCATTAATACCCCCGGATGGTCAAAGTTTACAGGTTGATAAATTACCTCGTTTTCGCTGTTAAATAATGATAGCAAGGTTGCAAACCTTTTTTTTCTTTTAGCT
Source organism: uncultured Mucilaginibacter sp. (assembly GCA_903927645.1). Classification (GTDB taxonomy): domain Bacteria; phylum Bacteroidota; class Bacteroidia; order Sphingobacteriales; family Sphingobacteriaceae; genus Mucilaginibacter. Next base: position 2,488 of record CAIYNX010000150.1, read on the forward strand.
TTACGTAAATAATCGAGTGATTGATTAACGCTTATCCGATAAATCCAAGTGCTTAATTTTGCTTCACCTTTAAACCCACCAATAGTTTCATAAATTTTTAAAAAAACATCCTGCGTTACTTCTTCAGCATTTTCAACATCACGCAAAAACCCCAATACGGTATTGAACACACTTTTTTTATAGGTGTTTACCAATTGCTCGAAAGCTTTCATATTGCCTCCTGTAACCGCATTAACTAATTCTTGGTCACTCAAAAGTTTGCCTGATTTTAAATTATTGGACGCCGATATTTATTATTTCCTTCGAAAAATAATAAAATAATCCTGCTATTGAATTTTGAAGGGTATTTATTGAAAGGGTATAAATTAATTTTTTAAGAAACTTGCTCTTTGATGGCTAACTGACCACAAGCTGCGTCAATATCCTTACCCCGACTTCGGCGTAAATTTGTATTAATATCATGACTACGCAAATATTCGGCAAAAGCCTCTACCTTATCCTCTCCTGCATTGATATAGCTGGCAAATGAAATTGGGTTATATTCAATAATATTTACTTTACAGGGTATATGCTTACAGAATCTGGCCAATTCAACCGCATCTTGTAAGCTATCATTTACACCATCAAATATGATGTATTCATAAGTAACCAGATTCTTTGTTTTGGCATAATAATACTTCAATGCCTCGGCAAGTGCCTTTAATGAATTTTGTTCATTAATTGGCATGATGGTATTTCGTTTCTCATCATTGGCAGCATGTAATGATAAGGCTAGATTAAATTTTACTTCATCATCACCAAGTTTTTTTATCATTTTAGCAATGCCTGCTGTTGAAACGGTAATTCTTTTGGCGGCCATATTTAAACCTTCTTCGGAGGTTATTTTATCAATGGATTCCATTACATTTTTATAGTTGAGCAAAGGCTCGCCCATACCCATATAAACAATGTTTGATAATGGGATACCATAATTTTCTTTGGCTTGTTTATCAATTAAAACAACTTGATCATAAATTTCATCCGGATTTAAATTGCGCTTACGTTCCATGTATCCGGTTGCGCAAAATTTACAAGTTAGGCTACAGCCTACTTGCGATGAAACACAAGCTGTCATCCTACCCGGCGTTGGAATCAATACCCCTTCTATCAAGTGCTTATCATGAAGGATAAAGGAATTTTTTATAGTTTTGTCTGAACTAAATTGCGAATGGTGAATTTTAACATTATTAATCACAAAGTTTTCATCCAGCTTTTTTCTTAGTTCTTTTGATAAGTTACTCATATCTTCAAAACTAATACATGCTTTTTTCCAAAGCCATTCATAAACTTGCGAGGCTCTAAAGCCTTTTTCTCCCATAGCTTTAAAACTTTCCTGTAATGCAGGCAAGTCAAGACTACGGATATCAATTTTATTATTTAGTGTTAACACCTTGCAAAAGTACTAATTAAAAAAATATTTTTTATTCATGTAACCTTTTGATATAAAAAACAGTATTAGCGCCAATAATTAACAAACAGGATAAAAACTGTTTTTTAAAATACTTTTATTTTTTTATAATTTATTTGTACATGAAAAGTTTTCAAGCCGATTATGTTTTTCCTGTTAGTTCTGGTCCAATAAGAAATGGTATTGTTACTGTTGATGATACGGGAAAGATACTTTCAGTATCTGAACCTTATGCAACAGCGGAACAATTATCAATTCAGGTTAAAAAACTGAGTGGAATTATTTGTCCCGGTTTTATAAACACACATTGCCATTTAGAGCTTTCGCACCTTAAAGGAAAAATTGAAATGGGTAAAGGTTTAGTTAATTTTATAAAGGATGTACAACAATTTAGAGGTTCGGATAAAAATGAGATACTTGATTCCGCACTTATAGCCGACGCAGAAATGTATAAAAATGGCATTGTAGCAGTTGGTGATATCTCTAATACTAATTTAACTATTCCTGTTAAAAAAAGTAGTAAATTATATTACCACACTTTTATAGAAGCCTTTGGTTTTGTACCCAATCAGGCCGAGGAAGTTTTCAAAAAATCTTTAAGTTTGCTAGAAGATTTTAAACCAATGGCGTGCTCAATTACACCTCACGCGCCATATTCGGTTTCAAAAGATTTATTTAAGCTTATTAAAAACCTGAGTAAATTTGGTAATAATTTATTGAGTATTCATAATCAGGAAAGCGCCGACGAAAATAAGTTCTTTAGATATAAAACCGGATCATTGGTTGAATTATATCAACATTTTGGCATAAACATTGACTTTTTCAAACCACAAGCTCGAAATTCTTTACAAACTATTGTGCCTCTGCTTACCAATAACCAAAGGATTTTATTTGTTCATAATACCTTTACAAATTTAAAGGACTTGTATTTTGTAAAGCGATTTGATAGAAACATCAGTTTTTGTTTTTGTCCAAATGCCAACTTGTATATTGAAAACTGTATTCCTAAAATAAACCTATTTTTAAATCAAGGGTTTAATCTTACCCTTGGTACAGACAGTTTAGCCTCAAACCACGGCTTGTCTATATTGGATGAAATGAAGGTAATTCAAAATAAACTACCAGATATTAATGTCGAAACATTGATTGAATGGGCTACATTGGGAGGTGCTAAATTTCTGGGAATTGACCACGAAAAGGGTAGCTTAGAGCCTGGTAAATCTCCGGGTTTGAACTTAATTTCAGGTCTTAATGAATGGTCATTTACAACCGAAACTACAGTTACACCTTTAATTTAAATACATTAGTTTTAGTAAAACTTATAAGGGTGAATAAATAGTTATTTGTAATTTTTACTTTTACAGAATGATTAAACACCTCGATATCATTGTAACAGGCAAAGTGCAGGGAATAGGTTTCAGGTTCTCAACCAAAGCTGTTGCCGATCAATTGGGGGTAAAAGGTTTTATTAAAAATGAACCCAATGGCAATGTTTTTATTGCTGCCGAGGCCGATGATATTTCGATGGAAATGTTTTTAGATTGGTGTAATGAAGGCCCAGAAGGTGCTCAAGTCAATTCAGTTGAAACAACTACCGCAGAATTAAAAAACTATCGTAATTTTGAACTTGTAAAAAAGGGATTTTAATACCGATGGTTCACCTTTAATTTTTCTTCATTGTCAACTGCTAAAAAATTTGCTGGTCAAACGGCTATTTATGGGGTAAGTACCATAGCCCAAAGGTTATTGAGTTCATTGCTCACGCCATTATATACCTCGGTACATCTTCCTGCAGTATATAGTATTTTCTCCACCATGTTTGCTTACGCCTCTTTATTGCAAGCAGTGCTCTCGTTTGGTATGGAGACCACCTTTTTTAGGTATTTAATTAAATATGTTGATAATAAAAAGCAAGTTTATAATAATGGTTTTTGGGCTGTTTTTATGATAAGCATGTTGTTTTTATCAATCACGCTACCATTTACAAATGCCATTGCCGGGTTTATAAAAATTGGCAAACATACCTCACTACAAGAAATTAGCCTCTATATAAAATATTTTGCAGGTATTTTAGTGCTTGATGCTTGGTGCGTTATCCCCTTTGCCAAATTGCGTGCCGATGGTCGCCCGGTAAAGTATGGTCTAATTAAGCTCATTAACATTACCATCACCGTAATATTGAATTTAATTTTCATTTTCGGTATTCCTTGTATTATTAAGCATCATTTTTTAGGTGCTATTTGGTTAAAACATTGGTACGTAAACGGATGGATAGTTTATGTTTTTCTATCAAACCTAATTGCAAGTTTTTTCACTCTATTACTTTTATTGCCCGAACTAATAAATTTACGACCTGTATTTGATGGTAAAATGTTTAAAGAGATGCTGGTTTACAGTTTTCCGGTACTCATAGCTAACTTATCATATATCATTAATGAAAATGGCGATAAAATATTACTAGGTAAACTCCTTAAAACCAACATCGAACATGATTTGGGTGTATATGCTGGCTGTGCCAGGATATCGATATTCTTAAGTATCTTTATTCAAGCCTTTAGGTTGGGAGCTGAGCCTTTTTTCTTTAGTCATGCTAAAAACAAGAATTCAGGACAAACCTACGCGCGCATTATGGATTATTTTGTAATTACCGTTTGTGTAATTTTTGTGGCGGTAATTGCCAATATTCAAATTCTAAAGTATTATGTTCATGACCCTTCCTATTGGGTAGGGCTTAATGTGGTACCACCCTTGCTTTTTGGTTATGTTAGTTTAGGTATTTACATGAACCTATCAATTTGGTACAAACTATCCGACCAAACAAAATATGGCTTGTATATCTCAGGTATTGGCGCATTTTTAACAATCGTTTTAAATGTAATCTTTATCCCGAAATATAGTTATATGGCTTCGGCATGGGTATCGTTAATTGCTTATACCACTATGATGGTGCTTTCCTATGTTTGGGGACAAAGAAATTATCCCATTCCTTATAATATTAAAAAGAACCTTTCCTATATTATTTCATCAATAGTAATTGTTTTTTTATCTTTCACCATATTTAAGCGTAATATTTTTGCCGGTAATATATTATTGATTTTATTTATGGCTGCAGTTTTATTTTTTGAGGGCAAGAATTTAAAGAACCTATTTTTTAAACAATGAATATTAAAATAATAAATAAATCAAAAAACGGTTTGCCCGCTTACGAAACTGAACATGCAGCGGGAATGGACCTACGCGCCGACGTAGAAGAAGTAGTTTATTTAAAACCGATGGAGCGTAAGCTAATTGCTACTGGTTTACACATTGAGCTGCCGATTGGTTATGAAGCCCAAATTCGTCCACGCAGTGGGTTGGCATTCAAATTTGGAATTGGTATAGTTAATTCTCCGGGAACTATTGATGCGGATTACAGAGGTGAAATTAAAGTGTTGCTTATCAATTTTTCGGACCAGATTTTTGAAATAAAAGCCGGTGATCGTATCGCACAAATGATTATTGCTAAACATGAAAAAGCCACATGGGTACAAGTAGAAACATTAAATGAAACAACAAGAGGGGAAGGTGGTTATGGACATACAGGCACCAAATAATTAACAGCAATTAAAATGCATTATAAATTAATGAGTTTAATTTTTATTGTGTAATTACAAAAGGTTAAATGAAATATATGAATGCTAAAACTTACATTTTTACCGGTACCAGAAGTGGAAATTTTCTGAACAGGATAATTATGTATGTAGTTTTTATAGCCTTTTTTCATGTTCCAATTGTTACTTATTCACAAAATAATGCTACTGGAAAACCTGAAACTTCCAACAAACCACTTACTTATACTGATACACTAATTATAAATCAATTATTTTTTCAGGGGTTGAAAGAGAAGGTGACAGATAATTTGCCCAAAGCCGCTGAAACTTTTAAACGGGTTATTCAAATTGACCCCAATAATGATGCCTCTATTTATGAACTAGCCAACATAAAGAAAAGATTAAATAATTACACTGAAGCGCAAAGTTTGTTAGAAAAAGATGTAATTATAAACCCTGAAAATGAATGGTATTGGCTTGCTTTGGCAAATTGTTATGAAAATGGCAATGATTTTGTAAAACTGGAAAAGGTTTTTGGCGAATTAATAAGGTTAAACCCCGATAAACCTGAATATTATTTAAATAAAGCAAATGCATATTTTTTTGATGGAAAATATCAGGAGGCTTTAGATGTTTATGCACAACTGGAACAACTAACAGGTATTACAGAAGATTTGCTAATAAGTCGCCAAAAAATTTATTTAAGGCAGGGTAAAATAGATTTGGCTGCCAAACAATTGGAAGATAGAATAGCTGAAAACCCTCATCAACCCAAATATTATTTATTTCTTTTTGAAATCTATAAAACGAATAATTCGATCGACAATGCCATCAAAACATTGCAAAATGGTATAAAATCAAACCCAGGCAGTGGTTTATTACACCTTGAATTGGCCGAGATTTATAGAAACAGAAAAGAAGAAAATAATAGCTATAATGAATTACTATTAGCTTTTGCCGACCCTGAAATTGAGCTTGACCAAAAAGTGGGCATCATTGCCGGATATTTACCAAAACAACCTGATGTTGTTAATAAGTCAAATGCACTTCAACTATCCAAAATTTTGGTTGATGTTCACCCTAACGAGGCTAAAGCATATGAGGTTTATGGTAATATGTTATTGCAAAATGGGAAAGTTACCGAGGCCAAGACAATGTACCGAAAATCATATTCGCTCAATAATCAGGTTTATGAAGTGCAAGAACAACTTGTTAGGATTGAACTTAGTGAAAATAATTTTGACGCCTCCATTACAGACGGTGAAAACTCTTTATCATTTTTTCCAAATCAAGCATGGATGAATTATTTAGTAGGTGTAGCTTGGCTACAAAAAAATAATTATAATAAAGCATTGCAATATCTTCAAAATGCCACCGCTTTAAGTGCGGATGATAAGGAGTTACTATCACAAAGTTATTCGGCCTTAGGCGATTGCTATAATAGCTTAAAAGACAATAGAAATTCTGATCTTTCATATGAAAAATCACTTTCATACAATCCCGACAATGGATATACGTTAAATAACTATGCGTATTATTTATCGCAAAGAGGAGTAATGCTTGACAAAGCAGCGCGTTTATCAAAACATGCCAATGATTTGCAACCCGATATTGCCTCATTTCAAGATACATACGCTTGGATACTTTTTAAGAAAAAAGAATATTCTGATGCTAAAATTTGGCTTGAAAAGGCATTAAACAATAATAAAAATAAAAGCAATGTTTTAGTTGAACATTACGGTGATGTTATGTATTATTTAGGTGATACGGAAAAAGCAGTTGAAAGTTGGAAAAAGGCGAAAATTTCAGGCAATAACTCACCGGTTTTAGAAAAAAAAATAAATGAAAGAAGGTATATTGAATAACCATATTATAAACCATCCAATAAGAAAATTGGGTTTTACCACAGTTCTTTCATTAGTTTTTCTTATTTTATTTGGTAGTTGTAAGGTTAAGAAACAATTGATAGTAACTCAAGTAAAAAAGAGCGATACTGCTATCATAGTAAATGATAAAATAGTTCAGATACAAGCTGGCCAAACATCGTTTGAAACATTTACTGGTAAGGCACGTGCTAAGCTGGACATGGGCGATAATAAATATGACGTAACTTTTAATATCCGAATCAAAAATAATGAGAAGGTTTGGATTTCGGTAACAGCATTGGCCGGTATTGAAGCTGCTCGTATATTGATTACTCCGGATAGTATTTGGCTTATTAACCGTTTGCAGGGTGTGTTTTTTAAGAAGCCTTTAAGCTATGTTAAAAATTTGGCTGGCAATGATTTAAATAAGGCAATTGGCGCATTATTAATTGGCAATATTATTGATGACATTTTAAATAATAAAGGAGCTATATCAACGCGTACCGATACAACACAATTAACCGGAAGTATAAATAGCATGGATTACAGTTTACTGATAAATAAAAATTTAAAGCCATTGCAAACGGTGTTAACAAATCTTAATAAAGGGCAGGAATTGCAAATAACCAATAGTGGTGAATTTATGGTTGGGAATAAAATAATCCCGGAGCAAATTGATATTAAGGTGCTAACAAGCACAAAAAAGATTCAATTAGGGCTACATTATTTAAAAGCAGATTTCAATCAACCAGTGGAATTTCCTTTTACTATTCCTGAAAGTTACCATGAAGTTCAATAATTTATAAACAAAATGATTGTTAAATTTTTTGTTTATTTTATCTTTAAATATTTTGAGTACTTGTTGTGCAGTAGTAATAAATCAGAATTAAATGAAATTTTATAAAGCGATATTTTTCTTACTTTTCATCTTATTGTCGGCCAAGGTATTTTCTCAAAGCTCTGATGATTTAAAGCGCGACAAAAAAAAGTTTATGCAGGAATTGGAGCAATTAAACCGCGAGTATGAAGAAACATCAAATAATAAAAAAGTAAGCTTAAAGCAGTTAAGCATATTAAAACAACAAATAGCCACACGCGAAAAAGAAATAAGCAATATAAACTCTCAACTAAGAGGGTTGGATAATCAAATTTTAGAAACCACCAATTCGGTTCATAACCTTCAAAGCCAATTAACCCTTTTAAAAAACGAGTATGCCGCAATGGTAATATTCACCTATCATAACCAAAGCTCCTACAATAAGCTTATGTTTATTTTTGCGGCTAAAGATTTTAATCAATCATACAAGCGTTTAAAGTATCTTCAACAAATTGGCACCTATCGTGAGCGGCAGGCTAAGTATATTCAAGCAATGCAGGCCGAGTTGGAAGTTAAATTGTTAATACTTGATAAAAGTAAAAAGGACAAGAGTAACCTACTTACCGACCAGAAAAAAGAAAAAGAGGTTTTAGGCAAGGAAAAAAATAACGAGGTAAAAGTAGTTGCTGAGCTTTCAAAGCATCAAGGTGTTTTAAAACAACAACAAAAAGAAATTCAACGTAAAATTGCTAAAACAAATAAAGCCATTAATTTGGCCATAAAACGGGATATAGAAGAAGCCAGGCGTAAGGCAGAAGCAGAAGAAAAACTGGCTTCTAAGGATGTGAATGCAAAAACAGGTTCAACTTCAAGTACACGAAAAAAGGCTATTAGCAATAGTTCAACAAATAGCGAAGTGCTAAACTCAACCCCCGAGTCGGTAAAGCTTTCAAACAACTTTTTAGAAAACCGTGGCTCATTGCCATGGCCGGTAACAAATGGTGAAGTTAAACAGGGTTTCGGTATTTACCGAGATGAATTAGGTATTGAAAATGAAAGCTTTGGTTGGGATATACGTACCAATGCCGGTGCTAATGTTAGAGCAGTTTTTGAGGGGGAAGTAAAGCAGGTACAAGATATTAGTGGTACTTTTTTAATAATGATAAAGCATGGCGAATATTATACCGCCTATTCAAATCTCCGAACTGCAAATGTGAAAGTGGGTCAACAGGTAAGTACAAAGCAAATAATTGGAACTGTTGCTACTGATCAAACATCGGGTGAGGCAATTATTAGTTTTTCATTGTATAAAGGTCTTACTGCCGTTAATCCTAAAATTTGGTTAACATCCAATTAGTTTTTGAATGTTATAAAATTATTATTGTCTATATTTGTAGCCTCAATTAATAAAGTATTATGCAGATTTCGAGCATTTTGTTTATTGGAAATTTATTTTCTTCAGATATGCTACTTATTTTGGTAGCTGCCCTAATGCTTTTTGGAGGCGATAAGCTTCCGGAGATAGCAAGAGGGATTGGTAAGGGCTTGCGCGATTTTAAGGATGCATCAGAAGGGGTGAAACGCGAAATAAATAACCAAATTAACATGCTTGAAGAGAAAAAGACTGAAGAAAAATTAAATGAGCAGGCGGCACAACATCATATAGCCTCGAGCAATACCTATGATTCAAGTTATCATTCTGGTGTTGAAAATACCATTCCTGTACTTGATAATCACCAGGCTTCTTCTGATGACAATACCGAAAATAAAGATAGTAACTTAGATCAACACAATTATACCAATAATCATGTTGATGCTTCACAGCATGGACATATAACTGAGCATTAAAAAATTAATATTAACCTTTAAAAATTATAAATCATGGGACTTTTGGAACCACAGCACATACTATTAATTGTATTGGCACTATTATTGTTTTTTGGCGGTAAAAAAATACCTGAACTAATGAGAGGTTTAGGTAAAGGCATGAAAGAATTTAAAGATGCCCAAAATGGTGAACCAAGTAGCAATACCACCAATACTACCAACACTACAACTCATACCGACGAAAAGCCTAAAGCATAACAAATTAGTAAAATTTGGGCAAAATATTGTAGCTTTTAGTTTGGTATTTACTGGTTTAATTTAAAACCATACAGCCTTGAATTTTGTAGTATTTTTTAATACAAACTTACCTATTGACCTAAAATCAATTCAATAGGTAAGTTTTTTATTTTAGCCGTATGACTAAAGTTTATACCTCTTTAAATGAAATAAAGAGTGATATCAAAGCAAATAAAATTAGCCTAGAAAGCCTTGTTAAAGGGTACCTTGAAAATATTAAACAAAATGCTGATTTAAACGCTTTTAATGAAGTATTTGAAGAAGAGGTATTAATTTCTGCAATAAATGTAGATGCCAAGATAAAAAATGGCACCGCTGGTAAATTAGCCGGAATGGTAATTGCCATAAAAGATAATATTTGCTACAAAGGGCATAAATCAAGCGCATCTTCAAAAATTCTTGAGGGCTTTACCGCTATATATTCTTCAACGGTGGTTGAACGGTTATTGCAGGAAGATGTTTTAATTATTGGACGTTGCAACTGCGATGAATTTGCAATGGGTGGCTCTAATGAAAACTCATATTATGGCCCTGTAAAAAACTTTGCCAAAAAGACCAAAGTCTCAGGCGGTTCATCAGGAGGCTCGGCAGTGGCAGTTCAAGCAAATATGTGTTTAGCGGCCTTAGGTACTGATACTGGTGGTTCGGTTAGGCAACCAGCTTCCTTTTGTGGGCTTATTGGGCTAAAGCCAACCTACGGCAGAATATCACGACATGGCATAATTGCTTATGCATCCTCTTTTGATCAGGTAGGTACTATTACCAGATCAATTGACGATGCTTCGTTGCTATTAGAAATACTAGCAGGTGCTGATGAGTATGACAGTACACTTTCTACCCAAAGAGTACCCGCGTTTTCACAAAACTTGACCACCCCATCGCCCAAAAAAATTGCTTATTTACAGGAGGCCCTCACAAGCAACGGTGTAGATGAAGAAGTAAAGAAAATATTTAACCACCATATTCAAAAACTAAAGGCCGAAGGGCATATTGTTGAACCTATAGCATTTCAATATCTTGATTATTTAGTACCTACTTATTATATATTAGCAACTGCCGAAGCATCTTCCAATTTGTCGAGATATGATGGTGTACATTACGGCTACCGTAGTACCAACGCAATTGATTTACAAAGCACCTACAAAAAGTCGCGCTCAGAAGGTTTTGGCAAAGAAGTAAAACGCCGAATTATGCTTGGCACTTTTGTTTTAAGTGCAGGTTATTATGAGGCCTATTATGCCAAAGCACAAAAGGTAAGAAAACTAATAAGGCAACAAACAGATGCAATTTTAAATAATTATGATTTTATTATGTTGCCAACTGCCCCCGAGCCGGCATTTAATATAGGTAATGAAGAAAGCGATCCTATTAAAACTTATTTGCATGATATCTTTACAGTTCAAGCTTCTCTTACCGGAGCACCTGCAATTTCATTGCCTGCAGGTAATAATAAAATAGGTTTACCCATCGGTTTGCAACTAATAACAAAAAATTTTGAAGAGCAAGAACTGTTAAACTTTTCAAATTATTTCTTAAAACTCTAAAAAGATAATATATTGGCAATTAATTTTTTATTGTTTACCGAATTATGGTTGAAAATGAATAGATTATTTATTCTAATGATCTTTATTTTATCGGTTCAATTTGTTAGGGCAAATTCAATCGCAAAAACATCAAGGCATCATAAACACAGTAAAAAGAGAGTTTCCTTTTTATCAAAGGCTAATCCTGAAACGGCTATTTTACGTTTAGGCAGTATAAATGCTAACCCTGATGAATTTAAACTTAGGTTAGATTCCATTGCGAAAGACATCCCTTTAGATTATAATTTATATGTTCAAGGATATATCAATTTATACCTAAGGCATCGTACAGAAATGGCACAGGTTTTAGGTTTAACTAAATATTATTTCCCAATTTATGAAAAAGCATTTCATGAGGTAGGCATACCCGATGAAATAAAATATCTATCAATTGTTGAATCGAAACTAAACCCATTGGCTGTGTCGCGGGTGGGTGCTACTGGGCCTTGGCAGTTTATGTTTAAAACAGCCAAGAACTACGGCTTAAGTATTGATAAATACGTTGATCAGCGGCGAGACCCAATTCAGGCAAGTTATGCAGCGGCAGCTTATTTAAAGGATGCCTATGAAGAGTTTGGCGATTGGTTGTTGGCTATTGCTTCTTACAATTGTGGTAAAAAGAATGTTGAAAAGGCCATTGAAAAAAGTGGTGGTTCAACTGACTTCTGGAAAATACGCAATTATTTACCAATGGAAACCCGAGGTTATGTGCCAGCATTTATTGCTATTAATTATGTTTTCAATTATTACAACATTCATAATATTATACCTAAGGATTGTAACTGTTCTATAAAAACAGATACAGTATTGGTTGATAAATACCTTACCTTAAAAGATATTTCAAAAAAATTGAACCTTGATTTTGCCATATTGGCGAGTTTAAATCCTCAACTGAAAAGGAAAGTTGTAAATGGATCAGTAAGTAATCCAGGTCGACTTATACTTCCTGAAGAATTAGGCGAACAATTTAAAACGCAATTCGGAAATGTTGAGGTACATAACCAAGATTCATTATTGGTTGCTAATGTATTGCTTTCAAAAAAAACACCAACCAAGGTCGAAAATTTGCCTCGTTATCATAAAGTTAAAAAAGGGGAGACCTTGATAGATATTGCCGACAATTATGGTCTGGATGTACAAGATTTAAAACTTCTTAATAAAATTAAAGGTTTTAAATTACCAGTTGGAAAGAAAATAAAGTTATATGGTACCATACCAAAAGTTGAGAAAAAACACTTCCGCAAAAAAAGAGGTTATTTAGCTTATAACACTTTTAAAATAGATGAATTATTAGTTATGTTCAATTTCTCAAGCAAGCTAAATAATGAAAAAGAAAAATATTTTATTGGTATACATAAAGGTAATTTAATTATATAATCGAAAAGAAGCGTTTAAGTTGCTTAAATATTCTTTCTTAATTAAGCTCCTATAGGGTTTATAGATTGTAATTTTAATAACTTTGAAATAAAAAAATGAACAAACCAACCCTTAACCAGGATGCGTTAAACTATCATTCAAAAGGAAGACCGGGTAAAATACAAGTAGTACCTACTAAACCTACAAATTCACAACGCGACTTAACAATGGCCTATTCTCCGGGGGTTGCAGAGCCGTGTTTAAGAATTGCCGACAATCCTGATGATATTTACAAATATACCGCCAAAGGAAACTTGGTAGCAGTAATTAGTAATGGAACTGCAGTTTTGGGTTTAGGCAATATTGGTCCTGAGGCTAGTAAGCCCGTAATGGAAGGAAAAGGTTTGCTATTTAAAATATATGCTGATATTGATGTTTTTGACCTTGAAATAAATGCCACAACCGTTGATGAGTTTGTTACTATTGTAAAATCACTCGAACCCACTTTTGGAGGGATAAATTTAGAAGACATATCCGCTCCTACCTGTTTTGAGATTGAACGCAGACTTAAAGCCGAAATGAAAATTCCGGTTATGCATGATGACCAACATGGAACAGCTATTATATCGGGGGCTGCCTTGTTAAATGCCTGCGAAATTCAAAATAAAAAACTTAGCGAGATAAAAATGGTGATAAGCGGTGCCGGTGCTGCAGCCATCTCTTGTTCAAAAATGTACCTGGCGCTCGGTGTTCAAAAGAAAAATCTGGTCATGTTTGATATCAATGGTTTGATAACTCCCGAACGGACCGACCTTGATTCAATAAGATTGGATTTTGCCACAAATAGAAAAGATATCACCACCCTGGCCGAGGCCTTAATTGGGGCTGATGTTTTTGTTGGTCTTTCGGCAGGAAATATTGTAACGCCCGAGATGCTAAAAAAGATGGCAAAAAACCCCGTTGTTTTTGCCATGGCAAATCCGGTTCCCGAAATTGACTATAACTTGGCAATCAATTCGCGTGATGATATTATCATGGCAACCGGCCGATCAGATTTCCCAAACCAAGTAAATAATGTTTTGGGTTTCCCTTATATTTTTAGAGGAGCCTTGGATGTTAGAGCTACTGCTATTAATGAGGAAATGAAGATTGCCGCTGTAAACGCCATCGCCGAAATGGCAAAAAAGCCTATACCAGAAGCCGTTAATCTTGCCTATAATACAACCAATTTGAAGTTTGGGCGTGATTATATTATTCCGAAGCCGATGGATCCAAGGCTCATAACCGAAGTATCGTCGGCAGTGGCAAAAGCAGCAATAGCTTCAGGTGTGGCACGAAAGGAAATAACTGATTGGGATAGTTATCTCGAAGGTTTGAGGTCGAGGATTGATATAAATGATAAGCTGCTCCGTAACCTAACAAATAAGGCGAAACAAAATCCAAAACGTATTGTATTTGCCGAGGCCGATACCTATAAAATTTTAAGAGCTGCCCAAATAGTTAAAGAAGAAGGTATTGCCACTCCAATTTTGCTTGGTAACATCAACCGAATTAAGCAAATTATGAAAGATAATGATATTGAACTGGGAGATGTTCAAATTATTGATCCGGAAGAAAATGGCGAACATTTGGAGGAATATGCCAATTATCTATATACCAAACGGCAGCGACGGGGTGTTACTCAATATGAATCGAGAAAGTATTTGCATGATCGTAATTACTATGGAGCTTGCATGGTTCAATTTGGTAGGGCAGATGCCTTAATTTCTGGTCTGACTAAAGATTATGTAACTACCATAAAACCAGCGCTTCAAATTATCGGTACCGAGGATGGCGTAAGCAGGGTAGCAGGTATGTATATGATGATTACAAAAAAGGGCCCCATATTTTTTGGAGATACAACTGTGAATGTTAACCCAACTGTACAAGAACTGGTGGATATTACGGTTTTAATTGAACATTCAGTTCGAAGGTTTAACATTAACCCAAGAGTGGCCTTACTATCCTATTCTAATTTTGGTTCGAATGAAGGCCTAATTCCTGAAAAGACAAGAGAAACTACCAAAATTTTGCATGAAAAATATCCGGATATGATTGTAGACGGCGATATGCAGGCAAACTTTGCATTAAATGAAAGCTTATTGGCTGATAATTTTCCTTTCTCTTCATTAAAAGGTACACCTGCCAATACGCTAATATTCCCAAATCTGGAATCGGGAAATATTGCCTATAAATTATTACAGGAAATTGGTGGAGCAGAGGCGGTTGGCCCTATTTTATTAGGCTTAAAAAAACCAGTGCATGTTTTGCAATTAGGCAGTTCGGTTAGAGAAATAGTGAACATGATAACCATTGCGGTAATTGACGCACAGGCAAAGGAATTAGGCTTATAATAATAGAAAGTGTTAAATTGATAGGTTGGTTTATGATAATCATTTATCTTTAATAAAAATTTAGAATGTACGCATATATTGATGGAAAATTAGTTTTTAAAAGTGCTGCCTATGTAGTTATTGATGCTGGAGGTGTAGGCTATCATATTAATATTTCATTAAATACGTATGCCCAAATTGAAAATATAGAGCGTTGTAAACTTTTTACTTGGTTACATGTAAAGGAAGATGCCCATACCTTATACGGTTTTGCTGATGAGGGTGAACGCAGGTTGTTTTTACATTTAATTTCTATACCAGGTATTGGACCAAATACAGGTAGAATGATGTTATCTTCAATTACTCCAATAGAGATACAAAATGCAATAATTGGCGGTAATGTTTCGTTGATTCAAAGGATTAAAGGAATAGGGCCAAAGTCTGCACAAAGAATCATTTTGGAGTTACAAGACAAGCTTAAAAAGGAAGGTCCGGAAACATTGAGCACTGCTCCATTAAATAAGACCGCGGCAGAAGAGGCTCTTTCTGCTTTAGTAATGCTTGGATTTAACAGGAATATTGCTGAGAAAGTTTTAGAAAAAGAAATAGGTAAAGCAGGAAACGACCTAAATGTGGAGCAATTAATAAAATTGGCGTTAAAAAATTTGTAATTTAAATATACTCGATACTTTGACTAAACATTTTACTTACAAATTTGCCCTTCTTATTTTTCTGCTTGCCAGTGTTGCATGCGCGCAGAATTTATTTGCCCAGGAGCAAACTGAACAAGTAAAAAAAGATACCACAAAAATTAAGGTACCATTAACTTATACTGAAACTAATAATTTTAGACTAAGGCATGGTATTTTTGACCCCGACCCTCAAAATCTGGTACGAACAATTGAGTACGACCCGAAAACAGGTAATTATGTGCTTTATGAAAGAGTAGGAAATTTGTTATATCGGCCGCCACTACAATTAACTTTTCAAGAATACCTGGAACTTTCACAAAAAATAAATAGGCGAAACTATTTCAGTCAATTAGCTAGTAATTATGCTTACCAATCACAGCAGCCTGGCTTTTTGCTACAAACCAAGATACAAAGTGAAGCTTTTAACCAAATTTTTGGTGGTACTAATGTTGATTTGAGACCACAAGGTTCGGCAGAGGCAATTTTAGCCGGGCAGATAACCAAAAGCCAAAATCCATTATTCAACACGGCGCAGCAAAATCAGTTCAATTTTAATTTTGATCAAAAAATTCAACTAAACCTTACCGGCGATATTGGTACCAAATTAAAAATTACCGGTAATTATAACACCGATTCGCAATTTCAATTTGAAAACCAGGTAAAGCTTGACTATACAGGCACCCCTGATGAAATTATTCAAAAAATTGAAATTGGTACCGTAAACATGCCTTTACCAACTACCTTAATACAAGGCACTCAATCATTGTTCGGTTTAAAAACCAAGTTAAAATTTGGTAAGCTCGATGTAACTACCATATTGGCGCAACAACGGTCAAAATCTCAAACAATCACTATTTCTAATACAGGGCAACAGGGGCAGTTTAAAGTATCAGCATCGGCATATGAGGCCAATAAACATTACTTTTTATCGCAGTATTTTCATGATAACTATAATAAGGCCCTAGCTAATATTCCAATAATTAGTTCCAATATAAACATCACTAAAATTGAAGTTTGGATTACCAACCGAACCAATGTAACCACAGGATCTCGTGATATACTTGCCTTTTTAGATTTGGGCGAAAACAAGCCTTATAACCAAACCTTGGTTAGAGGTGGAGCCGGTTTTTCCGCGCTTCCGGCAGGGTTTCAAGGCCCTGGTTTTAATCAACAATCCAACTCTTTGCTCCGTAATTTGCCAGCTAATGCTCGACTTTCCAACGATCCGCAAAATACCATATCAAATTATTTTTCAGGAAGTCAAGGTGGTGCTGATAATTATGCAAAACTAAAATATGCAAGGCAATTAACCACCAAAGAATATACACTGCAACCACAATTGGGCTATATTTCATTAAATACTCCACTAAATAATGATGAGGTTTTAGCGGTTGCATACCAGTATACAGATAATGGAGTAGCTTATCAGGTTGGGGAGTTTACCTCAGATATTCCGGTAAACCCTACTACCGCGAATGTTTTATACGTAAAGTTGTTAAAAAATCAACTCGTTAAAACAAGTTTGCCAACTTGGAATTTAATGATGAAAAACATTTATTCATTAAATGCTTCACAAATTAGCCCAAATAATTTCAAACTTTCAATTTCTCGACTTGATGATGTATCTGGAATTACCAAATCAATTATGGAGGAGGGCCCCTCAACTACAAAAAGCAAGTTATGGCTACAACTGGCCGGGCTCGATAATCTGGATCAACAACAACAAAAACAACCTGATGGTTATTTCGATTTTTTAGAAGGCGTAACCATCAATTCACAATATGGCCGCATTGTGTTCCCGGTATTGGAACCTTTTGGTGCCGACCTTTATAACCAATTAAAAGGTAATCAACCAAGTCCCAACCCAAATCTTGCTAATAGATATGTGTTTCAACAATTGTATGATTCAACCCAAACGGTTGCGCAACGCTTGTTTCCTAATTTAAACAGATACACCATACAAGGTACTTTTTCATCTTCGGGTGGGTCAGAATTTCAACTAAATGCGGTTAATATACCACAAGGTTCAGTAACAGTAAATGCAGGTACCTTACAATTAAAGGATGGGGTTGATTATACCATTGATTACAGCTCCGGAACCATCCGGATATTAAATACGGCCATTTTATTATCGGGCCAACCAATTTCGGTAAATGTTGAGAATAATACACTATTTGGTGTTCAGCAAAAAACTTTAATGGGTAGTAGGTTTGATTACCAAATGAGCGACGATTTAAAATTAGGTGCTACCCTTATGCACCTTACAGAACAACCTGTTACTCAAAATGAGGTGATTGGTAATTCTTCAATTTCAAATACGCTTTACGGCTTTGATGCAAATTACAATACTGATTCAAGATTTCTTACCAAAATGGTTGATGCTATTCCGTTTATTCATACAAAAGTACCATCATCCATAAATTTTACCGGAGAATTTGCCCAATTATTACCCGGCAATCCCTCCACAACTAACTTTGGAGGTGCTAAAAATGGTACGGTATATTTAGATGATTTTGAAAACAGCACTTCATTTATTGATGTGAAGAGCCCAACCGGATGGCAAATTTCGGGAACACCACAAACGCCATCATTCCCGGAATCAAACTATTTTAATGATTTGCGATATGGCTATGGGAGGGCACGTTTAGCATGGTATACCATCGATCCTGTTTTTTATTCCGGGTCTTCTATCCCCATCAATGCCAACGAACTTTCAAACCATTATGTAAGGCAAGTATTGCAGAATGAGGTTTTCCCTACGCAACAATCGCAAACCGGCCAACCTTACAATATACCTACGCTTGATCTTGCTTATTACCCAATGGTGAGAGGCCCTTATAACTATGATGTGCAAAACATTAATACAGATGGTACTCTTCAAAACCCTTCTGGCAGGTGGGCAGGTATTTTTAAAGGGCTTAATTCAAATAATTTTGAAGCACTAAACGTGGTTTATATTGAATTTTGGATGATGGACCCTTTCATTTATAAACCAAATTCAAAAGGTGGAAATCTATATTTTAACTTAGGTAATATATCAGAAGATATTTTGAAGGACGGGCAAAAAAGCCTTGAGAATGCCCTTCCGGTAAATGGCGATACGAGCCAAGTTACCAAAACTGTTTGGGGCAAAGTATCCAGTACCCAAACCGTTGTAAATTCCTTCGCCAATGATCCAACAGTAAGAGCATTGCAGGATGTTGGCTTAGATGGATTAAATGATACAGATGAAAAAAATTATTTTTCAAAATCGGTACTGCAAGTTCAAGCTAAAACAAATGCTGATGCAGCAAATGCCTTTGCCACCGACCCTTCATCAGATGATTACCAATATTATCAGGGTCCTTCTTTAGATAAAGTAAATGCAGGGATATTACAACGTTATAGTAAATATAACGGTACCGAAGGTAATTCGCCTACTACACAACAATCGCAAGCACTTCTTGGTTTAACAACCTCAGCTGCAACACCGTCTCCTGATGGCGAAGACATTAACCATGATAATAACATGGATCAGGATGAAGAATTTTTTGAATATAAGGTGCACTTAACGCCACAAGACTTATTTGTAGGTAATAAATATATCACCAATAAAATTACCTCACAAGTAAAACTGGCCAACGGTATCACTCAACCAGTAACTTGGTATCAATTCAGAATTCCAATTAATACACCGGATGCCCGTTTTGGAAATATTCAGGATTTTAAATCCATCCGTTATATGCGGATGTATTTGAATGGCTTTGAGGATACTACTGTATTACGTATGGCTACATTGCAATTGGTGCAGGGTTCATGGATTGGTTTTAACATACAAAATGTTCCTTCAAATGTTATTGCAGATCCGGGCTTGGGGCTTTCACCTCCGGTAGATAATTCTACGCTGGATGTAACGGCTGCAAACCTTTTTGATGATGCCAACAGAACGCCGATTCCTTATGTAGTTCCTCCGGGTATTCAGCAACAAACAAATGTTAGCAGCTTACAGGCCAATACTAAATTAAATGAACAGTCATTATCAGTAGCAGTTACAAATTTGAGCGATGGGTACTCAAGAGCAGCCTATAAATTATTAAATAAAGACTTGCGCCAATACAAAAACTTAAACATGTTTATACATGCAGAAAGTAATCCTTCAACAAATACGCCATTAAGGGATAACGATCTTAATGCATTTGTTAGGTTAGGAACAGATTTTACCGAAAATTACTATGAATATGAATTGCCCTTGCAAGTAACCCAACCAGGTACTTCTGATCCGAATGCTGTTTGGCCTGCACAAAATGAATTAAACTTACAGCTACAAACGCTTGTTAATGCAAAATTAAAAAGAGATACTTCGCACTACAATGGCAAACCCTGGCCATTATCGCTACCATTTAAATATAATAATATAACCATTGTAGGTCAGCCCGACTTAAGTCAGGTTTCTACCATTATGTTAGGAGTACGCAATCCGTTAAGAACAAACGCTACTTCATCCAAGGATGATGGGCTTTCAAAATCGGCTGTAGTTTGGTTTGATGAATTGCGTTTAACTGATTTTAAAGAACAAGATGGATGGGCAGCTACCGGCAGGTTAAGTGCTAAATTGGCTGATTTTGCCAATATCTCTGTTTCATCAAGTAAAAGTACTGCTGGTTTTGGTCCGCTCGAATCAACTATTGACAATAGGAGCATGGATAATAATTCCACTTACGATATTACAGGTACTTTTGAATTGGGTAAATTCTTTCCAGCTAAATCAGGGGTGCATATCCCTCTATATGTTGATGTTTCACATCAGGTTAGTGCGCCGGAGTATAATCCATCTTCACCTGACGTATTGCTTAGTCAATCACTTGATGCTGCAAAAACAGCGCAACAACGAGATTCAATTAGAAATGCCACTGAATCTATCACCAGCCGTACCAGCATCAATTTAACCAATGTTCATATTTCAAATACAGATCCTAAGGCAAAAGCTAAAATATTATCTATTACTAACTTGAATACTAGCTTGGCCTATACCGAATATTTACACCATGATTTTACGGTTCAAAATAATGTGGAGCGGACGTATCACGTAGCCTTTGCCTATAACTATTCTGATAAAGCAAATTATACAGAGCCATTTGCCAAAATAATTAAGAAGAATTGGCTATCACTTGTAAAGAGCATTAATTATGATTTGGTGCCAACCAGACTAAATTATAGCATCAATTTCGATCGTTTTTATTCGGAAAGTACATTGCGAAACAATGACCCTAGCTCAATAATTCCAATACCTACCTCTTTTAATAAAACATTTAATATAACCAGGATATATGGTTTAGGTTGGAATTTAACAAAATCACTAACAATGGATATTGATGCCACCAATTTATCAACTGTTGATGAACCGGTAGGGCGATTGGATGGCTTAAAAGTGGACACACTTTGGCATAATATTTTAACCTTGGGGCGCACCACAAATTATAATCATTCCTTAAATTTTGCATATACTGTTCCTTTAACAAAAATTTCATTTTTAGATTGGACTACCTTGGTAGTTCATTATACCACGCATTTTACTTGGCAAGGGCAGCCATTATTTGCCATTACCGATCCGCAATATGATGTTGGAAATACCATTCAAAATTCAAAACAGATACAGTTTAATCCTTCATTAAATTTTGTCACGCTTTATAATAAATTCCCTGCCTTAAAAAGGGCTTTGGCCGACAGAGAAAATAGCAACTTTTTGATCAATTTACTTACAAGTATAAAAAGTGTTAGCGCTACTTATACCCAAACAAGAGGAACTTTTATCCCCGGATATTTACCACAGTCGACTTTTGCAGGGCAGGACTTTACCTATAATTCACCGGGCATTGGATTTTTATTAGGGAGCCAAGCCGATCTTCGTTCCAGAGCCTTGGCCAATGGCTGGATAAGTACCGATACACTTCAAAATCAACAATATTCAAATACCTATTCGGAAGATTTACATTTAAGAGGAACTATTGAACCTATTAAGGGGTTAAAAATAGATTTAACGGCCTACAGAACACAGGATCATACCTATCAAAGTAATATTAAATCACTTGATGGCACCAATAATATACAAGAGCTTAACCCGATTACTACTGGAAACTATACCATAAGTTATATGACTATAGCAACCTCATTTTCAAAAATTTCGGGAATTGACAATACTTCTGCTACTTACCAAAAGTTTTTGGATAATGAAAGTACAATCTCACAGCGTTTAGGTAAGTCGAACCCAAACTCAACAGGACCATCCTCAAATGGCTTTGCTGATGGTTACGGACCTAATTCACAAAATGTGTTAGTGCCAGCATTTCTTGCCGCCTATACCGGTAAGAGTGTTTCAACATCAAGCTTAAACCAGTTTCCATCTATCCCAATTCCAAACTGGTTAATGTCATATAATGGATTAAGTAAACTAACCTTATTTAGCGACCTCTTTGAATCGATCGATATAAAAAATGGTTACAGATCGTCCTATAATATAAATGGCTATAGTACTTCATTGCAATATAAGCAAGCAAACGGGGCAGTTTCTACCCGAGATGCCAACAATGATTTTCTACCTTATTATCAATTTTCGCAGGTTAGTATATTGGAACAATTTGTACCCCTGTTTGGAATTGATGCCCGATTTAAGGACGGAATGACCGCATCGCTTGAATTTAGAAAAAGCCGGGCCTTAAGTTTAAGTATTTCAAATACGCAATTAGCACAACAAAATTTAAATGTTTATGTATTTGGCTGGGGTTATCATGCAAGAGATTTCCATTTTCCTTTTGGATGGTTTAGCGAAACTACCAATAAAAAAGATGTAAATTTTAAAGTGGATTTTTCATTACAGGATAGTAAAACTTTAATTTATCAATCAGGAGTGCCGGGTGCCCAAATATCATCAGGATCACAAAATATAGCAGTAAAACCATCAATTGATTATATGATTAATAAGGTTTTCAACCTTAACTTCTTTTATGATTCAACCATCACAAAGCCATATACATCACAAACATTTGTTACCGCATCAACAACCTTTGGTATAAATATTAAAATGATATTACAATAATCGGTTTAATATAATAAACCTAAGTTGTTGATTGGTAAATTTATAATAAATAGGAATAAAGGTTATTGGGGGGTGCTTAATAATTAGTTCGATTTTCTGACCTTACCCGAACCAATTGAATTTGAGCTAACGCTGGCATTGCCGGTATAATATACACTGCCGGAGCCAATTATATTCGCATCAATTTTGTTGTTGGCTATTAGGTAAACATTGCCCGAACCCGCTATAGAAATATTTGATGTTTGTGTAATTAATTCCTTAGCTAGTATTTCGCCCGAACCTGCTATCGATACGCTAATTTTATTTGATGAACCTGTAAGATGTGTGGAACCTGAACCTGCAATGGACACATTTAAATAATCTGATTTTATATTAGCAGTAATATCGCCCGAACCAGCAATTGATATGGCAGTTTTATTTCCTTCTAAACTACCCAACTCCAAACTCAAGTTTCCTGAACCTGCATTGCTTAATTCAGCTATTGATTTTGCAGTTATGTATACCTCTATATGGCCATTATAATGGTAATTGTAATGTTTTTTAAACTTAATTTTTAAGTTATTGTCATCAACAAAAGTTTCTATTTCGTTTAAAATAGCCTTGTCAGCAACTATTTTAACACTCTCGGTTCCATTTATTTTAATATGAACATTAAACGGACCGGCTGATGAAATAGCCTTAAACCCCGAAACAGATCTGGTTTCTTCGTTTTGAGCGTAAAGGTTTTTTTGGATTGATAATACAATTAAAGTACATACTAATGTGTAAATTATTTTTTTCATGATGATTGTTTTCTATAAGATGCGCCTAGATACCAATATGTTGCATAAAATTAATATAATTAAATAAATACCAAGCAGGCTCCATCAAAAAATAATATCAAAGTAATTGACATAAAAAAAGGCAGATTTAGAATCCACCTTCCTATATTTAAATTTATTTGGTTATTAATCTTCACCTTCAAATTTTCTTTTGCTGCTTTCAAGATGCTTTAAAACCTTAGCCTCAATATAAAAAATAATCTCTTCAGCAATATTTTTTGATTGATCGCCTACACGTTCTAACTTTCTAATGATAGATAACATATATAGCGCCTCCGGAATAGTATCAAAATCGGCTTTTATTAATGCACTTATGGTGTGAGGAGCATTTTCATTTATATCATCTAAAACATCGTCCCTTTTAAAAATACTGCGTGCAAGTTCTGTATCTTCCTTTTCAAAAGCCGTTCTTGTATCGCTTAATATATTAATGGCTTCATCATACATACGCAACAAGGAGGTGCTTTCCATTGCTGCAGGTTCAAAATAGACGGATGATTCAATAATAAACAAAGCAATGCCTGCCGCAATATCTCCAATGCGTTCTAAATTTGAGTTTATTTTTAAAGCAGCCAAAATAAATCGAAGGTCCACCGCTACAGGGCAATGTAAGGCTAAAATGTTCTCGCAATCTCTGTCAATTTTTAGCTCGAAGGAGTTAACCCTTTTTTCTTTTATTAAAACTTCTCTTGCAAGGTCTTTGTCAAAATTTACCATGGCCTCTTTGGCCTTGTTTAATTGAGATTGAACCAAAACCCACATACTTACCACTTCCTTTTTTAGGGTGGCTATTTCACTTTCAATTGCTGTCATATGGTTAAGTTTTAAATATGATTTAACGAGTTTTTTTCATTTAAATTTTAAGGAGATAGAATCATTATATTCAACATATAAAATTTAAACCTTATTAGCTAAATCTTCCGGTAATGTAATTTTGTGTTCTAGTATCATTGGGCGAGGTAAACATCTTTTTAGTGTTATCAAACTCTACCAATTCTCCCATATAAAAAAAAGCTGTTTTATTGCTTATGCGTGCAGCTTGTTGCATATTATGGGTTACAACAATTAAGGTGAATTTTTCTTTTAATTCATTAAATAGTGTTTCAATACTAGCGGTTGATATTGGATCGAGGGCGGAGGTTGGTTCATCAAACAAAATAACTTCGGGTTCCATTGCTATGGCTCTGGCAATACATAAGCGTTGTTGTTGTCCTCCTGATAAAAATGTCCCTTTTTTATGTAATGAATCCTTTACCTCGTTCCATAATGCTGCAGATGTAAGAGATTTTTCTACTATATCGTTTTGTTCTGTTTTTGAAATTTTTAATCCGTTTAGCTTATATCCGGCAATTACATTATCATAGATACTTAAATTGGGGAAAGGATTTGGTCTTTGAAACACCATGCCAATTTTATACCTAACAAAGATAGGATTCATGGTATAAACATCATCAGCATATAATTTTATCGATCCTTTGGTGCTTGCTCCAGGTATCAATTCGTGCATGCGGTTTATACAACGTAAAAAAGTAGTTTTTCCACAGCCTGATGGACCCATAACGGCAATTACTTGATTTTTTTCAATAGCCATTGATACATCTTTTACAACATGATTACTTCCAAACCATGCGTTAAATTTAGTAGAGCTTAAAACTGGATGTTCCATTTCTTTGTAATGAACTTGGTAAATAAATTTAAAAACAATACGATCATTAACAATATAAATGACGCCCCCCAGGCCATATTAATTTGTTCTTCATAAGCGCTGGTAGCATAAGTATAAATCAAGCGTGGTATGCTTTCCATTGCTTTTCCCATATTTAAATTCAAATGGTTATCGCCAAATGCTGTAAAAAGTAAGGGAGCGGTTTCGCCAATAATTCTTGCTATTGACAATATAATACCAGATGATATTCCGGCAAAGCCACAAGGAAGTATTACTTTTAAAATTACCATATGATAAGGTACCCCTAAAGCCAAAGCAGCTTCTTTGAGGGAAGGTGGCAAAAGCAATAAGGTTTGTTCGGTTGACCTGATAACAATAGGTAGCATCATAATGGCAAGTGCTATACTACCTGAATATCCGGAAAAACCCAATGGCTTTACTAGCCAAAAATAAACAACAATGCCAATAATTATGGAAGGTACTCCTTGCAAAATATCAACACATAAACCTGTAAAATATGATAATTTGGTTCCAGGATTTTCGCTTAAATATATTCCGGTTAAAATTCCAATTGGTATTGAAATAACCGAGGCAACTGTAATAATTAAGAAGCTTCCTACAATGGCATTTGCAATACCACCTCCTTTTTCGCCCTCCGGAACAGGGACATTGGTAAGAAAATGCCAATTTATTTGCATTGCACCTTGCTTAATTATAAATAACAGTACGACAATTAATGGGATGGTAACTAAAAATGCAAAGAAAATAACAATTGCCTTAAATAATATGCTTTTGGTGTTTCTTAATTTTAAACGTGCTTCCATTTTTTATTTATTGTTATATAATGAAATAATACGCTTACCTATCAAGTTAATGATTACTGTTAAAAAGAATAATACCAACCCAAGTTCAATAAGGGCCGAAAAGTATAGTGTATGATCGGCTTCACCAAATTCGTTGGCTATAACACTGGCCATTGTGCTGCCCAAGCCAAAAAAAATGTTTTTAAATGAGCTTGCAATAGCACTGTTATTACCTATAAGCATCGTAACCGCCATGGTTTCGCCTAATGCTCTTCCAAGTGATAATAAAACACCAGCAAATAATCCTGAACGGGTATATGGCAGAATTACAGATTTGATTACCTCATACCTGGTAGCACCTAATGCATAGGCTCCTTCTTTTAAGGGTGAAGGAACCATTTTAATTAAGGTCATACTTAGTGTTGCTGCATAAGGAATAATCATTACAGCCAGTACTATGGAGGCGGTAAATACACTCACACCATAATTGGCTACTCCAATTGCCAATTGAAAATTTTTGATGATAGGAACCAAAACAAACAAGGCCCAGAAACCATAAATAATTGATGGTACCGCAGCTATAAGTTCGATGGTATTTTTAAGTAAATTTGATAACCAGCCAGTGGTATTATATTCTCCTAAGTAAATTCCTATGGCAATTGAAAAGGGAATCGAAATAATTAATGCTGTAAATGAAGTAAGCAATGTGCCAATTAAAAAAGGTAATGCACCATAAGCATTGGTTACCGGATTCCATTGATTACCCCATAGGAATTTAATCCCAATTGATTTTATAGTTGGAGATGATTGAATAACAAGTGTAACTAATACGCCCGCAACTATAATCAACAATATTACGCTCATTACAACTAATATAAACTTAAAAACATTATCCCATTTCAATTGGGCATATGATAAGTCTAATCTTTTATTATTATCCATTTTTTAGTATAAGAGTTAATCGCAATTTAAATGATATTAAAATAAATACAGCATCTTTTTTTGGGGTCGAAATTTTGTTTAACGCATTATTTTAAAATTGGTTTACCACCGTATGTTGCTGATTTTAAAATTTTTTCCGCAATTTTTAATGCCGAATTTGAAAGTGGTGCATAATTTAAAGGAGCACAATAAGCTTGTCCTTCATGGATATTGTACCATAATAATTTTAATAAATTGGTTGCTTTTGTTACACTTTGTTTGCTATATTTTTGATCCTTATAAATCAAAGCCCACGTAAAACTTGCTATGGGATAACCATTTGGGTTATCTGTATTTGTAATAGATACTACAGCATCAGCGGGTAAATTAGTAATATCGCTCGACAAAGTGGTTGAAGCTAAATTTGCCGGAATATATAAGCCTGATTTATTTTGGATATCGGCAAACAACATTTTATTTTGAATAGCAAAGGCCAATTCAACATAGCCAATGGCACCGGGAGTTTGCTTAACAAAACTTAAAACGCCCGAATTTCCTTTTTCACCCAATCCTGCAGGCCAATAAACAGCGCTTGCTTTGCCTACATTTTTGGCCCAGGTTGAATTTACTTTTGTTAAATAATCAGTAATTATATAAGTTGTTCCACTACCGTCTGAACGATGGATGACAGCAATTGGTTGGTTCGGAAGTTTAACCCCCTTGTTGGAGGCGGCTATGTTTGGGTCGTTCCAGTTTGTAATTTTCCCTAAAAATATATCACCCAGGGTTTTGCCTGAAAGTTTTAGCTTTGTTTTTAATCCTGGTAAATTATATGAAATAACTACCGCTCCTGATGCCATGGGTATTTGCAAAACTTGTGCCCCCATTTTTTTTGTTTGTTCTTTATTTAAAGGCGCATCAGAAACCCCAAAGTCGACAGTTTTATTATTTAATTGCAAAATTCCGCCTCCCGAACCAATTGCTTGATAATTTACCCTAACATGGTTTTTAGATTCATATACCGAAAATATTTTTGAAAATAAGGGATTTACAAAGGTAGAGCCTGCACCAATTAATGAATTATCTTGGGCATACGTAGAAAATGCAATACATAACCCTATGCAAACAAAAATTATGGTGCGTATGTCTTTAAGTAATTTCATTGGTTTTTAAAATAATTAAATGGTAATACGAAATTCCAAATTGGGTTATTTATTACTTCTTACTTAGAATTTATGTGGATTGCGTTCTGAATGTAATTTAAATGTTTTATAAGTCAATCTTCATCTAATAAAACTTTATTCTTAAACCTTTATTATGTTATTTGTTGATCCAAATTTACATACTAAATGGTTTAATAGCCACTCTAAAATGCTTTTGAATTAAAAGGTATTCTATTTGCAAATTTTAATCAGGTATATCAACTGTTTAGTTTTATTTTTCTTTTGATTTAAAATTAATATACTAATCATGATTCGAAATTTTAAAAAAAATCAATAAAGGTTTAGAGTAGTAATTAGACCTTTCTTGTACAATGGTGCTTGTAA
Source organism: uncultured Mucilaginibacter sp. (assembly GCA_903927645.1). Taxonomy (GTDB): domain Bacteria; phylum Bacteroidota; class Bacteroidia; order Sphingobacteriales; family Sphingobacteriaceae; genus Mucilaginibacter. Next base: position 31,164 of record CAIYNX010000150.1, read on the forward strand.
TGAAACCCTTATTTATAAATTGTAGTAATTAAATGAGTTTTTTAATAAAATAATTTAAATACAAGCAATCCAAAGGTGATCAATTGGCGTTATTTTAATGTTAAGTGTATATTAAAATTTAACCAAAAATCCAATCTCTTTTTAATCGAAATTCGACATCAATAAAACCTAAAATTCTTTAAAATATTAACTATAGCAATCAAATAGTTAGTTTGTTAAATTGATATGATAAACAAATTCAACAAACAACCATTGTAAAATGTGGTTGTTTGTTGAATTTTATCAAGGATAACTATTGAAATAGCTTTAACTGATTGCAACTTCAAATCAATATCGCTATTTTAAATATTTATTATACCAATCAATATACCGCTGTAAGCGGTCAACTTGATAGCTTGGAATATTAATACCGTGGTATTGGTTAGGGTATAAAATTAGTTCGGTAGGAATATTTTGTGATTTTAGGGCCATATACATTTGCTCACTGCCAACGGTAGGAACATTAAAATCTTTCAAGCCCGACATGAACAGAACGGGTGTTTTAATTTTATCGGCATGATAAAATGGATACGATAAGCTTATCCATTTATCTTGGGCTTTCCAGGGTGGTCCAATTTCATTGTCATATTGCAAAACATATTGGTCGGCACCATACATACTGCTTTGTAAGGCACTTCCGGCGCCTGCGGCCGCTGCTTTAAATCTCGTATCTGAAGCTATGGTATAATCAGTTAAAATACTGCCATAACTCCATCCACCAATGCCTAAGTGTTCCGGATCTGCAATTCCTTGTTTTACCAGTTCGTCAACTGCTCCTAATAAATCAATTACTTCCTTATTACCCCAATCTGCATTTATTGCTTTGCAATAATCAATACCTCGGCCATTACTTCCTCTGTAATTTACCGCGGCTACTGCATAGCCGGCACAAGCAAGTGTTTGCCTAATATCATCAAAGGTATAATCATCCTGATCAACCGGTCCACCATGGATATATAGAATGAATGGTAATTTTTTTGATTTGGTGCTATCAGTTGTGTAAAGCAAACCTGAAACATCTGTGCCATCTTTACTTTTTGATTTAAAACCTTCAACATGGGCAAATTGAATATCTTTAAGCCAATCTTGGAGGTGTGTTATTTTTTTGATAATATTTTTTTCTAAACTATATAGCTCAATAGGTCGGTAAGGGGAGCTGATTTCCAACACCCAGCTATCATTCAAATAGGCTAGGTTGTTTAAAATGCCATAATTCCCGGTATTTAGGGTGGTAATTTTCTTTGTTACAAGGTTATATGAATCCAGGTATTGTTTTCTGTCATCAGGTACTAAAAATGATATGCTTTTACCGTCTTTACTCCAATTTGCCGATACCACTGGTCTGTCAAGTTGTTGGGTAATACTCACATTGTTTTTGCCGTCTGCATCCATCAAACATAAAATGTCCTGATCGTACATGATATAGTCAACATCACTCGTCGATCTTAAATAGGCTATATGCTTGCCATCCGGGCTGTATTTAGGGTTATTATCATGCCCTTTCCATGTTGTTAGCTGATGGATTTCGCCATTGGGTTTAGCTTCTATGGTAAAAATATCAAAATTGTCATTCCTGTCGGGATCTGCAGTATGATTGCTTACAAAAGCAATGTGACTTCCATCAGGCGACCAATTGATGCTATTTTCGTCGGTATTGCCTTTTGTAAGGGTATCAAGTTTTTGTGTAGCAATGTCAAAAAGATAAATATGGGTATGTAAATGTTGAAGATATCCTTCTTTATCTTGTTTAAAATGATAGCGATCTATTTTTATAGGTAGCGGAACTTTGGGAGCTTCTTTACCTTTGTTTTCTGGATCTTGAATTAATAAGGCTATTTTTTTAGAATCGGGCGACCATTCATATCCGCTCAAATCACCTTTTATATCAGTAAGCTTTCTAGCTTCGCCACCACGTCTGTCTAATAACCAAATCTGGTCGCCGTTTTTTGAATCTCTTGATGACAGGAAGGAAATAAATTTCCCATCCGGGCTCCATTTAGCAGAGGTGGCCGATTCCTCCTTTTCATGGGTAAGTTGAATACTTTCATCGCCCTTTATGCTTTGCATCCATAAATTTGTCACTCTTTTATCTGCTGCCGAATCTACCTCAGCCAGGTTGTAAATTACCCATTTATCATCGGGCGATACTTGCGGTTCGCTTAGTGTTTTTATTTTTAATAAATCAGCAGGTTTAAATAGCCTGGTTTTGTTTTGAGCGTATAGCCCATTACAAACAATGCCAATTACACAAATGAGTATGTATTTTTTCATGAAGTTTTAAAATGGTTTTTTTATTTATGAAACATTGCAATTTAAAATTAATAAAAAAGAAACAGCCGTAAAATTTTACGGCTGTTTCTTTTTTAAATACACTTATAAAATTAATAACCCGGGTTCTGCACTAAATTTGGATTCGCATTTAAATCCTGCAATGGAATAGGGAATACCAATTTAGGTGAGTTATATTTTAGCGGAGTAACATCCTGCTTGGTCCTTTTGGCATCGTGCAAAAAGAAACCACCTTCAAAAGCCAATTCGTAAACCCTTTCTTGCAGTACGTCATCAATTGTAATTCCTCCGGGAGTTGGAGTTTCTCCATCAGACCCAAGTCCACTATCTGCTGAATATAAATAAACACCAGCTCTGGCTCTAATCACATTTACATCATTGATTGGTGTATCGCCAATGGCTGATTTAGAGGATATTCTTAAATTAGCCTCTGCCCTTATTAAATATAGCTCGGCTAAGCGTATAATGTGCACATTGCCATATACGTTATCAAATTTATCGCATCTTAAAACACCACCACTATCCTGGTTGTAAAGAGATGCGCGGGTATCATCCTCGTCAAAATCATTAAGAAAGCTATCCTGCACAATAATATCTCCACGTCCAGAATTATCCGCAGATGCATAAAAAGTATTTAGATAATTAGTTCCTTGCTGGTTGGTTACTTGAAATGCAAAAATATCTTCAGCGGTATTGTCAATATGCACCTGACCGGGGTATGGAAACTCATCAGCGTAATTAGCATTTAAAGAAAATGCGCCCGAGGCTATCACAGTTGTTGCCTCCTTAGCCGCATTTGCATAATCACCTTTTTGCAGGTATAAACGCGCTAAAATTGCTGCAGCGCTATACTTATTTGCATAGAAACTATTACTGGCCGGTAGTTTATTTTCGGCATCTGTTAAATCAGCAATGGCTTGTTGATACACTTGGGAAACGGTTGATCTGGTAACGTAAGATGTAGCACTGATAACGGTTGTAGGTGTAAGGACAATAGGGACACCCAAATTTGTTGCAGGGTCGCCATCGTTCCAGGCTCTTCCAAACATGCGTACCAAATCAAAGTAAACCATGCCGCGTAAAAATTTGGCCTCACCTTCTGTACGAGGTGCATCGGCTGCAGCAACTTTACTCAAATTGGCTATTACGTTGTTTGCCTGATTGATAACCTGATAGGCATCGGCCCAAACATTGTTAACAAAGCCATTATCATTTGGTATGGTTTGGCTAACCATTTGTGTTAAACCCTGGTAGGTTCCTTGCCAATTAATTTCTGTTTGGGTAGCTTGTAAATCAGCATACAAATAAATTCCACCACCATACAAATCAGCCTGAGCAGCGCGGTTATATGCACCTACCAAAGTGATTTGAACATCTTTGGCAGTTAATATGGCGTTTTGTTGCTTAATTTCTTGGTGTGGATTCAGATCCAATGCCTTATTACAAGCATCGAGCAAAAAGATTGAACTTAATGCGATTATATAGAGATATTTAATTTTTTTCATTGTCTTATTATTAATATTATAATCCAACATTTAATCCAAAAGTGATAGTGCGGGGCTGAGGTGCCGAGTAAAAATCAACCCCAAGGTTGATATTGGTTGCTTGAAAATCTGCATTTACTTCCGGATCCCATCCTGTGTATTTAGTAATGATGAACAAGTTATAAGCATTCATATATAACCTCAATCGATCTATTTTGAATTTTTCTAATATTTCCTTAGGTACGTTGTAACCAAATGATAAGGTTTTTAAACGTACATAGTTGCCAGATGACAAATACCTGCTTGAAGGGTTAGTTCCGTTTGCATAAAATAGTCTTGGTTCAGGAATATTGGTTATATCACCGGGCTTGTTCCAATAATTCATTTGATCAACTGTTTGGTTATCAAATCCGTTACTGGCATTAGCGCTCATATATTGGCCACCGCCATTATATATTTTATTACCAAAGGCGCCGTAAAAAGTAAAGGATAAATCAAACCCAACGAATGAAAAATTATTGGTGATACCACCAGTAAAAGTTGGGGTTGGATTACCCAATGGAACATTTTGTGCCGCATTATAATCGTTGGTAGTATTTCTGTTTATTGTACCATCAGCATTTTTGGTATTTAAATAATATATCGCATCACCATTAGCCGGATTAACACCAGCGTACTCGCGGCCATAAAATACCCCAATAGGCTGCCCTTCTATTACCCTGTTTAAATCGGAATTTTTTAAAGGATCAGATATAATTTGACCGGCAACATATGTTACTACATTCTTATTATAGGCAGCATTTATATTGGTGCTCCACTTAAAATTTTTACCGACAAAGTTTTCGGATGATAAAGTGAATTCAAATCCTTGATTATAAAGTTTCCCTAAATTTTGTAATTGTGTGCTCAAACCTAATGTTGTAGGTATGTTTACAATCA
>CAIYNX010000151.1 GCA_903927645.1 uncultured Mucilaginibacter sp.
ACAAACACCAACTCCCGAATTAAGGGCCGATTTTCATAGAATAGCACAGGATTGGCAAAATGGCAATTTGGATGAAAAATTTGAAAGAGGGGAAAGCCCTAATGAAGTAAAGGCCAGGCAAGAAGAAGCCATGAAAATCATATTATCGCACCCGGAAGAAAAAACCGTATTGATTTGTATGCATGGCAGGGCTTTAAGGTTATTACTTTGCCAGTTAACGGGTAAACCTTTATCCGAAATGGATAGTTTTCCACATCAAAATCTGGTGCTTTATAAAATAGGTTATGAGAATGGGGAATTTGAGATCATTAATTTTAACGATGCCAATCACTTAAAAATTGGCTAATTATTGAATAATGCAAGGTTGAGTATATCTTTTTTATTTAGATTAAACATATTCAAATAACCTTGCCAGCATATTTAGATGAAAAAAATTGAAATTTCGGCAGTAAGCTATACCAATACCAAGCCATTTATATATGGTATCAAACATTCGGGGTTTATAAATAAAATAGGTTTAAGTTTAGACAACCCTACAGATTGCGCCCAAAAGCTAATTGATGGAACAGTTGACATTGGGTTAATCCCTGTTGCGGCTATCCTGAATTTACCCTTTTGGGAAATCGTATCCGATTATTGCATAGGAGCAGTTGGCGCGGTCGATTCTGTTTTTATTTTCAGCAATTGCCCAATCCATCAAATTCAAACCCTGCAACTCGATCCGCAATCGCGTTCATCCAACAATTTAGCTAAGGTGCTGCTTAAAAATTTTTGGAAAATTGAATGTACCATGGTAAGTAATGCTAGCGATTATTCAACATCATTGGATCCATACACTGCATTTGTACAAATAGGCGACCGTACCTTTGGTAAAAAGGATAAATATCCTTTTGCTTATGATTTGGCTGCCGAGTGGCAACATTTTACTGGTCTGCCTTTTTTATTCGCCGCATGGGTTGCCAATAAAAATATACCGCAAGATTTTATGGATGAGTTTAACGCCGCGCTAAAATTCGGACTCGACCATCGCAAGGAATTATTTAAAGAGTTAAACAAACCAGCAGATTTTGATGTGGAGGACTACCTGACTCATAAAATTGATTACCCATTAACCGATGATAAGCGCAAAGCCTTGCATTTATTTTTGGATTATGTAAGAAATTTATAATCAAAATGAAGTTTAAAGCCTTGTTTTAAGCTATCTTATCGTCTATCGCTTTTTTAATTTTTTCGGTCTACCAACCTTAATTTGCCCAAATTACTTACTTATGACAATAGTTTTGGTACTTCCATCACTTTAAGTCACCTGTTTTGCATTGAAAAAATGAGGATATTGTAAAATGTACACTAAGATAAGGTGCAAAAATTAAAATTTGTAAAAAAATATTATATATGTTATGAAAAATTCATAATAATGAACAATTATTTTAATTATTGATAACAATATGTTACTTTTGTTATGTTAATTAAATAATTAAAAACTATGAAAAAAGTATTTTTAACAATCGCAACCGCTGCTTTATTAAGCGTAAACGTTTTTGCTGCCGATGGTGGTAAAAAAAGTAATGAATCTTCTGCTACTGTATCATATGCCGTTCAACAAGAATTTGTAAGTGACTTTGCTTCAGCTACAAATATCTCTTGGACAATAACTAAAAATTGCCAAAAAGCTGACTTCACCATAGATGGTGTTAAAAAGACAGCTTTTTACAGCTTATCAGGCGACTTTTTAGGAACTACCCAAGTAGTTGCCTACAATGCCATCCCTGCTAAAACTCAGCAAATAATTGCTGATAACTATAAAGGTTATACTGCAAATGAAGTTATTGTTTATCAAACAAATACAGTAATTAACGAAGACATTGACCCTACATCTTACTTTGTTGCTTTAAAGAATGGCGCCCATGAATTATTGGTTAGAATAACCAGTTCAGGTAAAGTTGATTTCTTTAAACAAATTAAGTAATTTTAATCAAAGCAAAATTTAAGCCACCCTTTAAGGGTGGCTTTTTTGTTTTTAAACAAATTTCTATTTGTAAATCTAATGTTAATGTAATTTATTATATAAAATATATGTATTACGTAGTCTTTTTCTAAAATATTATTTTTTTTTAAAAATTCAACTTACCTTAGTATTGTAATTTGAATTATATAACCCAATAAATATTATTAATATGAGCTTACGATTAGGCGATTTAGCCCCAAACTTTAAAGCAAAAACCTCACAAGGTGACATTGATTTCTATGAATTTTTAGGCACCGGCTGGGGTGTGCTGTTTTCACATCCTGCTGATTATACCCCTGTGTGTACCACCGAATTAGGTCGCACGGCTTCCCTAAAAAGTGAATTTGATAAACGTAATGTTAAAGTGGCGGCCTTAAGTGTTGATACTGTTGAATCACATTATGGTTGGATCAAAGACATTAATGAAACACAGCATGTAGAGGTTAATTTCCCAATTATTGGTGATGAGAGCCGCGAAATAGCCCTTGCTTATGATATGATACACCCCAATGCATCATTAACGGCAACAGTAAGGTCATTGTTTATAATTGCACCTGATAAAACTATCAAATTGATCATTACCTATCCGGCTTCAACAGGAAGAAATTTTCAAGAAATTTTAAGAGTTATTGATTCATTGCAATTAACTGCAAATTATAGTGTTGCAACACCAGCTGATTGGAAGGAAGGGGAGGATGTAGTAATAGTACCTGCAATTAAAACTGAAGACATCCCGGCAAAATTTCCAAAAGGTTTTACACTAGTAAAACCCTATTTAAGATTAACTCCACAGCCTAATAAATAATTTTATTTGGTTATTAATAATTTCATATATTTGAGCAGATTGGTTTTTCTTTAAACTAATTGAATATCTTTTTAATTTTATTCAGTTAGGATTTAGGTTTTTAATCTGCAACTGAATTTTTAATACACAATATTTTTATTATGAAAACTGGAAAAGTTAAATGGTTTAATACTCAAAAAGGTTATGGTTTTATAGTTACAGAAGACGGAAAGGATCTTTTTGTGCATTTTAAAGATGTACAAGGCGGCGTAAATGCAATTAAAGATAATGATAGCGTTACATACGAAGTTGAAGAAGGCAGAAAAGGATTACAAGCAGTAAACGTTAAAAAAGCATAATTAACCCTATTTTAAAAATAAGCCTCTGTGTACAGCAGGGGTTTTTTTGTGAAAATAAATTACATAATCAAATACATTTAAAGTATTTGATTTGATATTATTAATGAATACCACCATTAAAACTCAAAATAATAAGAATATTATTTTATTAATCATTGTTGCCTCATTAGGTTATTTTGTTGACATATATGATTTATTAATTTTTTCAATTGTAAGGCAATCCAGTTTATTAGGAATTGGCATAAAACCTGTTGAAGTAATGTCGAAAGGTATATTTATAATAAATATACAAATGTTGGGTTTGTTACTAGGAGGAATATTATGGGGGGTGCTTGGTGATAAATTAGGCAGGATTAAGGTATTATTTGGTTCCATTTTAATTTATTCGATTGCCAATTTTGCTAACGCCTATGTTTTAGATGTAAATACTTATGCATTGGTGCGTTTTATAGCAGGTATTGGTTTAGCTGGCGAACTAGGTGCCGGAATAACCCTAGTTACCGAAAGCATGAGTAAACAAAATAGAGGATACGGCACTACCATAGTGGCAGTTATTGGCCTTTTAGGTGCAGCGGCCGCTGTTTTTGTAGCAAAATACGGTTGGCAAAGGGCTTATATAGTAGGTGGGTGTTTGGGTATATTGTTATTGCTTTTACGTTTAGGTACTTTTGAATCAACAATGTTTAAAAACATTGAACAGAACCAGGTTTCTAAGGGTAATTTTTTTATGCTTTTTACAAACTTAAAAAGATTTAAAAAATATATTTTCTGTATCCTGATAGGTGCTCCTCTTTGGTATGTAGTAGGAATATTGGTTACACTCTCGCCCGAATTTGGTAAGGCATTACACGCAGTACAACCACTAAATGCCGGCGATGGTATTTTTTATACTTATATAGGCATTGCTGTTGGTGGGATATTTGCCGGGCTATTGGCTCAACTTACAAAATCAAGAAAGATTACCATGCTAACTTTTTTACTATTATCGGTAATAACTGTAATAGCTTATTTAAAAGCGCAAGGATTAAATAGCACTTACTTTGCATGGTTATGCTTTTTTATGGGTTGTGCCGTGGGGTATTGGTCAACTTTTGTTACCATCGCAGCCGAGCAGTTTGGTACTAATATTCGTTCAACTGTAGCTACAACCGTTCCTAACTTTGTTAGAGGATCATTAATACCTATAAGCATTTTATTTAAAGAGCTCTCAAAATGGAAGGGAATGATAATAAGTGGATATATTTTGATGGCTTTATTAACTATTTTAGCCTTATTTGCTTTAAGCCAATTGGATGAAACATTTAATAAGGATCTTGATTATGTTGAAGATATTTAAGTTTAATAATTAAATCTTTCCTTTATCAGATATTTCATGGGCATCAGATTTTAAATGTCCTTTTTATCTTCAACCATACATAAACACAAATGATAAATAAAGAACAAATTTCGGCAGATTACCAAATAATTCAGGATGAAATATGTGCTGCACTTGAAATTGCCGATGGTAAAGCTGTTTTTGAGGAAGAAATATGGGAAAGGGATGGAGGAGGAGGGGGACGAACTAGAGTGATTCAAAATGGTAACGTTTTTGAAAAGGGCGGGGTTAATTTTTCGGCAGTACATGGTATTTTACCACCTGCAGTAAAAAAAATGCTCAAAGTTGAAGAGGATGATTTTTTTGCAACCGGTGTATCCATCGTAATTCATCCAAATCATCCCATGGTGCCTATTATTCACATGAATATAAGGTATTTTGAAATGCCATCATCATTTGGCCCAGGTAAAGAACCTGTTAGATGGTTTGGTGGAGGCATTGACCTTACCCCTCATTATATTTTTGACCAGGACGCTAAATTCTTCCATACTTATTTAAAAACTGTATGCGATAAATACAATGCCGCCTTCTATGCTCGGTTTAAACGATGGGCCGATGACTATTTTTTTATAAAGCATAGGGATGAAACAAGAGGGATTGGAGGCATTTTTTACGATCGATTAAAGGCAAATGATGAATTATCATGGAATGATGTATTTGAATTTTCAAAAGATGTAGGCAGATCTTTTGCTCCAATTTATACCGAAATAGTAAGCCGCAATAAGGATAAAGTGTATAGCGAATATGAAAAAGAGTGGCAATATTTACGCAGAAGCAGGTATGCCGAGTTTAATTTGGTATATGATGCAGGAACTAAGTTTGGTTTAGAAACTAATGGACGGATAGAATCAATATTAATGAGTTTACCACCAACAGCAAAATGGCTTTATAATTTTACCCCAATTTTGGGCAGTAAGGAGGAAAATACGCTAAGTTTATTAAAAAAGGGAATTAATTGGGTCTGAGAATTAAAAGGTTAAATAATGCCTTTTTTTACAGCAAACATAACAAGTCCGGCTGTATTGCGGACGCCAATTTTTTCGATAAGCCGCTGCCTGATTCCTTCAACAGAGCGGGGACTTAAAAATATCTCATTTCCAATTTCGGAGGTTGTTTTTTCCTGACAGATAAGCTTTAGCACCTCCAACTCTCGTTCTGTTAGGTTAATTTCGTCGTTAAAGGATGGTTTTATTTTACCATTAATGATTAGCCGTTTTAATAAGGCCTTGTTAACAATATCATTAAAGTAATATTCGTTTGAATGTACTGTATGGATTGCATTGCGTATTTCATCAGGATCAGCATTTTTTAGCAAATAACCGTTTGCACCACACTCCATTAAATGTATAATAAATTTCGGATCATCATACATGGTTACCACCAACACTTTAATCTTGCTGTTCTTTTTTCTTATTTCCTGAGTAGCCTCCATGCCATCCATTTTTGGCATCTTTAAATCCATTAAAATTACATCAATCTCATGGTTCTCAAGTCCATCTAATAATTCAAAACCATTATTAGCCTCTAAAACAACGTGCAAGTTTTTATCAGGTTTTAAACCTACTTTTAAACCATCCCGAAAAATTGCATAATCATCAGCAATGGCTATTTTAATTATCTCAGCTTGATTGTTCATTTATTGAAGGGATAAAAATGTTTGTATGGTATTCGTTCACAACGTTTTCAAAGGTAATGGTACCTTTTAGTAAGTTAATTCTGTTTTGAATATTTTTTAAACCCAGTCCATTTTTTTTGAACCTTAATTGTTCAAAATTTTCCTGACTTAGGCCTTTACCATCATTTATCAATTTTATTGATAAATTGTAGTTTTCATAATGTGAGATGATATGCACTCGGCCAGCCATTGAATGTTTAAAAATATTATTTAAAAGTTCTTGTACAATCCTATAAATGGCAACATCTTTTTCGGGCCAAGTGCTATTATAACTATAATCAAGCTCGGTTGTAATTCTTATCAAACTACTATTGGCAATGTTTTCGGCAAAATGTTTAATGGCATCGTTTAAGCCAAATTCTTCTAAAATATGCGAATGTAAATCGTGCGAAATACCCCTTATTTTATTAATTGATTCGTCTAAAAGTTCATTCCCCTTATCAAACAATGAAATACTATTATTATCGTTAGCATCCATTTTCATTGTTTTAAAATGCAATTTAGACGATGATAAAAGTGCTCCAACCTCATCATGCAATTGTTCGGCAATTCGGTGTCGTTCGGTTTCTTCGCTTTTTACGGCTGCCTCAACCAATTGGTGCTGTTGTTTACTTTGTATATCATGTAGTGACTTTTGATATTGTAGTTTTTTTCTTTGTGAAAAGATGAAAATAAATAATAAACTTACAAATAACAAAAGCATTACCGACATTCCTAACAACAGGAATAGTTTAAAATCAATATTTTGGTTTTTCATTTAAAGCTGTAGAATTTTGATTTTTAATTTTGATTTTCCCAGGCCAACTATATCCAATTTTAATTTAATAATTAAAAAATTAACAAGATGTTTTAAAATGTTAACATTCATAGTATACAATGGTTTAGATTTTATCTAAATTACAATTTTGAAATTTCAAAATGTAAGAGTTTATTACAAAGTTATAAATTATAAAATTTTTAAATAAGCGTATAAATACGCAACTTTTTAATTAGGTATTTATAAGGTAAAGTTTAAATTTTCAAATGGCTGATTTTCTATTTTCATAAAAGGTTTTAGCTATGAAAATATTAAATATTAAATAAGAAATATTATGAAAATTCCAGATGTCGCTAATTGTAAACGTTGAAAAGTAAATACTAACCTCATGAAACATTAAAAAAAGAAAGAAATTAAAGGAAGTATAGATACCTAAACCAGTAATCATCCAAAATTCCGGACCAATCATCTTTATGCTACTTTCTTTTATAATTTCAAATAGATAATATTGCAAAGCATAAAAAAGTAAACAGAATGCCTCGAAAGCTAATAGTCTACTGCTGAAATTGTTAAAGTCAAAAAAATCTTCATAAAAACCAAAATCAATAATAAAAAAAATAGTAAAAAATATTGGAATAAGAAGTTTTAGTGTTTTTAAAAATGGTTGATTTAAGCTGATAAAAAAGGTTGATAGCAAGTAAAATCTAAATACAGAAAGGATATTATACAAAAAACCATTCGAGAAATCCTTGCTTGTGCTAAAGGCGTTAACTAACCAAATTATGTTTATTAAAATATTTAAGAATAAAGACATCCATAAATAAAAAACAACCAAATTGAATGACTTTGGTTGTTTTTTATAAAAAAATAGTGGGATAAGAAGTGACCAAACTTCTGTAAAATCAATCAGCCACTGAAATAACTTTAATAAATAATTTATAATCATTTTAAATTTTAGCCTACAAAGGTGGGCTTGGGTTTGAATTTACTGAATTTGACTTCGCAGCAGCAGCTACTGTTGCCAAAGGCATTACATGAGGTGCTACTCCAGGTTCTGCTGCAACAGGACTATCTACTGAAAAATCATCATCATTTGGTGTATCGATATCATATCTAATGAAATGGTTTTTATCAATAAATGGCCTCATTGTTAAATACATATCTGGATTATTGCTTAAAAGACTTTGAATGCTTTTAACAGGTACAACATTCGTGCTTAAAAATAATGGACCTTTAATTACATATTCTGAGCCATCCAATCGCCCTAATTTAACATTAAATTTTGCAATTGAAAGATCATTGTTTTGGACGTAAATAGCGGCTCCAAATCCGGCATCATCTTTTGCATCAAATTCAAATGATAAGAGAAAATTTTTCGCATGAGCGTTCCCTTGTAAAAGTTCATCTACTTCTCCCAACGTTAGTTTAAGAGCGTAAAATGTAAGTTTTGGTGTTTCCATAATTGTTTTATTAATTGCTTTTAATGATTTTAGTTGTCATAAAAATATATTAATAATCTATATTATTTCAACGTATATTTACGTAATATTTAATATGAGTAATAATACGTATTTTAAATTAATTTTATCAAACAACTTTTTCTAATTGAAGCAATGCTAATTTCGAGATTAAAATAACAGTATTATATGAAGGCATTTCTTTTATTTTAAAAATTCAATATTACGTTTTAAACCATTAAATTTTGTCCTTTTTACGGCCGAATCCTTAAATACTTTTTTAAAAACATCTTCGGTTATTTCTTGCCAATCCTTTGCTTTCAAAGCTATCAGCTCTTGAGGTGGATTAAAGGAATTTTCATTGTGTAAAACAGAAAACTTATTCCAAGGGCAAACATCCTGACAAATATCACAACCAAACATCCAATTATCCATTTTGCCTTTAAATTCCGTTGGTATTTCTTCTTTAAGTTCTATGGTTAAATAGGAAATACATTTTTTTGCATCCAGTAAATAGGGCGCTATAATAGCTTCAGTAGGGCAGGCATCAATGCACCTCGTACAAGTTCCGCAATGGTCTTTTGTTGGAATAATATCATAGTCAAGTTCTAAATCCAAAATAAGTTCGGCCAAAAAGAAAAATGAGCCTTTTTTTTTATTTATCAAGTTGGTGTTTTTACCAATCCAACCCAATCCAGCTTTTTCTGCCCATACCTTATCCATTACCGGTGCCGAATCAACAAAGGCACGAGCATTCACCTCACCTATTTGGCTTTTTATAAATTCAATCAATAACTTTAATTTATCTTTAATAACATCATGGTAATCTTTTCCATAGGCATAGGTTGATATTTTGGGGCTTTCCGGGTCTGATTGTTTTTGGGGTGTATAATAATTTAAGCCAACTGAAATAACCGATTTGGCATTGTCAAGAAGCAGGCGGGGGTCTAATCGTTTATCAAAGTGGTTGGCCATATAATTCATTTGGCCGTTTAAATTGTCATTCAACCATTTTTCGAGCAGGGGAGCTTCTTTCTCTAAAAATTCAGCCTTTGAAACTCCACAAAATAGAAATCCAAGTTTCTTTGCTTCCGTTTTTATGGAGGATGATAATAAACTTTTGTCAAATGCCATTTGAAGAAACTTATTTCTGATCAAAAAAACCAACTTGTCGTAAAAACGCTACCTGATCAAAATAATCTACTTGTTTTTTAATTTTTCCATTGCTTATAATAAAAATTGTACAATAGTTTAATTTGTATTTTTTCCCTTTCATATAAGTTGGCGTATTTGGTTCGGGATTATCAAAGGTACCTGAGGTAGTATATTCAACTATTACCTTTTCAGTTGCATCAATAATATTGTTTAATTGAAAATGAAGATCTGTAGTTGAAGAAAAATATCTCGAGAAAATTTCGGTAGCTCCAGCTTTTCCAACTTTTGCTCCTTCCCAATTTGGTGCATAAATTTTAGTGCTATCATCGTAATCGTTAATAATTGCATTAATATCATGACTATTTAGGGCATCAAAGTGTTTGTTTATAAATTTATTTGATTGCGCTAATAAAGTAGCGCTGTACATTAAACCAAAAATAAATAGGGTTATTTTCAAATACATGGTTAAATATAATTAAAAAATCCAAACCGATTCCGATTTGGATTTCAATAATCTTGTATTTGGTATTACAAAATATAATTAAAAACTACCTTTTATACTCTTCATGAGGGTTTTGGTTGTCCAGTATCCGCTATCCAAAATCCGCCTTATAGTCATCAAAGGATCTTGTGGATCTCTCTTTTCGGCTAACTGAAATGCTGCCTTAAAGCCTCTTTTATGCAATTCGGGTAAGCCTTGCGCATTCCATAAACCAAATGGAAAGGCAAAATATTTAATGGGTTTTCCGGTAATTTCTTCCAGTTTTTTCGTTGGCTTGTCAATTTGAATTTCCCAATCTTTACCTGCAAATTTTTTGAAGTTATGATGATCCCAGGTATGACTTGCAATTACATTTCCGGCATCTGCTAATTGTTTAATTTGTTCCTTTGTCATATACCTTGGCCTCCCAATTGAAACCGTCATGATAAAATAAACAGCTTTAAAACCATATTTTTTTAATTCAAGTGCTGCAACTGTAAATTGATCTAAATCTGTATCATCAAAGGTTAACATGATTGGTTTACTTGGCAAAGCTGCCCCGGTTGTAAGGTAATTATATAACTGATCGGGTAAAATGGTATGGTAACCACTATCTGCCAAAATTTTAATATGAGCTTTAAATGATGCTACCGGAATTATGTAATCTTTAGCAGTTTTTGAATCTTTTGGGCGCCAATCACGTATTTGATGATAACATAAAATAGGGACTTGTTTTTTTGCCATTATTGCCGATGGGTTTATTGTTTGGGCAAAGGTTATGGCGCTAATTAAAGAAAATAAAAAAACGGTAGAAAGTTGTTTTAACATAAAATAGGTAAATATAATGGTAATTTAAGAATGTTGCTTTTTTTCTTTATTTTTCTGTTGATAATGAATAAGGAAAGTTTTTAGGTAATATGCCTCTTTGTTTATTTGGCTTGTTACTCATACTAAAATTTATGACTGCTCCTTTTAATATATCATCATGATTGAGCCAATTATTATTGTATGTAGTACCGTTATACATGATGCTTTGAACAAACAAGTTATTTTGATTGTTGTTTTGTGCTTCTATAATTATTTTGTGGCCATTTTCAAGATTAATGGTTATTTTTTTAAACAATGGAGCTCCTAAAACATATTGTTTGCTTGCCGGGCAAACCGGATAAAAACCAATAGCCGAAAAAACATACCAAGCAGAGGTTTGTCCGTTATCCTCGTCACCGCAATAACCATCGGGCACTGCATTATAAAGGTTATTCATCACATCGCGTACATGTAATTGGGTTTTCCAAGGCTCACCTGCATAATCATACAAATACAACATGTGTTGAATAGGCTGATTACCATGTGCATATTGCCCCATATTTACGATCTGCATTTCTCTTATTTCGTGAATTACTTGTCCATAATAGCTTTCATCATATATAGGTGGAAGTGAGAATACAGAATCAAGCTTGGCAATAAATTGTTTTTTGCCACCCATTAGGTTTATTAATCCCTGCATATCATGAAATACTCCCCACGTATAATGCCAGCTATTACCCTCGGTAAAAGCATCGCCCCATTTAAATGGGTTAAACGGACTTTGAAATGTGCCATCCTTATTCTTACCACGCATTAAATTTGTTGATGGGTCGAACAAGTTTTTATAATTTAAACTTCGTTTTTTATATAATTCAATTTCGGCTTTTGGTTTTTTCAATGCTTGTGCTAATTTATAAATGGCGAAATCATCATAAGCATATTCAATTGTGCGAGCAGCATTTTCATTAATTTTAACATCATAAGGTACATAGCCTAATTCGTTATAATAATTCACTCCTTTTCTCCCTGTTGCTCTTGGTCCTTCATTATTTGCACCATGAACTAGGGCTTCATATAATTTATTAATATCATAACCTCTTAAGCCCTTTAAATAGGCCTCAGAAACAACCGAGGCAGAATTATTACCAACCATAACATCGGCATAACCGGGGCTCGACCATTCAGGTAACCAACCACCCTCTTTATAATCATTTATAAGTCCTTCTTGCATCTCTTTATTTATACCTGGGAAAACCAGGTTTAAAAATGGATAAAGCGCTCTGAAGGTGTCCCAAAAGCCAGTACCGGCAAACATATAACCCTCTTCCACATTTCCGGTATAGGGGCTGTAGTGCACTATTTTATGTTGCTTATTAATTTCATAAATTTTATTTGGAAAAAAAACCATCCGATACATGCATGAATAAAACGTCCGCATTTGGTCAACAGTACCTCCATCCACCACCAAATGGTTTAGGGTATTATTCCAGGTGTTTTTAGCTTTGTTTACTGTTTGTTCAAAACTGTTATTTCCCTGTTCAACTTTTAAATTTAATTCAGCTTGTTCAAAGCTTATAAAGGAGGATGCCACTCTAAGGTGTACTTTTTCGTTGCTTTTAGTCGAAAAACCAATAACGGCCAAGGCATGATCAGCAAATAATGATAAAGAATCTGTTGAAGTAGTATCAGAATAGGTCTTTGAAAAAGTAATGGCTTTATCCACATAAATAACAAAGTAGTTTTTAAAGTTTTTTAAGGGGCCATAACTGCTTCTTGTTGAATAACCTATTATTTTGCGTTCATTAGGAATAATTTTCACAAAAGAGCCTCTGTCAAAAGCATCGATAATGATATTTGAACTATCAGATTTTGGAAATGTAAACCTGAATTGGGCGGTTCTTTCAGTAGGCGTTATTTCTGTGTTAATATTATAATCAGCCAAGTAAGCACTATAATAATAAGGTTTTGCTGTTTCTGCTTTATGCGAAAACCAGCTTGCTCTTCCAGTTTGTGATACTTTTAAATTACCTGTTTGTGGCATTATTGAAAACTGCCCATAATCATTCATCCAAGGTGAAGGTTGGTGGGTTTGCTTAAAGCCGATCAATTTATGGGCACTATACATGTATTGCCATCCATCACCATTTTTACCGGTTTGCGGTGTCCAAAAGTTCATTCCCCATGGTAAGGCTATAGCTGGATAGGTATTTCCATTGGATAATTCGTACTTCGAATCTGTACCCATTAATGGATTTATATAATCAACAAGGTTGATATTGCTTTTTGTTTTTTGAGCGAATGAAAGTGCACAAATTAAGTAAGTGCATATTGTTAAAATGAATTGTTTCATTTAGCAGACAAATAATGAATGATAAATATTTATAATTATTAGAATAAACTAGGATTTCCTCCCAATTTTATTTTCCCTAAATGTTTATAGGCACTTTCTGTTGCCTCTCTGCCTCGGGCGGTGCGCATTAAAAAGCCTTCTTGGATTAAAAATGGCTCATAAACTTCCTCAATGGTTCCTTCTTCTTCACCTACAGCCGTAGCGATGGTTTTTAGACCTACTGGCCCACCCTTAAATTTTTCAATAATGGTTGACAAAATTTTATTATCCATTTCATCTAAGCCATGTTCATCAACATTAAGAGCGTTCAAAGCATATTTGGCAATTGTTGTATCGATGTTTCCGTTTCCTTTAATTTGGGCAAAATCCCTTGTCCTTCGTAAAAGTGCATTAGCAATTCGAGGTGTACCTCTGCTTCTGCGTGCAATTTCGTAAGCGCCTTCATCCGTAATAGGTGTTTTTAAAATGCTTGATGACCTTAAAACAATGGTTGTTAATAGTTTAGCATCATAATATTCTAACCTCGAATTGATACCGAATCTGGCTCGTAATGGAGCGGTTAACAATCCTGATCGGGTGGTGGCGCCTATTAGGGTAAAAGGGTTGAGAGATATCTGTACTGAGCGTGCATTTGGACCACTTTCCAGCATGATGTCAATCTTAAAATCTTCCATAGCCGAATATAAGTACTCTTCAACCAGTGGACTTAATCGGTGTATTTCATCAATAAAAAGGATATCGTGAGGCTCCAAATTGGTCAATAAACCTGCTAAATCGCCGGGTTTATCCAAAACCGGGCCTGAAGTAATTTTTATACCCACACCCATTTCATTGGCTATAATATTGGAGAGGGTGGTTTTTCCAAGACCCGGAGGGCCGTGCAAGAGCACATGATCAAGGGCTTCACCACGCTGTCTTGCCGCTTGAACAAAAACTTTTAAATTAGTTAATATTTTATGTTGGCCCGTAAAATCTTCAAAAGCCTGTGGACGTAAAACTTTTTCAATGTCACGCTCGGCAGGGCTGAGGTGTTCATCATCAGGATTCAGATGCTCATTCATTGCCAACGAAATTAGTATTTTTATTTAAGTTTCCGTTTTACTTATTTCAATTTGATACCTTGGGATATTTTCTGAAATAACTGTTTAATTTCATTTGTATTACTCCTATGAAGGCCTCTCTGAATATTCTGGTCGACATTTTTGAATTTCCTAAAACTCTGTCGGTAAAAATTATCGGAATTTCTACTAAATTGAAACCACATTTTATGCTTGTAAATTTCATTTCGATTTGAAAGGCATAGCCAACAAATTTTATTTTTTCAAGTGCAATAGTTTCCAAAACCTTGCGGGTATAGCACATAAAGCCAGCAGTAGCATCCTGAATTTTAATGCCTGTTATAAACCTAACGTAAACTGATGCAAAATAACTCATTAACACCCTGCTCATAGGCCAGTTTACCACGTTTACACCGTTTATATATCTTGAACCTATAACTGCATCAGCACCTTTAACACATGCATCGCGAAGCCTTAATAAATCATCAGGGTTATGTGAAAAATCGGCATCCATTTCAAATATATAATCGTATTGCCTGGCTATTGCCCATTTAAAACCGTGTATATATGCAGTACCAAGACCTTGTTTACCTGAGCGGCATTCCATGAAGAGGGTATCAACATATAGGTTTTGTAAATTCCGAACAATGGTTTGAGTTCCATCTGGCGAACCATCGTCAATAATTAGAATATGAAAGTCATGTGGCAATGAAAATACTTTGCGGATCATCCGTTCAATATTCTCTTTTTCATTATAGGTTGGAATAATAACTATGCTGTCTGGCACTGAAAATGTTTAAAAATATCGGCTAAAATAAATTAAAATAATAGCAATGGAAATAAAAACCTTTTTGTTTTTTAAAGTTTAACTTTTTTTTACAATAAGTGGTTTATTTACAAGTTATTAGTATCGCTAATTACTTGGTTGTCAATATAAGGATCTGTTATGTAATTACGTTCCTTCAATCGCGGTGAAATAATAAAGAAAGCGATTGTAAAAACACCTATAAATATGACAAAAAACCATTCGTAATTTGCGCCTTTGAGGTTACGTGCCCACCAACCTCCGTTTTCAATAAAACCGTTTACTACCGCAGTAATAAGATTGCCAAATGATACAACAAGGAACCAAATACCTGTCATGGTACTTTTCATTGATTTTGGCGAATGTGTATAGGCATACTCTAAACCGGTAATTGATATCATAACTTCAGCTGCCGAGAGTATCATAAAGGCAAATACCTGCCACCAAATTGAAGGGGTACCACCATGTTCAATGCTGTTATGGGTTAAGCCAA
The DNA here is from genome assembly GCA_903927645.1 of uncultured Mucilaginibacter sp. GTDB lineage: Bacteria > Bacteroidota > Bacteroidia > Sphingobacteriales > Sphingobacteriaceae > Mucilaginibacter. The sequence goes on from CAIYNX010000151.1 coordinate 15,562, forward strand.
TTACCACAAACGATAAAGCTGTTAAAACCAAGCCGGTACCTAACCTGCGCAAAGGGGTTGTTTTTAAGCCAATTTTATCGAAAAAAGGATATACTCCATAATTAAAAAATACAATAAATATCATCAGGAAAATTGTATTTACAGTAGAAACTGATCCCGGATCAATAATGAATGAGGTAAAGCCCAAATTGATATTTCGGTCTGATTTTGCTGCATAAAGTGTCCATTCTGAAAGACACTGATCCCAAACAGCCCAAAAAGCAAGCGCGAAAAAGAAGACTGCCATTACTCTGTAAACCGCTTTCATGCCCTCTACCTTTTCGGGGTCAAAAGGGCCTTTGGCTACATCCAACAATGACTCGCCGGGTTTACGTTGACTCATGTGGGTTAATGCATAAAAAGTTATAAAAATAAGATTGTTGCGGTTAACGCCTTGAGGAGGAACTTTAACATAAAGCTTACGACCTAAAAAGAAAATAAGGGTTGCCAAAGCCATTAATATGCCGGGAATACCGAAAGCCCATTTGGGGCCAAATAACCGATAGGTAGCCGGAATAGCAATGGTTGATAACATAGAACCGGCATTGATACTAAAATAGAACCATCCGTAAATTTTTGAAAGTAAATCTTGGTTGCTTGCATCAAATTGATCGCCTACGTTGGCAGAAACGCATGATTTTATACCACCTGCACCAATAGCCACTACCAGCATTCCTATTTCAAAGCCTCCTAAACTTGTATCAAACATAGATAGTAGTAAATGCCCCAAACAGTAAACAACAGAGATATATAAAATGAGCTTGTATTTGCCGGTGAACCAATCGGCTACCATGCCGCCTACAAATGGCAAGGCGTATGCCACCATTACAAACAAATGGTTTAATTTATTAGCATGTGCATCTGCCTGTTGTGCCAGGGCAGCATTACCGGTAGGGTTAAAAAACTGTTTTACTAAAAACAGCGTAAGTATTGAACGCATGCCATAAAAACTAAAACGCTCGGCTGCTTCGTTTCCAATAATATAGGGAACACTTTTTGGAAATCTGGATTTTTTAGGTTCGGAAGTTAAAACAGTTGTTTCACTCATTATATAATTTATAAAATTTCACTAAAATACTATAAATCTTCTAAAACCAAATTTAATTTTGGAAATATTATAAATAATAGGCTAATAATTTGGTGTATTGTTAATTACTGGTGCTGTTTAGCTAAATTTTTTAACTTAATTAAAAAATAAGCTTATTGTTTTTTCTCTGCCGGCTTATCAAATTCTTCCTGTTTTTTTGGGTCATGATATTCAATATCATGGTTATCAGGTACATTGCGCATGTCCAGGTTTTCGGTAAAATACCATTTGCCATTTTTTAATTGAAAACCATCATAGCTCAGGTCGGGCCCATAGGTTTCCGGTTGATTTTTAAATTTCGCGTCGGGTGGTGATAGATGGTCGAATACAATCAAACTTTTTTCCTGCTCAAAGCGTAATAGCATTACCGCATCATGCGTATATTCAAAAATAATCCTTTTGGTATTTTTCCCCTTGCCTTCAAAAATGCCACGTCCAAACTCTGGCTTTTCATTTCTGAATGATAATACCTCTATTACTTTTTTAGTGGTTCTTAAATTATTCCCCTTTAAGCCAAGTAAAATATAATAGGGTTTTGCAGCATAAACCGGAATTATTTTATAGTAGACAGCTCCATACCATTTTTGGTTATTGGTTATGGTATCTTTAGGATTGGCAATTTTATTACTATAATCAACCAATGGGAATAAAGGCGTTTCTTTTTCCCTGTTCATTTGTATGGTGCCATAAAAGTGGTAGGTTCCACCTGTATCGGCAACCGACCAGCTAAATATTTTAAAATTTTTATCGGGCGATTTTAATACACTTACTGTTTTTAATGAATCGAAAGGGTAACTGTACGAATAGGGGATATTGATGGCAGTATTTAAAGTTTTTATAAAAGCTTCGTTGGCGCTATTTCTTTCTTCCAAAGTTTCTCCATCTATTATTTTTTGACTTAGTTTTGCTAAACTATCCTCCATCATCTTTAACTTGTTGAGGGATGGGTTTACTACAGGTTTGGCTATCTGCGATAAGCAGGTAGTATTTATAAAAATTATAGCGAGGAAAAGAAAAGAAAACTTCATACTGATTGACCTTGTAAGGCAGATGTTATTAAAATATATTTTTTTCAATATAAGAGGTATTGAGTTCAAATTGGGTATAAAAATGTATAGTTAAATTTTAAAAAATTTTAACGAAGGTTCTCAATAATAATTGCGCTAGCTCCGCCACCGCCATTACAAATAGCTGCAAGACCGTATCTTCCGTTGTTTTGCTTTAATACGTTCAATAAGGTAACTATAATTCGGGCACCCGATGCCCCTAATGGATGCCCGAGCGATACCGCGCCGCCAAAAACATTCACCTTGTTGGGGTTGAGAGTGAGTATTTGATTATTTGCAATGGCTACAACCGCGAATGCTTCATTAATTTCAAAATAATCAATGTCATCAATTGTTAAATTTGCTTTATTTAAAGCTAAAGGGATGGCCTTTGCCGGTGAGGTAGTAAACCATTCGGGAGCTTGCTGGGCATCGGCATATGCTACAATTTTGGCAAGGGGTGTTAGTCCTAAAGTATCGGCCTTGCTTTTAGTCATTAATATCAATGCCGCTGCCCCATCATTTAGGGTGGAGGCATTGGCCGCTGTTACGGTACCATCTTTTTTAAAAACAGGTTTTAAGCTACTTATTTTTTCAAACTTTACGCTTGCCGGTTCTTCATCCTCTGTAATATGGGTTATGTTTCCTTTTTTATCTGTTGCAGATATTGGGGTAATCTCGGTTGTAAAGCTACCCGCTGCTTGTGCCTTTTGTGCCCTTTGGTAGCTGCTCACGGCGAAGGCATCCTGCTGCTCCCTGCTTATATTACACTCGGTAGCACAAAGCTCGGCCGCCGAACCCATGTGGTAATTATTATAAACGTCCCATAAGCCATCCTTCACCAAGCCGTCAATAATTTCACCATTACCCAAACGATAGCCATTTCTTGCCTTATCCAAATAATAGGGCACATTGCTCATGCTTTCCATACCACCGGCTACTATAGTATCTTTTTCGCCAAGGCTGAGGCTTTGTGCCGCCATCATAACCGCTTTCATGCCCGATGCGCAAACTTTATTGATGGTAGTTGCCGGAATGTAAGGAAGACCGCCATAAACCGCGGCTTGCGTAGCCGGGGCCTGACCAATATTGGCCGATAATACATTGCCCATCAATACTTCCTGAACCTCATTTGCATTAATACCGGCCTGTTCAATGGCCGATTTGATGGCAAAGCCACCCAACTGCGTTGCTGTAAACCCTGCCAAACTACCTCCAAAACTACCTATGGGGGTGCGGGTGGCTGCTACAATTACTACCTCATTCATCATTGTTTTCTGATTAACAAAGGGTCAAATTTAAGGTTTTTGTTGATAGTAAAGCTATGCATAAAAATGGTCGTATTTCTTTTTAAAATCAATGCAGTTTATTACCGCTTAAATTTAAATTGAATAGTTTTAGGTAGATTTATTTCAATTTTTTGGGCATATTTTTATTAAAATTTTAAAATTTACATCAATTTGTTTCTAATAAAACAATAAAAAAATAGAAACTTATGGTAAATTTGGCCCATTAAATAAATAGATGGCAAAATTATCATCTTCGCGCCAAAAGGCATTATTGCGCAAATACTCAACCAATATTAAGATTCTCTTAACACTGGCCAGTATTTCGATAATTGTTTTGACCTTACCTAAGCAAGCAAAATTTAGCTATGATATTGAAAAGGGTCGCATTTGGCACCAAAAAGACCTGATATCGCCATACAGTTTTGCCATACTTAAAACACAGGATGAAATTGTTGCCGACCAACATGCTGCCATACTTACTGCTCCGGTAATTTATCAGTTCAACAGTGGTTTGGAAGTAAAACTACAAACCGATTTTAAAAACGACTTTGATTTAAAATGGCCAACCCTAGGTTTAAAAGACCAGCTAAAACCAACATGTTTTAAGTTTTGTGCCGATTTATTGGCAACCATTTATACCAAGGGTATTATTAACGCCATCCCAAAAAATAAGCAAAACACAGAAAATATTAAGATAACCATCCTGAATAATAACATTGGTACCGACCTTAACCTTCAGGATGTTTTTACCGAAGAACAAGCCATTGCCTATAGTAAAAACAGTTTAGAAAGCGTACCTGCGTTTAACCTACAACCTGTTTTAGCGCTTTTGATTGAACATTTGCAACCCAACCTGCTTTTTGATAACAAATTAACAACCCGACTTGAAAAGGAAGCCATTGATAATTTATCAATTACCCGAGGTATGGTGCAAAAGGGGGATGTAATTATTGCCAAAGGCTCGGTGGTGAGCGATGAGGTGTACCAAAAATTGCAATCGTTTAAACTAGCCTTTGAGGATAATGCTAAAATAAAAGGCGACCGCTTTTTGGTATTGCTCGGTCAGTTTTTGTTGGTAGGCATAGCCATGACCTTGCTCATGGTGTTTCTGTATTTGTTTAGGCGCGATATTTTTAATGATAACCGTTTGGTGAGTTTGATATTGCTGGTAGTAACGGCCTTGTTGTTTACACTTTCTATGGCTATTAAATACCAATTGCCTAATTTGTATTTTATACCCTATTGCATTGTACCCATCATTATCCGGATTTTGTTTGATACCCGTTTGGCACTTAACATCCATTTACTGGTGGTAATGATAGCCGGATTTTTTGTACCCAATAGCTTTGAATTTGCCTTTATTGAAATTACAGCAGGTATGGTATCTATCTACAGCATCAAAAACCTGCACCGGCGCGAGCAATTTTTAATTTCGGCATTGATTATTACGTTTATTTATTTTCTTTCCTTCCTTGGCATATCGTTGATTAAGGAAGGCAATTTTGCCAATATTGATTGGATGGACTTTCTGCCATTTGTGGTAAGCGTATTGCTTACTTTGCTGGCCTATCCGCTTATTTATATATTCGAAAAGGTATTCTCGCTTACATCTGATATTACCTTGATAGAGCTCACCAATACCAACGCGCCATTATTGCGCGAAATGGCATTTACCGCGCCCGGCACCTTTCAGCACTCGTTGCAGGTGGCTAATTTGGCCGAAAACGCTATTTATTCCATTGGTGGCAATGCCTTATTGGTAAGGGCAGGGGCTTTATACCATGATATTGGCAAGCTCGAAAATCCGCTATATTTTATTGAGAACCAGGCTTCTGGCTTTAATCCGCACGATAAGCTTTCGTATCAGGAGAGTGCGCAAATTATTATACGTCATGTGCGCAAAGGGGTGGAGATGGCCAAAAAAGCCAACCTGCCCGAAATTGTGATCGACTTTATACGCACCCACCATGGTGATACGCGGGTAGATTACTTTTACCAATCGTTTTTGAAAAACTTCCCGGAGACCATTGTTGACGAAAATACTTTCCGCTATCCCGGTCCGGTGCCATTCTCTAAAGAAGCCGGGGTATTGATGCTGGCCGACTCGGTAGAAGCTGCCTCACGCTCCTTAAAAGAGCCCGACGAGCATTCCATTAGCAGCTTGGTGGACAGGATTGTACAGTACAAGCTAGACCAGCACCAACTAAAGGATAGCAATATTACCCTAAAGGATATTGAAACCATTAAAAGCATTTTTAAGCGCATGCTCATGAGCATATACCACGTGCGGATTGATTATTAAGACTTTTGGCAATTAAACACGCCTGTTAAGCATAAAAAGTAACAACACAGCGCCAAAATTTAATTATTTATACAGATTAATAAGCTGTTACCAAAGGATGCGACAATAATGAAACATTTTTTTTTGACGGATTAAGGCTTTTGCTATATTTGCAGTCCTTTATAAAAAAAGGATTTACTGAAAACACCCGGAGAGATGCCTGAGAGGCCGAAAGGAACAGTTTGCTAAACTGTCGTACTGGAAACGGTACCGAGGGTTCGAATCCCTCTCTCTCCGCTGAATTCAATATTAAACAGAAGGTTGGTCAGTTTGACCGGGTAGCATTTAAACAAAGTGCCGAAAAACAGTTTGATCGCACATTCAGTTATGAGCGGGAATTGATGGAAACGTTTAAATATGCCAA
>CAIYNX010000152.1 GCA_903927645.1 uncultured Mucilaginibacter sp.
ATTACCGCCCCTTTGCCTCCCGTTGGGAAGAAATTGCTGGATATAAATTGATTAACTCTATTAATAAATAAAGATGGTTAGCAACCGCCAGTTCAAGCGCCCAAGCTTGAACATAATAGATTTTAAGCGTCTAGGCGGATTATATCCTATCTGTTATTTTAAGCGTGGACGCTTAAATCGGATTGCTTTCAAGCGTGGACGCATGAAAGGGCAATTCATCCAAACAAAAAAAGTCCCCAAAACAATTCCAGGGACTTTTAAATATCGATGAGCTAAATCTACTAGGTATCTATCCTGGCGTATTTGGCGTTTTTCTCGATAAACTCACGGCGTGGGGCTACTTCATCGCCCATCAACATCGAGAAGGTATGATCGCATTCGGCAGCATTTTCTATACTAGCACGTTTTAGGGTACGGGTGGCAGGGTTCATGGTAGTTTCCCATAGTTGCTCGGCATTCATCTCGCCCAAACCTTTGTAACGTTGTATGTGCACGCTATCTTCCTTACCTGCACCTTTTAGCTTTTGTACGGCAGCGTCACGTTGCTCTTCCGTCCAGCAATATTCCTGCTCTTTGCCTTTTTTAACAAGATACAGTGGTGGCGAGGCAACATATACATACCCGTATTCAATCAACTCCTTCATATACCTGAAGAAGAAGGTTAAAATTAAGGTAGTAATGTGCGAACCATCCACGTCGGCATCCGTCATGATCACAATTTTATGGTAACGCAGTTTGGCTATGTTCAATGCTTTGGCATCTTCGGGTGTACCGATGCTCACTCCTAGACCAGTAAACATATTCTTGATCTCTTCGTTTTCATAAATTTTATGCTCCATGGCCTTTTCCACATTCAGGATTTTTCCCCTCAATGGTAAAATGGCTTGAAACTCACGGTCGCGCCCCTGCTTGGCAGTGCCCCCTGCAGAGTCCCCTTCTACCAGGTAAATCTCGCATAATGATGGATCACTATTGGCACAATCAGATAGCTTGCCGGGTAAGCCTGAACCACCCATTACGCTTTTACGTTGCACCATTTCGCGGGCTTTCCGGGCTGCCGCGCGTGCCGTGGCTGCCAAAATCACCTTATTTACAATCATCTTAGCTTCCTTAGGATGCTCTTCAAGGTAATTACCTAAAATTTCGCCTACCGCCATATCAACCGCGCCCATTACCTCATTATTTCCCAGTTTGGTTTTGGTTTGGCCTTCAAATTGTGGTTCTGCTACTTTTACCGAAATAACTGCTGTTAATCCCTCACGGAAATCGTCGCCTGTTATTTCAATTTTCATATTTTTTAGCAGGCCTTCTTTATCGGCATAAGCCTTCAAGGTACGTGTCAATCCTCTACGAAAACCAGCCACGTGGGTACCACCTTCAATGGTATTGATATTATTTACGTACGAGTGTACGTTTTCCGAATAGGTATCATTGTATTGTAGTGCAAGCTCAACCGGTATACCTTGTTTGTTACCATCCAAATAAATGGGTTCGGGTATCAAGGCTACCCGTGTACCATCCAAATACTTCACAAACTCACGCAAGCCCCCTTCCGAATAAAACTCTTCACATGGAAAGGTTCCATCTTCATTGGCGTCACGCTCGTCGGTTAAAGTCAATTTTATGCCTTTATTTAAAAATGCTAGCTCTCTTAAACGAGCGGCTAAAGTTTCGTACTTATATTCGGTGCCAATGGTAAATATTTCGGCATCCGGCTTAAAAATAATGGTAGTACCGCGTTGATCGGTATCGCCAATGGTTTTTACGTCAAATAAGGGTTTACCTTTTTCGTATTCCTGTGTCCAAATTTTGCCATCTCTGTAAACCAAGGCTGTAAGATGTATAGAAAGCGCGTTAACGCAACTTACACCCACACCATGCAAACCGCCCGATACTTTATAAGTGTCTTTATCAAATTTACCACCTGCGTGTAAAACCGTCATGACCACTTCCAGCGCCGAACGTTTTTCCTTGGTATGTATGGCGGTAGGAATACCCCTGCCATTATCAACCACTTTGATGGAATTATCTTTTAAAATGGTAACTTTTATGGTATCGCAATGGCCGGCTAAAGCCTCATCTATTGAATTATCAACAACCTCATAAACTAAATGGTGTAGGCCCTTAAAACCTGTATCGCCTATATACATCGACGGACGTTTACGCACCGCCTCTAAACCTTCTAAAACCTGTATATTATCTGCTGAGTAATTTGATTTGTCTTCTTTTTCTTCGCTCATATTTGGTTAAAACAACAACCTTCAAAAGTAAGCATTTTAGCTCAAAATATCGCGAATGTTGATAAATAAGGGGCTTGTTAAACTTGCTGTGCAAAACATTAGGATTATAGTTGCTAAAGCCTATATTTGTCAAAATTTTTTACAATCCAATTAAATCAAATATTTGTATAGTTTATACAGGAAAAACCCAATAAAATGAAAACTACGGCTTCTATTTTTACAAAATTTACTTTAGGAATATTACTTGCAGGAAGCATGGCAGCCTGTAACAACACAAAAACCGACGAGAAGGCGGCTCCAACTACAGCCCCGGCAGTTGAAAATAAAGAGCCGTATGTGTATTATAATCAAGATACTATTTTAAATAAATACGAGTATGCTAAAGATGTTCAGAAATCTTTACAGGATAAAGGAAAATCGGCCGAAAATGATTTAGGTGCCCGTAAACAAGCTTTGCAACGTGAAATTACCGAATACCAAAAAAATGTGAACACCTTATCGGCCGATCAACGCCAAACAACCGAGCAAAGATTAGGGCGTGAGCAACAGGATTGGCAATCGCGTTCACAAAATGCTGCTGCCGAATTCCAAAATATGCAGGCTACTGAAGCAGGAAAAGTATTTGATAAATTATCAGATCAGGTAAAGAGCCTTGCTAAAGAAAAAGGATATAAATTGGTGCTATCTTATTCAAGAAGTAACCCAACTGTAATATATGGCGATAAATCATTGGATATTACCACTGAATTGCTAAAACGTTTGAACGAGGCTTACACAAAAGACAAAAAATAAAAATCAGGTTACCAAGTAAATGGTAATTTAATTTTAAACAAAAAACCCCAAATTTGATTTGGGGTTTTTTGTTTTTATACATTTAGCAACATCGCATTACTATGAATCAGGAATTTATGAAAATGGCAATTGAATATGCCGAATATAATATTACAAATGGTTTGGGAGGTCCCTTTGGTGCGGTAATAGTAAAGGATGGGGTGCTTATTGCCGGCTCTGCCAACAAAGTAATACCCGAAAATGACCCAACCGCGCATGCCGAAATGGCTGCTATTAGGCTTGCATGTAAAAAGTTAAATACTTATAATTTATCCGGTTGCGAAATTTATACCAGTTGTGAGCCTTGCCCCATGTGTTTGGGTGCTATTTACTGGGCCCGGATTGATAAGATTTACTATGCCAATACTAAAGTTGACGCCGCCGAAATTGGCTTTGACGACTATTTTATTTATGAAGAAATGAATTGCGATATGCCAAACCGCAAAATACCTTGCGAACAATTGTTAAGAGATGAGGCCCAAAAAGCCTTTAAAAATTGGCATACTTCTGCCGTGAAGAAGATTTATTAAAACATAAATTATTTTTTCTCTTCATCCACTTTTATAAAAAAATCATCTTTCAAATCATCAATCTCTCGTCGGTCTTTCTTGGTTGGTCGGCCGGTGCCTCTGTCGCGTTTTAAAATCGGAGCATGGAACATTGATTTAAAGGCCTGGGTTTGCTCAACCGGAGTAATATCCTGATAAAAATCAATGGCTGTCTTGGCATCTACCCTGTTTTCGAGCAAAGCGGTAACTATAATTACTTTACGCTCAATGCCTTTTGATATTTGGTAATTTTCGCCAACCCGTACCTCGTGCGATGGTTTGATGTTTTGCCCTTCCAACTTTACCCTCCCCGCCTTGCACGCATCCGAAGCCAGCGTACGTGTTTTAAACATACGAATTGCCCATAGGTATTTATCAATCCTTAATTTTTC
>CAIYNX010000153.1 GCA_903927645.1 uncultured Mucilaginibacter sp.
AAGAAATCGGCATCAAAATCTTCAATATGAACACCTTGTGCATCAACCTTATCAAGCAAATGATAATGGTTTGTTAATATTAGGGTAGCTCCCCATTCATCACAAATTTCGGCTATTTGTTTTATTTCGGCTATTAATTCCTCAGTGGTTTTGGTCATACAGCGATACTGTACCCAATTTGCTCCCGCTTCACATGCAATTTTAACTTGTTCAACATGACTTCTCTTTGGCAAGTCTTGTGTTAAGTAATGAAACTTGGATATGTATTTTTTCATTTAATATTCTATATAACTATAAAAGCGCCAAGAGGAGTTTGTTTGAAAAATTCAAATTGAATGCTAATACTCGGCATTTTCTTTAATTAACCTATTTCTGTTTTGTAAAAGTTTGCGCAAATAATTTTTCAAGAATAGCACATTAGCCAAATTACCAAAAATGCCAAATGGACTTTCAAATTCAAATATATCAATCATCAATGTTCCATCATTTTGACTAAAAAATAGATGCTGGTGCTTAAAACTTTTAAATGCACCTGTTACCATTTCGTCGGTAAAAGAATAAGGGAAGTCAAAACCAGTAATTTTTGAAGTTAATGTATGCCAAACACCAAAATGTTTAGCACGCCATGTTACTGTTTCACCAAATTCAATTAAACCAGATACTCTGCCAGCAATTGCTGTTTCCTTGGTTTTAGCCATCGAGTCAACATGTAAATCTATGCTTCGGGCTAGGTTAAAACATCGCTCAATGTTTGCAATTATGAAAGTATTTATTTCAATGGTTGGCATGCTAGATTGTGCTCAATTAAAATAGAAACAAATATTTTTATTGATACCCTTTTATTATGCTTTACTAATTATTTCACTTAAAATTCCGCATTTTTAGGGTATCGAGGAAAAGGTATTACATCTCTAATATTGCCCATCCCAGTAACAAATAGCACCAGCCTCTCAAAACCCAAACCAAAACCGGCATGCGGACAAGCACCAAATCTTCTGGTATCTAAATACCACCATAATTCTTCTTTAGGTATGCCCATTTCATCCATGCGTTGTTCCAGTTTATCTAACCTTTCTTCGCGCTGCGAGCCACCTATCATTTCGCCAATGCCCGGAAATAGCACGTCCATGGCACTTACTGTTTTGCCATCGTCATTCTGTCTCATGTAAAAGGCTTTAATTTCTTTTGGATAATCAGTTAATATTACTGGTTTTTTAAAGTGCTTTTCAACCAAATAACGCTCATGCTCTGATTGCAAGTCTGTTCCCCAACCTTCAACCAAGTATTGAAATTTTTTCTTTTTGTTTGGGGTCGATTCTTTTAAAATTTCAATAGCCTCCGTGTAGGTAACTCGTTCAAAATCATTATTAAGGCAAAATTCAAGCTTTTGCAATAAGTTCATTTCTGAACGCTCGGCTTGTGGTTTTTGCTTTTCCTCTTCTTCTAAGCGTTGCGATAAAAATTCAATATCTTCCTTGTTTTTATCAAGTGCATAAGCAATAACGTATTTTAGCAATGCCTCTGCCAAGTCCATATTGTCATTTAAATCATAAAATGCCATTTCAGGCTCTATCATCCAAAACTCAGCCAAATGTCTGGTAGTATTTGAGTTTTCAGCTCTAAAGGTAGGTCCGAAGGTATAAATATCACTCAATGCCATGGCAGCCAACTCACCCTCTAACTGTCCGGATACGGTGAGGTTAGTAGGTCGGGCAAAAAAGTCTTGCGAAAAGTCTATTTCTCCATTTTCTGTTTTTGGTGGGTTTGCGAGGTCAAAGTTGGTAACATGGAAAGTTTCACCGGCACCTTCTGCATCAGAAGCAGTAATGATTGGGGTATGCAAATAAACAAACCCTTTTTCTTGAAAAAATTGATGAATAGCAAATGAAAGGCTATTTCGTACTCTAAAAATAGCACCAAAGGTATTTGTACGAAAACGTAAATGAGCAATTTCGCGCAAAAACTCAAGGCTGTGTTTTTTTGGTTGCAATGGGTATTTTTCAGGATCACTATCGCCCAATATTTCTATTTCTTTTGCTTTAACTTCAAACTTTTGGCCTTTACCCAATGAGGCAATTAAAGTACCTGTAACGCTAATAGCTGCTCCGGTGGTAATTCGTTTTAACAAAGCAGAATCGGAATTTTCAAAATCAACTACAATTTGTATATTGTTATTGGTTGACCCATCATTCAAGGCAATAAACTGGTTGTTACGGAAGGTACGTACCCATCCTTTTACAACAACTTCAATATCGGTTTGTTCGCTCTCCAGTAATGCTTTAATTTTTGTTCGCTGGCCCATGTATTATATATTTTGAGGGGCAAAAATACAATTATTTGTACTATTGTTTGAAACAGAAATTTTTAGGGATTAAAATTTAATAAGTCCAAAAGGAACACAATGAACTTAATTACTATATTATACTTCAATTTTTAGCCTCATGATTTTTATGTGAGGTAATTTCAAAAATCTTAAACCATACAAAAAGTAATTGTTTAAGTTTGCCCTTAATGAACCCAAAACTAAGTCTGGTAATAGGCATAATATGTATATCCTTTTCGCCCATATTTGTAAGGTTAGCAGGTACTCCACCTATTACCTCGGCATTTTATCGTGTATTTATTGCGTGGTTATTGTTAGCTCCCTATTGCATTATAAAGGGATATGTAAAAATCGGCTTAAATAATTTACTGATCGCTATTTTGGCCGGATTAATATTTGGTTGTGATATTTATTTTTGGAATATTTCACTCTTCCAAATAGCCGCTACTTTATCAACCCTTATTGCAAACCTGGCACCCCTTTGGGTGGGTTTAATAAGTTTTTTAATCTTTCGAAAAAACGCCGGTTTGTTTTTTTGGATTGGTACTGTTGTAGCTATTTCAGGAATGATTGTTTTGGTTGGGTATCATAGTGTAATTAATTTACATCTGAGTGAAGGGGTTATCATGGCTCTTTTAGCAAGTTTCTTTTATGCATTATACATTTTAGTAAGTAAGGGGATTTTGGGCAAAATTGCCACCTTAACTTTTATGTTTTATAGCATGTTTGCTGCAAGTATATTTTTATTAATTGTATGTGGGTTTCAGCATAGCAATTTGATGCATTTTTCTGTAAATAGTTGGCTAAATCTATTGGGTATGGGTATTATTTGCCAATTATTTGGCTGGCTAACTATTAGTCATGGGTTAAGGCATTTGCCATCAACAAAAGTATCGGTAGCCTTATTGAGCCAAACAGTAATAGCCGGATTTTGGGCTTACTTATTATTGAACGAAAAATTAGGAATAACCGAACTTATAGGCAGTGTGATTGTTTTATTTGGTATTGCCATTACTTTTTTAAAACCTAAACCTTTGGGAGGTAAATTTAACATATGAACCCCAAATTAAGTCTGATTATTGGCATATTATGTATATCATTTGCGCCAATTTTGGTATTGGTGGCACATGTTCCCCCTGTTAGTGCGGCCTTTTATCGGATGTTAATTGCGTTGTTATGCCTTACTCCCTATTGTATAATAAATGGAAAATTCAAAATTGGCAAACATGCATTATTAATAGCTTTAACCGGAGGTATTATTTTTGGAGCTGATATTGCAGTTTGGAATATTTCCTTAACAAAAACTTCGCCCACAGTTTCAACCTTAATTGCTAATTTATCGCCGGTTTGGGTGGGATTGCTTAGTTTAATTTTATTCAGAAAGTTTTCAGGTGTAATGTTTTGGTTGGGTACTTTTTTAGCTATAGCCGGTATTATTATTTTGGCCGGATATCAAAATATTTGGCAGTTAAAATTAAACGAGGGAATTGTTTTGGCTCTTTTTTCGAGCTTTTTATATGCTGTTTATATTTTGTTAACAAAGTCAATTATTGATAAGGTTGATACCATTACATTTGTTTTTTATAATTTATTGGGGGCAACCATGTTTTCTTTGGTATTTTGTGTTTATCAACAAAATAATTTATTACATTTTTCTGCAATAGCGTGGTGGTGCTTTTTGGGTTTGGGTGT
>CAIYNX010000154.1 GCA_903927645.1 uncultured Mucilaginibacter sp.
AATTTTAAAGATTTAGGTAAGGATGGCTTGATTGAAATGTTCATTTTCATGGCTACCTTATTACTTGGCTTTATTTACGTAATAAAAAAAGGCGCCCTCGATTGGGATTAAATTAAACCTTGATCTGGCATTTTATAATGATGCCCTTTTTTCCTGATAGTAGGGAAAATAAAAACAGCATTTTTGATAGATAAGTTATACCTTATCTGGATTGATTCTAAATAAATTTACGTATTGTTATATTTATTCTAAGCAATTAATTTATCGTAGTTTTGTAATACAAAAGGTGATTTTTTGACGAGCTGATATTCAAACAATTAAGATATTAAAGTGGTTTGAAAACTCATATTGAAGTTAAAAAAGGATTACCACATAAATAATAATAGAAAAACGGAATTTTGTTCGATATAACTTATGGATAATATTCAATTAGTTGATGCGCCTGCCGGAATAGAGGGTGCTGGTTTTTTTGCCACCTCGGTTGATAAAGTTATTGGTATGGGGAGGGCAAATTCATTATGGCCGCTTCCTTTTGCAACTTCATGCTGCGGTATAGAGTTTATGGCTACCATGTCGCCACACTATGATTTGGCCAGGTTTGGTGCCGAGCGTTTAAGCTTCTCTCCTCGTCAGGCCGATTTGTTAATGGTAATGGGAACCATTGCAAAAAAAATGGCACCGGTTTTAAGGCAAGTATACCTTCAAATGGCCGAGCCTCGTTGGGTAATGGCAGTTGGAGCATGTGCCTCAAGCGGGGGTATTTTTGATACCTATTCTGTACTGCAAGGAATTGACGAAATTATTCCTGTTGATGTGTATGTTCCGGGATGCCCGCCAAGGCCGGAGGCCATAATTGATGGTTTTATGCATATCCAGGAATTGGTTAAATCAGAAAGCGGTCGCCGCAGAACCGAACCTAAATATCAACAATTATTGGCTTCATACGGTATACAATAAAACAATGGGCAAACTTACAAACGAAGAGCTTTTAAATAAGGTTAACGAAAAGTTCCATGATACGGTAACTACCCTTGGTGAGCCTTTTGGTTTACTAACTTTTGAAACCGGCAAAAATGAAATTATTGATGTACTTGCTTGGTTTAAAAACGAACCTGCACTCGAGTTTATATTTTTAACAGATATTACTGCTATACACTATCCCGAGCTTCAAAAACCACTGGGTGTAATTTATCACTTACATAGTTTGGTAAATAATGTACGGGTACGGATCAAAGTTTTTTTAGAAGAGGGTGATGTTCATATCCCTACCGCAACTACCTTGTGGAATGGTGCTAATTGGATGGAACGTGAAACTTATGATTTTTTTGGAATCATATTCGACGGGCATCCGGATTTACGCAGAATACTAAATGTTGATGATATGGAAGCCTTCCCGATGCGCAAAGAGCATCCGCTGGAAGACCCTAACCGTGTTGATAAAAAAGATTATTTTTTTGGGAGATAATATAAAATGCATAACCACCCGGTATATACAGACAACGATCCGCAAACGGAGCTTTCAACCCTTAACTTAGGGCCAACGCATCCGGCTACGCATGGCGTATTCCAAAATGTGCTGCAGCTTGATGGCGAGCGTATTGTAAGTGGCGTTTCAACCATTGGATATATTCACAGAGCCTTTGAGAAAATTGCCGAGCACAGGCCATTTTATCAAATTACCCCGCTAACGGATAGACTTAACTATTGCTCATCACCCATAAACAATATGGGTTGGCACATGACAGTTGAAAAGCTTTTGGGTATCAAAACACCTAAACGTGTAGATTATATGAGAATTATATTAATGGAATTGGCGCGTATTGCCGACCATTTAATCTGTAATTCCATACTAGGGGTTGATACCGGCGCCTTAACAGGTTTTACATACATTATCCAATCTCGCGAGGATATTTATGAAATTTACGAAGAAATTTGCGGAACTCGTCTTACCACCAATGTTGGTAGGATAGGAGGTTTTGAGCGTAACTTTAATCATATCGCTTTCCAAAAAATCCGTAAGTTCATAAAAACCTATCCATTGGTTTTAAAGGAATTTGAATCATTATTTAACCGCAATCGTATTTTTATCGATCGTACCAAAGATATTGGAGCCGTGAGTGCCGAAACAGCTTTGAATTATAGCTGGACCGGCCCAATTTTGCGTGCTGCCGGTGTTGATTATGATGTGCGTGCCATGAATCCATATTCATCATACGATGATTTGGAATTTGAAGTACCTGTAGGCGAAAATGGTGACGTGTACAGCCGCTTTCTAGTTAGAAACGAAGAAATGTGGCAAAGCCTTCGCCTAATTGAACAGGCTATGGATAAGATTGAAAAAGAGCCTTCAGATATATTCCATGCCGATGTTCCTGATTTTTATCTTCCTCCAAAAGAAGAAGTATATAATAATATGGAAGCGTTGATTTACCATTTTAAAATTGTAATGGGCGAAATTCCAACACCACATACCGAAGTATATCATTCTGTAGAAGGTGCAAACGGGGAGCTTGGTTTTTATTTGGTAAATGATGGTGGCAGATCGCCATATCGTTTGCATTTCCGCCGACCAAGTTTTATCAATTATCAAATGTATGCGCCAATGAGCAGGGGCATGTTACTGTCTGACGCGATTATTAATATGAGTAGTTTAAACGTTATAGCCGGAGAATTAGATGCTTAGAGTTGAAGAAACACAAGCGCCTGTTGATTTTTCTCAGGAGCTGATTAAAAAATTTGACGAAATTGTTGCCCGCTATCCGGCAGGTAAACAAAAATCGGCATTGTTGCCAATTCTACATTTGGTACAGGCCGAATACCAGTGGCTAAGTACTGCAGCCATGGATAAAGTAGCAGAATATTTAACCATCCAGCCTATAGAGGTTTATGAAGTAGCTTCGTTTTACAGCATGTACTTTTTACGCCCATCAGGAAAGTATGTATTGGAGGTTTGCCGTACCGGTCCTTGTGCCTTAGTGGGTGCCGAAAAAATAATGGATCATATTGAGAAAACCTTGGGCGTAAAAGAAGGCGAAGTAACTACCGACGGCTTATTTAGCTGGAGAGGGGTTGAATGTTTGGCTGCTTGCGGTTTTGGTCCGGTTTTACAAATTGGTCCGGAATATACATTTTACGAGAATTTAACAAACGAATCGGTAGAGAACCTCATTGATAATTTGAAAAAGAAGGGATAGTGATTTTATTGACCAGAACAGTTTTAATAGTATCAGATTTTACATTGGCCGTAGTAATTACTACCATGAATTTTCAAGACGGCGGGATGCAAAAAAATCCACTATTTTTAAATTTTCTGGTAGTAGTAGTCCTGGCGGTTTGCATAGTGAGGCATATAAATTATTATAAGATAACTAAAAAGATTTATTAACAGTAATGGCACGCAAATTACTTTTAGAACATATTAACGTACCGGGTATCAATACTTTCGAAACTTACCGTTCAAAAGGTGGTTATGCCTCGGTTGAAAAAGCTTTAAAAACCATGTCGCCCGATGATGTGGTGGAAGAAGTTAAAAAGTCTGGTCTGCGCGGTCGTGGCGGTGCGGGTTTCCCAACCGGTATGAAATGGAGTTTCCTAGCTAAGCCTGAGGGTGTAGCGCGTTACTTAGTTTGTAATGCCGACGAATCAGAACCCGGAACTTTTAAAGACCGTTACTTGATGACTAACATCCCACACTTATTGGTGGAGGGTATGATAGTAGCAAGTTTTGCATTGGGTGCTAAAACCTCTTACATATATGTAAGAGGTGAAATGATGCCCCAAATAAGGATATTGGAAAAAGCCATCGCGGAAGCAAAAAATGCTGGTTTTTTAGGTAAAAATATTTTGGGCACAGGTTACGATTTGGAATTATATGTACAGCCGGGTGGTGGTGCCTATATTTGCGGAGAAGAAACCGCTTTATTGGAATCATTAGAAGGCAAACGTGGTAACCCACGTATCAAACCTCCTTTTCCGGCTATTGCCGGTTTATATGGTTGCCCTACTGTGGTAAACAATGTTGAATCAATTGCTGCTGTAGTACCTATCATAAATGAAGGTGGCGAAGAGTATGCAAAAATAGGCATCGGTCGTAGTACTGGTACCAAGCTAATTTCGGCAGGTGGCAATGTGCGCAAACCAGGAGTTTATGAAATTGACTTAGGTTTACCTGTTGAAGAGTTTTTATTTTCTGACGAATATTGCGGTGGTATTGCTAATGGCAAACGCTTGAAAGCAGTGGTAGCTGGTGGTTCATCAGTGCCTATTCTACCTGCAAATTTATTCTTGAAAACTATTAACAACGAACCAAGGCTAATGAGCTACGAGTCATTATCTGATGGTGGTTTTGTGAGTGGTACCATGTTGGGCTCCGGTGGTTTTATAGCTTTTGACGAAGACCAATGTATTGTGCG
>CAIYNX010000155.1 GCA_903927645.1 uncultured Mucilaginibacter sp.
AAATTTTATTTTATTAAAAAGCCTGGTTGCAATTAATATTTTTAAATATACAACTTCAAATCCAATTACTAATTATTGCTTTGTAAATTTGAAATTGATCGTTGCATTTGTGCCATCATTGCAGTCAAACTTTCTAAATTTGGTTCAGGGGTTGGCATAGGTAAATGAGTTGAAATATATCCTTTTGCTTTCCAAATCTCTAAAATATCTTCCCCTTTAACTTCATAGGGTTCATAAACCGGATTATCTGATATTAACTTTAATTTATTGTTATCTTTAAGTTTATTACCAATACGCTTATATACAACTCCGTCATTTTTTGATATAATAACATAGGTTTCATTTTGTTTTACATCAAACCAATTTTCAACATATTCAGCGATAATGATGGTTCCAGATATCAAAGGTAACATTGAATCGCCTTTAATTTCAAAGGCCCTGTAAGTGCCTTGCTTAAACATGGGTAGGTAAAACTTTGGTAGTTGCGCAACATATTCCGGATCTGCATATCCATTTAAATATCCTGCACTCGCCTTAAGTGGAACTAATTCAATATTTTCATTTTCTTCTTTATCAACTGAAATACTTAGTATCCTTAGATTAGATGTTTGATTTTTGGTACCTGGTACCCACTTTTCGTCGATACTTTCATTAATAAAATCATCAATTGAGATATCAAAATATATTGCTATTTTTTTTAGTAAATCATATTTTGGATCAGCTCGTTCTTCTTCGTATGCTCCTACTAATGAGCGTTTTATTCCTAATTCATCAGCAAATTGCTGTTGAGTAAGGCCTTTCTTTTTTCGTAAAAATTTAATATTTGATGGAATATTTGACATAAAATTTGGAATTACTAAAAATATTAGTATTTTTATGCCAATAAAATTAGTAATTATTTTTCAAACTACAAAAAAATATTATCAAATGAAACGCTTTATTTATATAATCACCGACAGAAATCGCAAAAATTTACATGTAGGTTTATGTACAGACCTTTTAAAAACCTTGGATTTTTACAAAAAAATGCCAACATTGTTTTTTGATAATTCACAACAATTAAATCGATTGGTTTATTTTGAAGAGATTAACACTGAAGAACAGGCAATGGAGCGTTTTAAGATAATTAGCACATTTACCAGACCACAAAAGGAAAAAATGATCAGGGCTGTTAATCCCGATTGGGTAGACCTGACCATTGGGTTAAATTACGAAAATGGAATAAGGGTAAGACCTTATATTCGACCATCAATTAGTTCAATACGACGAGTAGTTACTTTTTAATAAACTTGAATGCTCCAGAATTCATACAATACCTTTTACCGCCTCTATCAGTTGGTCCATCGTCAAAAACATGGCCAAGATGCAGTCCGGTACTTTTTTCAATTACTTCATCTCTATCCATCCCATAGCTACTGTCATGAACTATTTCAATTTTGGCGGGGTCGGCTGGTTTAACAAAACTAGGCCATCCGGTTCCGCTTTCATATTTATCATCTGACGTAAATAGCACATCTCCTGTAGCCGCACTAACGTAAACTCCTTTTTCGTGGTTATTAAAATATTCATTATGGTATGGTGGTTCTGTACCACTTTCTACCATTATATGGTATTCATTTGGTGTTAATATTTTCTTCCATTCAATAGGACTTTTACTTTTTTTGCGCTTTGGATCATAATTCTTTGTTTGGCCATTTGTTTGTTGACAACCAATTATTATTAAACAAAATAGTGTAACAAATGCTAAAATTGATTTTTTTATCATAATATCTTTTATTGTATTAGACGAAGGATCTTTAATTTCCTTACAATTAGTCTTACGTATTTTTTTAGATATAGGTTTTTTTGAAAGATTAAATATCTTTTACTTTTGGTTCTAAAACTGTATTTATAGTATGTAGAATACCGTTGCTTTGAGGAATGTCAAAATGATTAATGATACTTTTTCCACCATTTTCATCAATTAAAACAATATTTCTGTTACTATCAATTCTGGCTGTTAATTTACTTCCTGCAATAGTTGTATAGGTTGTTTCGCCCTTATTTGAATTAATTTTTCTCGAAATATCTTTTATTGTAACCCTTCCAGGCAAGGCATGGTATGTTAATAAATAACTTAAATTATATTTATTGGCTGGTAACATTAAACTATCCAGTTTATTATTTCCTAACTTTTTGAATGCCTCATTATCTGGCGCAAAAAAAGTAATTGGACCCTTACTTTTAAATGTTTCTATTAAATCAGCATTTTCAATTGCTTTCAAAAGTATTGAGTATTTTGCAGATGAAGTTAGGTTTTCTATAATATCATTTGATGAAAGCATGGAAACACCGTTAACAATCTTTATTTTCCCCCATTTTACTTTTATTGAATCAACAACCACTACTTGATCCGATTGTTTCTGGGCAAAAATTAAGGCTGAATTGATTAAAAAAATAAATAAGAAATACCATTTTTTCATTTTGCAAAACTAGTATAAAATCATGAAAAAATACTCGGATTAATTAAGTCTAATTTATCCTAATATTATATTTTGAAATACTTAAATCACTATTTTAGTTAAAAAAAGCTGGTAAATTATTTATCAGGTAATAAGTTTTCTTTTGGTTGTAAACCTAATGAATCATTCAAAGGTATTAGTAAACTATCTTTATTTAATGTATCTGTTTTTAAATGAGGAGAGGGGCAATCATATTTTTTGGTGATTTTTACCCAGGGCTTTGGAAAGAGCCCTGGCGTATAACCCGAATTTTTATCCGCATAAACTTTTTCCATAAATGCTCCAAAAATAGGCAAGGCTGTGTGAGAACCTTCCCCACTTTCTGATGTAGTAAAATGAACGCTTCGGTCGTCTGCACCAACCCAAATACCTGTTACTAAATCTTTGGTAATGCCCATATACCAACCATCAACATATCCAGAAGAAGTGCCTGTTTTACCTCCAATTTGATTGTCTTTTTTCCACAAGCCCGGATATTCCCAAAGCGCTTGAGAAGTACCACCCGGCTCTTCCATGCCTCCTCTAAACATATAAAGCATTAGCCATGCAGTTTCTTCACTTAATACCCGCTCTTTTTTTAATGAAAATTCATCAATAAGAGCGCCATTTTGATCAGTTATTTTTGTAACCAAAAGAGGGGTTATTTTTTCACCTTTGTTTAAAAAAGTACTGTAAGCACGCACCATCTCATAAACTGAAACATCATTTGAGCCTAATGAAACTGATGGTACTGCTTTTAATTGACTTTCAATACCACACTTGTGTGCATATTGAACAATTTTATCCCAACCTACAGCTTCGGTAACTTGTGCTGTTATAGAATTTACAGATTTACCCATAGCCCATCGTAATGACATTTCCTGATTAGAAAATTTAAAATCGGCGTTCTTTGGCTCCCAAACTTGCTCTTTTCCTTCATCAATATATTTTATTGATACTGGCTTATCTACAAATTTATCGCAAGGACTAAAACCATTATCCAATGCGGTTAAATAGGCAAAAGGCTTAAAAGTTGAACCAGCTTGTCTTTTTGATTGATTTACATGATCAAAATTAAAATAATTATGATTAATACCACCCACCCAAACTTTTATTTTACCAGTTGATGGCTCAATAGTCATCATCCCGGTATTTAATATGCGAGTATAATATCTAATTGAATCGGCACTTGAAAATGTGGTATCTTTTTCACCATTCCAAGTGAAAATTCTCATACGCTTTGGCTTTTCAAAATATTCATTTATCAATTGCGTATTGTAATTGTATTTTTTTTGGAGCAAGGCATAAATTGGTAAATGTTGTTCCACTTTTGGTAAAAAATCTTTTATTTCATTACCATTCAGGTCTCTCCATGGGTTTTTCTTACCCCATAAATTATCAAACCTTTTTTGCAACATTTTCATTTTCTCTGCAACTGCTTGTTCAGCATATTGTTGAAGGTGAGAGTCAATAGTTGTATAAATTTTTAAACCATCTTGATATAAGTCATAATTATTATCATGGCACCATTTTTTTAACCATCTTTCAACAGCTTGTCTTAAGTAAGAATCACCTTGACCTATATGTTCAACATAGCTTAAATCAAGTGTAATGGCCGATCCACTATACTCTTCAAATTCATCCTTTTTTAAATAACCATATTTTAACATTTGCCCTAAAACTACGTTTCGTCTTTCTAATGAGCGTTTTGGATTATTTATTGGATTATAGGTTGAAGTAGCTTTTAACATTCCAATCAATGTAGCAGCTTCTGCAGGATTTAATTTATTAGGAGTTTTATTGAAAATTTTTAAAGATGCTGTTTTGATGCCAAATGAATTATTACCAAATGGAACTGTATTTAAATACAGTGTTAAAATTTGTTCTTTGTTATATACATGTTCTATTTTAATAGCAGTTAACCATTCTTTACACTTATATACCATTTGCCTAATTAAAGGAATATGTTTTATTAGCCCCTGCGATTTCTTTTTGCGGGTTTCGAATAAATTTTTGGCTAATTGTTGGGTTATGGTACTACCGCCTCGTTTACCTCCTTTAGCCGTAGAAACTAAGCTGGTAAAAAATGAATAAAAGTCAACACCGTGATGACTATAAAACCTTATGTCTTCAGTAGCAACTAACGCGTTTATAATATTTGGAGAAATTTCCTTGTAGTCAACAGGCGATCTGTTTTCTTTATAGTATCTGCCAATCAAAGTTCCGTCGGCATAATAAACTTCAGAAGATAAGGATAAATATGGGTTTTTAATATCTTTCATATCTGGCGAATAACCAAATAAACCAAGGAAATTTAACTCAATTGAACAAAAGAAAATAATAATAAAATAGAGAAAAATAATTGTATACCTGAGGATTTTGTTTTTAATACTTCT
>CAIYNX010000156.1 GCA_903927645.1 uncultured Mucilaginibacter sp.
CAATACTGGATGCGTTGTGGCATTAACAACCGGCTTATAGATAGCAGAATCTGCAATGGCTTCCGGCTGCGACATTTTAAAATTGATGGTTTGGTAATAAAATTGTAGTCCGATAAAAATCATGACAACTAATGATAAAATACCAATTACCAGGTATTTTAAAATCTTAAAAAATAACTTCATACTATGCTTTTTGGGTTATAAGAATCAAATCGTCACAAAGCAAAATTAAGTCTAATGCTTTAAATTGGCCTGGAGTTGAGGTTTTGAAATTTATAATTGGTTATCAATCACGATTATAGACAATTTTATTTTAATTGCAAAAACTTTTTTAATATTTTTAATAAGTGTTATTTTTAATGCAAGATTTAAAAATAATTTATTAAAAACTGGTTATAATTTTGATTTTTTATTTTTAAAAAGTACATTCACTTCAATTATAAACCGCAATAAATATGGATCAAGCTGTACCCAACCAAGGTGCTTTGAATAATATCAGCACCCGCTTATATTCCCTAGACGCCCTTAGAGGGTTTGATATGTTTTGGATTATGGGTGCAGATGAAATAATTCAAGAATTATCACATGCAACTCATTCTCCTTTTTGGAATGCTTTGGCTTTGCAGTTTACCCATCCTGATTGGAATGGTTTCCATCTTTACGATCTAATTTTCCCTTTGTTTTTATTTATGGCGGGGGTATCAACACCATTCTCCATTGGTAGAGAGCTAGAAAAAGGAAAAACCAGAGAACAGCTATTGTTAAGGGTTATAAAAAGAGCCCTCATATTGGTAGCATTAGGTGTTTTTATAAACAATGGAATAAAAATTGAGCCAATAGCGCAAATAAGGTTTGCCAGTGTTTTAGGCCGAATTGGGATTGCTTATCTATTTGCCAATATTTTTTACTTATATACCAAAGAATGGGCACAAATAGCATTATTCTGGTTTTTTATAGTTGGCTATTATCTGCTTTTAAAATTCACATCGGCACCGGGTTTCCACATGGGCGACCTTAGCCCACAAGGCAACTTTGCATCTTATATGGATAGGCTAATTCTTCCGGGTAGGTTATATGTACCTTATCCGGGTACTAAAATTAGCATGCACGATCCTGAGGGTTTGTTTTCAACCATTCCGGCAATAAGCACAGGGCTTTTGGGCATTTTAACCGGATCATTCTTAAAAAAATCAGGATTAGAGCCAACTGTAAAAGCATTGTGCTTAGGATTACTAGGCTTAGTATTTCTATTATTAGCATGGGCATGGAGTTTAGATTTCCCACTTAACAAAAATTTGTGGAGTAGCTCGTTTGTATTGCACGTGGGTGGATTGAGCTTAATATTATTGGGTTTGTTTTACTACATTATTGATGTATTGGGCTATAAAAAATGGGCTTTCTTTTTTAAAGTTATAGGTATGAACTCCATACTTATTTACTTGTCGGGACATATTATTAAATGGAATTATACCAATGATAGCCTGTTTGGCTGGCTAGGAGTTTTGGCCGGAAAGCCTTGGGGCGCAGTAATTTTGGCCATTACTTTTGTGCTAATTAAGTGGTTGTTTTTAAACTATTTATATAATAAAAAAACTTTTTTGAAGGTTTAATTTTCATTCCCATTTAGCCATTCGGTTTATTTTTATATAATAATTGATTTTTCTTAATGGTTAGCCTTAAAGCTAATTTTTTTGAGATGATTTGATATTTGCATTTTTTTAAAAATCATCCTACATTTGCAAAAAATTAAATAAAATGCTACTTCAAAAAACTTCTACCATAATCCAAAATATGTGCTCGTTATGTGCGCATAGGGGAAGTTTTGCATTTGTTTAAGTCTTCCCACCAACTCAATTAATTCAATTTTACATTTTATGCATAATAGCTTTACTATAGGGTATTTCTATTATTATGATTAAATTTTTATGGACACTTATTATACAATTGAGGAAAAATATTTACAGGCGATGGAACAGGTTTGCTATGGTGAAAGCCCTAAAGCACTGAATTTGTTAAACGCCATTATTGAAGACGACCCATTTTACGCTAGGGCACATTACCAAATTGGTAAGTTATATTATTATGAATTAAAGGATTATAAAACCGCAGGTTATCATTTTAAAACCTGTGTTGCACTTGAGCCTTTATTTCCGGATGTATATTTTCATTTTTTACACCTGGTTGTTTTCATGAACCTGGAAAATGAGGTTGATCAGATTATGTTGAAAGCCTTCCAAATTCCTGGCATCAACAAAGCGAGCATTTTTGAATTGCAAGCTTTGTTCTATGAGAAAAACAAAAAATGGGCAAATGCGCTTGAAGCATATAACCTTGCTTTTATTGAGGTAACTAATAAGAAACAATTGGAAACTATTGAAGAAAGTATTGTTCGGGTAATGGAAAAAATAAAAAAAACAAGCCCATATAGATATGAATATAGCGAATAAAAGAAATGCTGCTCCATTTATTTGGAACAGCATTTCTAATTTTATTTATAAATTTAAATGGAGGTTAAAATAATTCCATTATTCATGCACTATATAATTCCAACCATGAGTATCCGGAGTATTGCCATAACGTATACCGTCAAGCGTTTTTAATAATTTTTGTGAGAATTCCCTTTCTTTAGGGTCACTTAAAAAATATTCTTCGCCATTATAGCTGATTGATCCAACAGAGGCAATCGTTGCTGCAGTACCTGCGCCAAATGCATCTGTAAGTTTACCGTTTTTAGCGCCTTCAATAATTTCGGCTACAGATACGCGACGCTCTTCAACTGGTATACCCCATTCTTTTGCTAAAGTAATAACGGTATCGCGGGTTACACCCTCTAAAATGGTATCCCTTGTACTGGCTGTAATTAATTTACCATCCAATAAAAACATAACATTGGCAGCGCCCATTTCTTCAACAAATAAATGCTCTTTGGCATCGGTCCATATCAACTGGTCGAAACCCTCTTCCGCAGCCTTACGTCCGGGTAACATAGCTCCTCCATAGTTGCCTGCAGCTTTGGCATAACCCATACCACCTTCGGCAGCTCTAGTAAAGTATGTCTCAATTTTTACCCTTAAAGTTTTTGAAAAATATGGTCCAACAGGTCCTATCAATACCATGTATTTGTAGGTATGGGATGGATTTACGCCCAAATATGGGTCGGTAGCAAACATAAATGGTCTAATATATAAGGCATGGTTTGCTTTTGCAGGTACCCAAGCCTGATCTAAATCAACCAAGGCGGCTATGCTTTGTACAAATATCTCTTCAGGAAGTTCCGGCATGCACAAACGTCCCGCTGATTTATTGAATCGTTTTGCATTTTTGTCTGGACGGAAAACAGAAACCTTGCCATCAGCATGCTTATATGCCTTTAAACCTTCAAAAAATGCCTGACCGTAATGCAATGAAGAAATTGCCGGACTCAAACCTATTTCACCGTAGGGAACAATTTGAAAGTTTTTCCATTCACCATCTGCATAATCGGCCATAAACATATGGTCGGCAAAAGTATGTCCAAAAATCAAATTGTTAAAATCTGTTTCCTCTAAACGTGATTTTTTTGTTTTAGTAACCGTTATTTCAAGCGTCTCTGTCATGGCCTTGGTTTTTATACGTAGAAAACGGCAAGTTACAGAAATAATTTATGATATGTAAATTTTAGAACGGAAAATAATTGGAATTTTATAATGCAAAAAGAAAAGAGTATTTGCATTGGCTGAACAAATTTAATTTTTTCAAAAAAAAATATTTTATACCCAACGTTTCGCTTCTACTTAACGAAGAGCTTATTAAAGAGATTAAAGATATTTAAACTGAAATAATTTTTAATGAAAACAATTAAACTTAGTGTCATAGCCTTTTTGGTTTTATTTATCCTTAGCTATTTAGTTTTACCAACTAGGAGCACAAAAAATACCAGATCGTTTGGATTAATTAAAAAACCAATTGAAATGGGTAAAACATCATACACTGTAAATTAACTATAATCAAAATACAAAAATTTAAAAAACTAATCTAAACCTGATCGACAATAAAATTAAACCTTATCGCAATTTTTAAACTTAAACCCTATCACAATTAATGCTATAAAATATGAATTTAGAAAGATCTCACGCTAACTTTATTATTTAAGCATTAATTGTGATTACTCAAAAAAAATGTAAAATTAGCCCAACAAACTAATCAACATTTACGAAGACCTTATAAATAAGGATAATTTTTTTTAATGTATCTTACTAGAAAGCAGGCTGAAGAGCTAGTTAATGGATGTATAAAAAATGACCGATTGGCTCAAGGAGCCCTTTATAAGTTATTCCATGCCGATATGCTAAAGGTTTGCTACAATTATTTACCTAATAGAGAACTAGCTAAAGAGGCCTTTAACCTGGGTTTTTTAAAAGTATTTAAATCGATACAAAATTTTGAATTTGAAAAAGGGGATTTAGGAGGATGGATAAGGAAGATTATGATTTTTACTTCGATAGACTTATTACGTAAGGAGCTTAAATTTAATACCCTTGAAATAATTGAGAAAATTGAAAATGAAATTATAATATCTCCAACTATTCTTGAAAAATTATTTTTTGAAGATATTCTACAAAAAATAAAACAATTACCGCAGGCCACACAACTTGTTTTTAACCTATCGGTTATTGATGGATTTTCGCATAAAGAAATAAGTGAGAAATTAAATATAAGTGAAGGCACGTCACGCTGGCATCTGGCAGAAGCGAAAAGTAAATTAAGGTTCTTGCTCGAAAATTCCAATAATTTAATAGGTAAGTTGGAAGAAAGGAGGCAATTAGTACGATGAGAAATTATTTAAAGAAGCTTAATTTATGGCAACTTAAAAGAAACAGTCTCCCTATAATTGACGATCCTCAGCTTGATTGGGCAGAAATGGAAGCCATCTTGGACAGGGAAATGCCCCAAAAAGATAGTGATAAACTATTTTTATTACCTCCTCCCAAAAAGTTAAACCTTTTAAGTTTAATGCTTGTTTCCTTCTCGGCCGCTGCAATGACTTTGGTAGTAACTCACGCAGTTAAAACACATCAAATTTATCAAAATAAGCATCATCCAATTCAGCAAAAAAAACATTACAACTTTTTTAAAACTGATAGTAATCAAAATAGAATGATTAATAATTGTGTTACCCTTGATAAATTGGCCTTAAACAGTTATTTATTCATTCATTCAACTGAGGCAAAGGGCAATGTGAAAGCGGAAAACCTTACTGATTTTCTAAAAGTTTATAATTCAGGATCACCACTTACCTCAAATAGGCAGCTAAAAACTGATACAGCGCAAGGCAAAAATTTAAAACCTGCGGCTATTGATAGCAAAGAAATTACAAATCCAAATTTTAACAATAATAAATTAAGAATTAATAATAGTTTACCATTATTTTCAAATACAATAATTGATTTTGCTCCAAAAAATCCATCAGGTTTAAAGTCTAATAAACAAAGTTTAATAACTAAATCATCTGCAGATAGTTTACTTAAACCCACAAAAAATACTATAAATATAACTCAGAGATTAGCCGTTAATAATTGGGTTTCCCCCATAAATAACAAAGAAAAAATAAAAGAAAAAAGTAGTTTGCCAGTTAAAAAAGCAATACCTAATCAGGATTCAACTTTAACTTTTTTTAATTTAAAAAGTTCAAATACCCATAAAGATACTGTTATTGGTAAAAAGAAAAGGATTGAAAAAGTGAATATTGAAAGCAGAAAAACGCAAAATAGTGCGGTTTCTATCATTCAAACAAACAAAAAGAAAACCGCCAGGAAAAAAAGAAGTACTGTAGAAAATAAAAAAACTAATAAAGGATATTTAACTAATAAGCTGGATCAAATTGATGGAGCAAGCCTGGAAGAATCAACCTATTTAACTGGTAGAAATAGAAATAAAATAATTAAAACTTATAGACAAGATAAATTGGTGTTTTATAAATCGAAACCCTTCATAATTGATACAGCCAAATTAAAGCCAATAGGAAAAATAGTTCGATTGAATATAAAAGAGGATGATTTTGATAATAAAAAGCTGCAAACAAAAATTAAGATATGGAAAATTTTCAAATTGGTAGATTATGGCTTGCTAGTTGGTTTAAACAATCCTGATAGTTATTATGCTTATAACCAAGGTTCAAATATTTATGCTACACCACCCGTAAGCCCATTTTTTGGAATTTATACAAACTATAAGTTATATAACAAATGGACCATAAGCGCACAAATGAAATTTATGGTTCCAAGAAACACAAAAGTTGAGTATCAATTTCCAAATGTTATTCTTCCTGATTCTATTAAATTTTTAAAAGATGTTAATTCCAAAAAAATATATACAATTGATTTGCCCATTCATGTAGTTTATAACTTAACAAATCAAATCAGTTTATTTGCAGGGCCTACGCTTATACTTCCCGTAATGGTAATTGATGTAAATGACCAAGTTAGTTCTGTTTCGTACGATAATCAGAAGTTAAATTATTATTCTTTCTCAGCGCCCGGACCTGACAAATATTTAGGTGGTAAACCTACTTACGGACTATCAGCCGGTGGCAATTACAAAATTGGGCGTTATAATTTTGGAATAGTGTTAGATAGAAGTTTAACAGGGATTGAAAATGGATCAAATTATGGCTCAAGCAATACCATTTTGAGTAGTTTTCAATTTACCTTTGGAATATCATTAAAAAAGCCTTCAAATAATTAATGTATAATCAGATAGATTAAGACTAATTATTTATAATATTATTTTGTATTGCTAAACTATTTTCAATGATGGTTGTTACTATATTTATATAATATAAAGTAAGGATTATGAAAATAACACGGATTTTGATCGCAATTGATGGTACAACTATTGCAGAGCACGCAGCCACCTATGGCTTTGATTTAGCACGAAAATTTAATGCATCAATTGGATTGGTTAACATTATTGAACCAGCTTTGCTGCCACCTTTGGCATCATCCGCCGATCCGATTATGGGATTACCAACTGATGGGTTAGGAATAGAAAGTGTCGAGTTGTTGGATATTCAAAAAAACACATCAGAAGATATCATCAATTCAGTTATTAAAAAGCTTGCCGGCGATTTGGAAGTAACTCATTTTAATGAATTTGGGTCTACTGCTGATGGAATTATCAAGTGTAGTAAAGAATTTGATGCAGATTTAATTGTGATTGGAACACATGGACGTTCCGGCTTTGATAGGTTATTAATGGGAAGTGTTGCAGAGCATGTAATCAGACATTCTGAAATACCTGTTTTGGTGGTTCCATTGATTTAAATTGGAAATACTTTAAACCAGCCTAAAAGGTGGCCTATTAAGGATAAAATGCAAATAAGAATTTAATAACTTGAGGTTATTTAACAAAAGCAAACATTTATAATACCATTTAAAATTTCAGGACAGGATTTTTATTACTGTTCGTTTCTAATTAAACCGTATTTCTCAATTTTACTATATAAATGGCTACGTTGTATTTCAATTTCTTCGGCAGTTTTTGATACGTTCCAATTATTTTTTACAAGCTTAAATTTAATAAACTCTCTTTCCGAAAAATCTTTATAATCTTGGAAATTAGAAAACTGGTTATAATCAATTTTTTTTGATTGGTTATCTGGTATCTGCACAGAAACAGAAGATGGGTTGGCAAATGTTGCAACATTTGCTACAGTAATTACACTATCACTCAAAATAATAAGTCTTTCTACCATGTTTCTTAACTCACGTACATTACCAGACCAGGGTAAGTTTTTAAGGGCTTCTAAAGCAGAAAGACTTATTTTTTTCTCGGGCATTCTATAATCGTAGCAAATCTCTTTTAAAAAACTATGTACTAGTAAGGGTATATCCGACCTTCGCTCTGATAAAGATGGAACATGGATTAAAATTACACTTAAACGATGGTACAAATCCATTCGGAAATTACCATTGTCAATCTCTTTAAATAAATCTTTATTGGTTGCGGCAATTAGCCTCACATCAATATTAATTTCCTTTTCGCTTCCTACCCTTGTAATTTTATTTTCTTGCAAAACCCTTAATACTTTTGCTTGAGTGGATTGACTCATATCACCAATCTCATCCAAAAATAATGTTCCACCATTTGCGGCTTCAAACTTACCTATATGCTGCCTAACAGCCGATGTAAATGAACCTTTTTCATGGCCAAATAGCTCGCTTTCTATTAACTCAGAAGGTATTGCAGCACAATTAACTTCTACTAGCTGTTGTTTGTTGCGGTGAGATTTTTCATACAACCAGCGAGCTACCAATTCTTTACCGCAACCATTTGCTCCGGTTATTAAAACCCTTGCATCGGTAGGAGCAACCCTTTCAATTGTTTCTTTAATTTTAATTATTGCTTCCGACTCGCCCAAAATTTCGGTTACTTTTGAAACTTTGCGTTTTAAAATTTTGGTTTCAGTAACAAGATTGTTCCTATCAACCGCATTTCTAACCGTTATAAGTAATTTGTTTAGGTCGAGTGGCTTAGTAATAAAATCAAACGCACCCTTTCTGCTAGCTTCTACCGCCATTTCAACAGTACCATGACTAGGAATCATGATAAAAGGTAAATCCGGATTGATTTTTAGACCCTCAGTGAGTACGTCCATACCTCCATTTAAGTTCGTCTTAACATCACACAAAACAAGGCTGTACTCATTTTTTCGAATTAAGGCTAAACCATCGGCACTATTATTAACATCGTTAATTACATAACCCTCAAGTTCAAGCACTTCACGTAGCGTATTGCGGATTGCCCTTTCATTATCTATAATTAAAATTTTGGGCATCATAAACTATAGAATTAATGGAGTATTAAAAATTGAATAAATATATACATAATATATTTATAAACTACCCATTTTTGCCCAAAATTGCCTTCTAATATATATATTTTGCTTGCAGTGTACTAAATAACAAACATTCAACAACTAAGTTGCCTTATAATATATACACTTTGCTTTAAGTGTACTTAATAATGAACACTTTTTTATTTACATTGTCTTTCAGGGTAAATTTATTGCCCACAATTTACAAAAATTTATATTATTTTCCACTAAGTTGTAAATTCATCATTCAAAGTGTACTAAAAAATAAACAACCCTTCCGTTTTACCGAAAGGGTTGTAAATGCAGCAGCAAATCTGTAAGCCGGGTTCTGTACCATTTGATTCAATTACATTATTACAAATGGTTTCTATCATTAATCTAGCCCTGTTATTGCTAACAGGTTCAAACAACCTACCCATCCTGACGTAATACTTGCAAGGCAAGAATAAACAGGAGCGAGCAGCTCCATTTCAAGACCTATTTGGTTTTTCAACTCCTGAGGTTTACCGCGATTTCGATCGCCCGAAAAAGCCGTGAGCTCTTACCTCACGTTTTCACCCTTATCTGCCAATTGGCCGACGGTTTATTTTCTGTGGCACTTTCTGTCGCCAGCTGTATGGCGCCTTCCCGTTAGGAAGCAGGATGCTCTTTGTTGCCCGGACTTTCCTCTTCAGGCAGAAGCCAGAAGCGATAGAACGTTTTGCCCATCAAAGATATACATTTTAAAAGCTTTTTATTAATTGGGGAATTTTGAGTTATAAGTAGCTTGGTTTAAGTTAGCTGCTATAAATAGCATTTAGCTTACTTACATATGCTCAAATCATTGTTAACTTCTTCAATCGAAATAGTTCCTAATTTATTTCCGAATGAATTACCAACATAGGTAAGCACATTGGCAATATCAACTTGGTTTAATCCGCTCGCAGGCATATTACCTTCAAAAGGCTTTCCTACGAGCAAAAATTTGCCCTTGACACCATTTTTTATTAAGCAAGCTAAATTGCCCTTATTGATTCTTAAATAAGTTGTATCTGTTAATGGAGGTATCATGGCTAATAATCCTTCACCATTCTTACCATGGCAATTTTGACACTTACTTTGGTAAACCAAGCTTCCTGCCGAATAATATCTGGCAAATTCCAACTGTCCTTCATTTTGGCAAGCGGAGTTAATAACTAATAAAACCAACCCAATAACAATAATTATTTTAAACTTCATTTGGTGGCCTGGTTAGTATACTCTTCTTTCAGGGTTTTTATGTCCTCCACCAATTTAGCAACTTCTTCAGGTTTGGTACCCATATACATCCCTCTTATTCTTTTCTGTTTATCAACCAAAATAAAGTATCCATCGTGAATATATTCACCAGCAGGGTTCTTTTCTTCTATTGATACCAAATAGCTTTTGCCAAGCATGTAAGTTTGATCTTTTCTACCCCGTAAAAACCACCACATATTCCCGTTGACGTTAAGCTTGTCTGCATATTTTTTTAAAATAGGCACACTGTCGTGCTGGGGATCAATGGTGTACGATAATATTTTGACATCACCGGTTGATTTATAGGTATTATAAACATTGAGCATATTACGTGCCATTACAGGGCAAATAGAAGGACAGGTGGTAAAAAAGAAGTCGGCCACATAGATTTTATCATCAAGATTTTTATTGGTGATACTATCCCCGTATTGATTAACATACCTAAATGTAGGTATTGTTTTATAAATGGCATCAACGGTAGTTTTACCATCTACTATCCTGGTTACAGTACTCCTATCACCTAAAATAGGCAATATTTTATTCTTGTTTACATTACACGAGCTTAGTAAAATAAAAAATAGGGTGCTGTAACTGGCTATAAGGTATCCTTTCATTTGGTTTTTATTTTATTCAGGTATTTGTCAGAAGCACCAATTGCAAAGATTATTTGAGTTTTAACCTTCGAAATTTCTTTTTTCTGGCTATCAAGATAAGTCATAATTTGCTCATGAGATTTACCTGTGTTTTCTGCATCAAATTTATGCATCCAGATACTCATTGCACTATCGGCAATCATTAACTGGGTTGAATATAATTTTGCCGAGTCGGTAGAACCTGTTGGTTTTGCAACCTTCACCAAACTATCGAGCAGCATTTTATTTTTAACTAAATGCTCATCAGCACCCATTACCTCGTCATGTACTTTAATAACTTCATCAAACAATGCCTTTTCTTGGTCTTTATCTGGAATCTTTTTTTCTGAACATCCTAAAAAAAGTAGTGCGGCTAAAATGGCTGTTAAAAATAGTTTCATGGTTGGTAAAAATTATTAGGCAAATATTGTAAATAATGCGGTTACACAAACAATCATTTTAAATTCCTTACATAAAAAATGTAATCGGTTATTGGTAGTTTTTCAATGCCTTGCGCTTTCAACAACTGCCCAATTTGCGCCCGGTGGTGTGTTCCATGGTTTAAAACTTGAATTATAATATCAATCAGCTTACTGTTAAAACTTTCCCCAATCGTATTTTTATAATTAACTACTTTTTCCAAATCCTCATCCTTTAATCCGCTCAGAAATTTCAACCATTTTTCTGTGCTATTTTCAAATTCCGCTACCAAATCAACATCCATGGTACCTATTTCAGGCCATAAAACAATGTTACCGGCTGGAATCTCCAATGCTCTATTAAACCATACTTGCTGAGCTGCAAGCATATGTGCCATTAGCTGCTTTGATTTATCCGGTTCTTTGCAAGTTTTAATTATATGAAATAAACTCTGGTTAATACTCAAATCGTATCTGAACAATTGTGCAAGGTATCTTAACATGGTGTAAATTTAAAGTTATTATAATATTATTAAACCGAAAGCGCATTTGTTAATAATTTAATAAATAAATGATTTAAATCATTTATTATTACTAATACAAATAAGTAAATTTGGATCAATAAAATTACAGATAATGAAATTATTTATCAATATTGCCAAATTTATTCGCTTATTAAAAGGACGCGTAATTTTAAGCACCTTTAAATCTTCTTTTATCCATTAGTATTAATTTGCAATAAATTTTTTTATATAAATTGTATTTTTCAATTTGGGCCCTTTATTTTCATGATATTTATTAATGGAATCTGCCCAGCAAGACTCTCTTTTACACAAACAACTTTTTGGCGATCATTTTATTTGGGGTGTTTCAACCGCAGCCTTTCAAATTGAGGGTGCTACCAATATTGATGGTAAGGGTGTATCAATTTGGGATACTTTTACCAAAAGAAAGGGCAAGATTCTAAATAATGATAACGCTGAAATAGCCAGCGATTTTTACAATAGGTATAAAGAAGATATTGATTTGGTACATCAACTCAATATCCCCAATTTTCGCTTTTCAATTTCATGGACGAGGGTTTTACCAAATGGTGAAGGTGAAGTAAATCCAAAAGGTATTTTATTTTATAACCAAATAATAAATTATTGCCTTGAGAAAGGAATTGTGCCATGGATTACCATATACCATTGGGACTTGCCTCAAGTTTTTGAGGAAAAGGGTGGCTGGACCAATCGGGAAATTATTAACTGGTTTACTTATTTTGTACAAGTTTGTGCACAAAACTTTGGCGATAGGGTTACAAGCTGGATTGTATTAAATGAGCCTGCGGTATTTACTGGCGCAGGTTATTTTTTTGGTATACATGCTCCGGGTAGAGTTGGGATTAAAAATTATTTATTGGCTGTGCACCATGCTGTTTTAAGCATTGTTGCAGGAGCAAAAACATTGAGGGCTATTTTACCAAATGCACGAATTGGCACTACCTTTTCATGTTCGCATATTGAACCTTTTTCAAATAAAACAAGGCATATCAATGCAGCAAAACGTGTTGATGCTTTTATAAACCGCCTTTTTATTGAACCTATTTTAGGCATGGGCTATCCTGTAAATGAAGTGCCTGTTTTAAAAGGAATTGAAAAAATAAAACAGCAAGGTGATGAGCAAAATATGCAATTTGCTTTCGACTTTATTGGTCTACAAAACTACACCCGCGAAATTGTTAAATGCTCCTACTTTACACCGTATGTTTTTGCAAAACTGGTAAAAGCCGCAAAACGAAAAGTAGAAACTACCAGCATGGGTTGGGAAGTTTATCCTCCTGCCATATACGAGGTTATTAAAAAATTCAATGGCTATAAACAAATAAAAGATATTTACATCACCGAAAATGGCAGCGCTTTTGATGACATTAATGCCAATGGAGTAATTGATGACACCAAACGACTTGAATTTTTAAAAAACAATTTAAAACAGGTTTTAAAGGCGAAAGCCGAAGGCTATATGGTAAATGGATATTTTGCATGGACTTTAACCGACAATTTTGAATGGGCGGAGGGTTATCATGCCAGGTTTGGTCTTATTTACATTGATTTTAAAACGTTACAGCGTACCGTAAAATCCTCGGGAAAATGGTATGCTCATTTTTTAAAATAGCATTTTATTAATTTCGGAAGCCAAACAGACAGTAGGTAAAATATTAAAATATATTTTCAATGCTAGCTTTAAAGTACCCTATTAGATATCCATTAAAAGGCATTGTTTTAAATGTCTGCCTTAAAGTATGAAAGGATTGACTGAGCCTGCTTTAAATTAATGATTTCTGTTAACTCTTCAAGCTTAGCCTCTTTAATTTTTTTGACAGATTTAAAATATTTCAATAGCTTTTCTGAAGTTAGTTTTCCTATCCCCTCTATCAGTTCTAATTCTGTTACCAAAGTACCTTTGTTTCTTTTTTTTCTATGAAAGGTAATGCCAAACCTGTGAGCTTCATCTCTTAATTGCTGGATCACCTTAAGTGTTTCGGATTTTTTATCCAAATAAAGTGGATATTGGTCGCCCGGATAATACAATTCTTCCAACCTTTTTGCAATCCCGATAATTGTAACACTTTTGTCGATACCAAGCTTTTTTAAGCTTTTTATGGCTGATGATAATTGTCCTTTACCACCATCAATTACTATTAGTTGAGGTAATTCAGTTTTTTCATCCAATAATCGTGTATATCGCCTTAGCACAGCTTCTTCCATAGTGGCAAAATCATCAGGACCTTCCACTGTTTTTACATTAAAATGCCTGTAATCTTTTTTAGATGGCTTACCATCTTTAAAAACCACAATGGCCGAAACCGGATATTTCCCCTGAAAATTTGAATTATCAAAACACTCAATATGCCTTGGTAATTGATTCATGCGCAAATCTTTCATCATTTGGGTTAATAACCGATCTGTTTTAATTTCCGGATTTAGTTTTTCATATTGATCAATTTTCTCCTTTTTAAAGTATTGTACATTTTTCTGGGATAACTCCAACAGCCTTTTCTTCTCACCAAGTTTAGGAATGGTAAATTTGATTGATTGTTCATCCAGTTCTATCTCAATTGGCACAATTACTTCTTTTGAGGTACTATTGTATCTACTTCTAAATTCAATGATGGCAAGGCTTAATAATTCTTCATCGCTTTCATCCAATTTCTTTTTTAATTCAATGGTTTGGGTTTGGATAACTGTACCATTCATTACCTTCAAATAATTTACAAAGGCGAATTTTTCTTCGGATGCAATGCTAAATACATCAATATCCGTAATGGATGAGCTTACAATGGTTGATTTACTTTGGTAATTTTCTAGTAATTCGAATTTTCTTTTTAGGCGGTGAGCCAACTCAAAGTTTAAATTTTTAACGGCATTGTCTAAATCAGCATTTAAATCACGTAGTACTGTTCCAATTTTACCATACAGAATATCCTTAATTTCTTCAATGCTTTTGTTATAATCTTCCTCTGTTTGAAAATTTTGACATGGGCCTTTGCAATTTCCAATTTGATATTCTAAACAAACTTTAAATTTCCCCTTATCTATATTTTCACGGTTTAAATTTAAACTGCACGACCTAAGTTGATAGGTCTCTTTTATCAAACCTAAAATATTGTGCATCATGCTTACGGATGCATACGGACCAAAATATTTTGAACCGTCTTTAATTATTCGCCTTGTCCAAAAAATTCTGGGAAAGTTTTCATTCTTGATGATAATCCATGGATAGGTTTTATCGTCTTTTAGTAATACGTTATACCTGGGCTGATGTTTTTTTATTAAACTATTTTCAAGTAACCAAGCATCAACTTCGGTATCAACTATCGTGAAGGTAATATTCCTGATTTTTGATACCAATACAGTGGTTTTGGCATTTACATAATTGTCTTTATTAAAATAGGAGGAAACGCGATTTTTCAGGTCTTTGGCTTTGCCTATATAAATCAACGTTTCATCTGCATCCCAAAATTGATATACCCCAGGTTTATGGGGCAAATTTTTCAAAAACTCGGTCAATTTATTTGGGCTTTCCATAAATTAGTAAATGTAGAAAATTACAGGAATGCAAATATAGTTATAGACTATTAACGGTATGAATTTACATGGCATCAATTTTATATTGAGCTCAAAACATATTTTTGATTGCATTAATATGGATAATTATTAAAGCAATAAAATTAATTTAAGAAAATATAATGGCCGACAATTAGCTTAAAAGCCTAATTTTTTATCAACTTCGGTTGTCTCTTTTTTTTGTTGTTTATAAACATTACAGTCAATAACAATTGGTGCATCTGTTTTAGGTGGATCAAAGTCGGCTTTTTTAGAAATACCTAAGGTTTCGTTGGCATATACCTTTTTCATATATAGCGCAAAAACAGGTAGCGCAGTATTTGCTCCTTCACCCAATCTTGTCGACCGGAAATGAATATCTCGATCTTCGCAACCTGTCCAAACGCCGGTTACTAATTGAGGGGTGATGCCAATAAACCAACCATCCGAGTTATTTTGTGTAGTACCTGTTTTACCGCCTATAGGATTGGTTAAACCATATTTGTATCTAAGCCTTGACCCTGTTCCATCTTCAATTACTCCTTTTAACATATATGTCATAACATACGCACTAGGAGCATCCATTACTTGCACAATTTTTGGCGTGTGGGTATAAATCACATTTCCGTTTCTATCTTCTATCCTTAACAAACAGGTAGGTTCTGTCCAGGTTCCATGGTTTGCAAATACCGAATAAGCTCCAGTCATATCATAAACCGAGGCATCAAAAACACCTAAACATATTGACGGTACTACATCAACTTTAGATGTAATCCCCATTTTCTTAATCAAATCAACCACCGGTTGCGGCTTAACTTCCTTCATTAAATAGGCTGCTATATAATTTTGAGAATAACCTAATGCTTTTCTAAGAGTTATAGGTCCTGCTTGGTAATCTGATTTTGATTGTGCAGGTGTCCATGGTATAGGGCTATAACCGGTAATTGTTACAGGTATATTATCAACCTCCTGGCATGGCGAATACCCAGCTTGAATAGCTACTGCATAAGTAAAAGGTTTTGCTGTAGAACCTACTTGTCTTGTACCTCTTTGTACTTGATCATATTTAAAGTGTTCAAAATTGGTACCTCCTACCCAAGCCTTTATATATCCGGTTGTTGGGTCCATACTCATTAATGAATTATGCAACATCATTTTGGTATATACAATTGAGTCTATGGGCTTCATAAGGGTATCAATATCTCCCCTCC
This sequence comes from uncultured Mucilaginibacter sp., assembly GCA_903927645.1. GTDB lineage: Bacteria > Bacteroidota > Bacteroidia > Sphingobacteriales > Sphingobacteriaceae > Mucilaginibacter. The sequence goes on from CAIYNX010000156.1 coordinate 16,462, forward strand.
AAGTAAATAAAGTAAGGCTATCAGGCGTATCAAAGTTTTGTCTGATTTCATCGTCCGATTTTCCTCTTAATTGCAATTCTCTACAACGGTCTGAATGAAATATACCGGAATCTAACAGCATTTTAAAATTCTTGATGGTTTTCCATTTACTCACGCCTTTCCAATGATCATTAAACTGGTCTTGAAGCGTTTTCATGTATTCCTTTTGCGCTTCTTCGGCATATTGTTGCATATTGGCGTCAATAGTAGTATAAATCTTTAACCCATCCCTGTCAAGGTCATAAGGTTTTCCGTCGGCATTTACTAAGTTTTGTTCCTTGAAAATTTTCTGAATATTTTGTTTTAAAACTGCTCTAAAATACGGGGCAAGTCCGTTATTTTGATCAATTGGCTTGAAGTCAAGGTCAAGCGGTTTGGCTTTTAGGGTAGCTAATTCCTCATCCTTTAAAAAGCCCTGTTTATTCATAAGCCCCAATATTAAATTACGGCGATTCAGTGCTCTTGCAGGGTGTCGAATAGGAGAATAATACCCAGGTCCCTTTACCATTCCTACTAACAGTGCTGCTTGTTCTGGCGAAAGCTTATCTGGTGTTACCTTGAAATAGGTTTGTGCTGCCGATTTTATACCGAAAGTATTATAGGCGCCAAAATCTACCGTGTTTAAATACATGGTAAGAATTTCTTGTTTGGTATACCTTCTTTCTAATTCAACGGCAATAATCCATTCTTTTAACTTTTGGGTTAACCGAACAATTGAATTATGTTCTTTTAAGCCTGAAAATAAATTTTTAGCCAATTGTTGAGTAATGGTACTACCACCTTGTTTACTACCTAAAAGGTTTAAAATAGGGATGGTTAATAAACGTCTAAAATCAATCCCCGAATGTTCAAGAAACCTGCTATCTTCTGTGGCAATTAGCGCATTAACTATATTTGGAGATAATTGGGCATATGTAACACTCGATCTATTTTGAATATAATAAGTACCTAAAACCTTATTATCAGTGGATAAAACCTCCGATGCTTGATTACTTTTAGGATTTTCCAGATCTCTGAAAGGAGGTAATGGCCCAAATAGGCCCCAATAGGTAACCAAAAACAATAAAATAAAAATAGCTAAGAATCCTATCGCAGTTTTCCAAATGTAACCATTAAACCTATGAATATCATTTGGCTCGAGTTTAATTATCATCTTCTAATGTTTTATTGTAAAATTCTATATAGCTGTCGAGTGTTTTTTTATCGATCAGCTTTTTCAAGTTTTCCTTAGTTATAATAAAGTAATCATACTTTTCCTTGGGCATTTTAACAATTTTTGGCAGTAAGGGGTTTATAACCTCCGAATACATCTTGGCAACTCCCAAAGTAGGAAACACGCCAACATATATTAATTGGTTATCATTACCCACATCCATTAATTGATGCTTTACACCAGTACTATCAAAGTTTGTTCTGTTAAACAAGCCTATGCCAAAACGAGTAGAGGCCAAGTTTGTGTTGCCACTATGAATATTAATTACATAAACATAATCAATACTATCGTCGGGCATTGAATACAGTGGTATAGGCGTATTAGGGTTTCGTTTTACTTTTTTCGCCGTAATCTTTTTGTTTTTTGCTTCCTTTGCTAACCTTACCTGCTTTGCATACAACCTGGCCATTGATTGCATGTACAAGTCGATCGCTTTTTTATTGGTCCTTAAACTTGCTTCTTTGGTATATTCAGGCATTAATGAAAATGGAACTGCAGTTGGATCATCATCAACCAAAGCAGTATCTCTTTTCGAAATTATTTTTTGATTGGCTGTAATGAATTTTAAATGCTGGTTAACAATAGGTGCAATTAATTTATCATCAGGGTATTTATTTGATAACGCTTTCAAACTATCAATAAATACTGTTGTTTTTTTGGTATGCCCCAATGCTATTACATTTAAATAAGAAAATTGGGCTGCATATTTGTTTGAGGGATATTGCTTTAATATTTCCGGAACACAAACCAATACATCGGCATATTGCTTATTGGCGTACAAATCAAAAACCGCATTATACTCTTTGGTTACTTCAATATCCTTATCATTTAACTTTTTCAAGTAATCCGGATCCAATAAAACTCCTGCATATATTGAATTTGGAAACTCTCTCAATAATTTCTTTTTAAAATCATCGGCCTCCGGGTTATTTGTATCAGATAAAAGCCTGAATAAGCTATAGTATATAAGTGCCTTATTTGGATAATTTGGGTAACGTTTTAAAGCTAGTTTAAACATGGCAATAGCATCAGCCTGATTATTCATTACATCTCTGTAAATATTGCCTAAATCAAGATAGGTATTGTAAATCAACTCATTGGATCTTGCCACCATTTCAGCAGTTAATGGTAGGTTATTTACTAATTCTTTACCATAACTTTCTGCCTGAATTTTATATTTTAAACTTTTATCATCTTCCTTTTTTGAAGCAGCTGTTTTATTGGTAATTTTATTATTTGATACCGACGTTGAACCTCCATCCGAAATTTCGGAAATTGTTCTGCTACTCCTTCTCCAATTATCCTCTAATTTTATATTTCCCCATTTCTGTTTAAATTCAATATATCCTTGACTTACCGCATTGGTATTATAAAAATAAAAGGTACTTGCACCTGTTGTAGGGGCACTTGGCCCCCCGCTCTCATCGTCAATAGGGTCGCTTAAATTATTGGCTGCTTGGGCATTGGCATTTGCTTCCAATTCTTTTGCTTTATCATTAACCATTTTTTCAATTAATAGCTCCCTGGGTTTTTCTTCCAATCGGGCCAAAGCTTGCAAGGTATCTTCACGGCTAATTATTTGCAATTTGCTACCTAGCAATTGCAAGTTTTTACCCTTTTTTTGAATGGCAATGTAATCAGGATAATTTGTAGGCAATGTACTTAAGGTACTATCGTAATAAAGTTTAGCTTTTAAATAATCAGCTTTGTTTTTAAAATAAATTTCCCCGAGTTTTAAATAGCTAATTCCTTTTTGATTTTGATTTTTATAGCTATTATGAACAGAATATCCATAATATTTTATGGCAGAATCAATTTGCTTAGCGCCATAATTCAGTTCGGCAACCTGGAAATAAATCTGATCTTTAAATTCTTTATTATTTGGATTTTTGAGCAAGTATAAAAGCTTAGCCATCCGGCTTTTTAAACTACTAGTTTCGGCAACATCTGTCCTGATACTATTTAAACTCGCATTAAATGCCATTTCAAAGGAGGCATTACTTCTGGCAATATACCTGTATCTTTCATAAGCCAGTTCTGGCTTTTGGTTAATTTCAAGCAATTGGCCAAAAATAAAATTGAGCCTTAATTTTTGTCCCTCATTATGGTTATATTTAATGGCCGATATGACCATTTGTTCGGCATCTTCATAATCCTGAACGTTGATATCATACTGTAGTTTAGTTTCAAAAACATTTGCGTTTACCCTTTTTTTATAATTAACAAGGTTTACAGCCGAATCAATACAAAGTTTTGCTTGTGGCATTTTATTCAAATACATCAACGAGCGGGCTTTCCATGTTAGCGCCTCCTGGCAAATTATATTTTGATTTGGATATGTTCTGATAACGTAACTAAAATATTCGCTCGCATTAAAATAGTTACCTTCTAAAAAGTAAGCCTTCCCGATAATCATATAGGCATCCCCTATATAACTACTCTGACTTTTTAAATTAATTATTTTATTAGCCTTAAGGATGGCAGTTTCAAGATCTTTATCCGGAACACCCAATTGTTTGGTTGTATCGGGATAAACATTCAAAATTTCGTTATAATTGTTTTTGAATGAATTTGCATAACTCACCTCCTTTAACCTAATAAGTTCTTTGGCATTATAAAGTACATTATAATGAGCGGTAAGGTTTTGTAATTGCCTGTTTGCCCAATTTTTTTTCTCAAAGGTACAACCTGCAAAAAATACTATTACAAGGAGTAATAGGAATCCATTTTGAGGTTGTAATTGAAATTTAGGAGTGTTACTCAAGATTAAAAACGTTAAAATAAGGGCTAATTTACTAACAAATATTCAATAGGATTAATAAATTTGCAGATGACCAATGATAATGAAAAAAATAACAGCAACAATAAACCTAACAATAGTTATCTGAAATTTACAGGCCTTGGTTTTCAAATGATTGCAATTATTGGTGTTTTTACTTTTGTTGGTTATAAAATTGATGAATCATTCAATCATTCAATGAAATGGGTTACAGCAATCTTATCCCTATTTGGAGTTTTCGTATCATTGTATATCGTATTTAAAAGCCTTAAATCATGAAGGTAATAAAAACAAGCATTTCCTTTTTTTTATTTGTTTTAGCACTTTCTGTAATACCAAGTTCGCTTTTGTTTTTAGGATATAGAAATTTGTTTGTTGATCACTTTTGGGTAATATTTTCCTTTTTATGTGGTATAACGTATTTGGTGGTTATTTCTGTATGCATTTCTCAACAAATAAATTCCGAATTAGGTGCTAGGATGTTCCTTGCTACAACTACTTTTAAAATATTGGCTTGTTTGTTTTTTGTATTAATATATCTAATAAAAAACAGGGTAAATAAATATGTTTTTGTGTCCGATTTTTTTTATGTTTATTTCTTAAGTACCATCTTTGAAATTTATAGTTTGTTATGTAACTTGCGCAACCAAAATTTAGGGTAGAAAACTTCATTTTAATGAATAATAA
>CAIYNX010000157.1 GCA_903927645.1 uncultured Mucilaginibacter sp.
CTACTCGGCAACGAGCAAGGTGAACTATTGGGTTTAATACGTACCCAAGAGCTATTAGCAGCCCGCAGAGTAGATGGGGCCGAGCAGTTTTTTACCCGCGCGAACGATTTTGGTTTCTCAAAAGGACCGGGGGAGACCTTGAAAATATGGGATAAGGAAAAAGTCCTGTCGGATGTGGTTTGGGTGATTAGGAATTTCAGACCGGATGTTATTATTTGTCGCTTCCCAACTACAGGCGAGGGCGGGCATGGTCACCATACTTCATCGGCTATATTGGCGCAAGAGGCCTTTACCGCCGCTGCCGACCCAAACCGTTTTCCTGAACAATTAAAATATGTAAAAACTTGGCAAGCCAAACGCCTGCTTTGGAACACTTTTAATTTTGGTGGCAATAATACCACAGCACCCGATCAGTTTAAGGTAGATGTAGGCGTTTATAACCCATTAATTGGTAAAGGCTATGGCGAAATAGCTGCCGAAAGCAGATCCAACCATAAAACACAAGGTTTTGGTTCGGCAAGGCAAAAAGGCGAAAGCTTTGAATTTTTTAAAACCATTTTAGGCGATGCCCCCAAAGCCGATTTATTGGAAGGGGTAAACACCACTTGGCAACGCGTAAATGAACAAGCCACTATTGGTAAAGCTGTTGAGGATTTAAAAGCAAATTTTAATAGCGAAGCGCCCTATAAATCGGTACCAGCCTTGGTTGAATTGCTAAATAAGGTAGAGAAAATAAATGATACCTACTGGCAAGAACAAAAAACCAAGGAACTAAAGGATTTAATAGCAGCTTGCGCTGGCCTATGGTTTGAGAGTTATACGGTTGCTCCTACATATGCCATTGGCGATAGCATTGAAATTCGATCCAGTATTATAAACAGGTTTAATGATAAAATTAAACTGGTTTCGGTAAATGCCGGAGCAAGCGATAAAAGCACAGCTACCGAAACTGCTATTCCTGCCAATCAGCTCATCACTATAAATTTAGGCATCATCGCCAATAAAATATCGCAACCATATTGGTTACTAAGCAATCACCCGATTGGTTTTTATACGATTGATGACCCATTGCTAATTGGTAACCCCGAAAACCCCGACCAGCCTATGGTTGATTATGTGTTTAATATTGAAGGCAAACAGATACATTACCAACGCAAATTGATATATAAATATGTAGACCCTGTTCGTGGCGAGGTGTATCAACCACTAGAAGTTACGCCACCCATTACCGCCAATTTGGATGCCAAGGATTACCTTTTCTACAATAAAAACCCGCAAAACATTGAAATAAAGCTAAAAGCCTATACCAAAGCTAGCGGAACCATCAGTTTAAATGCTGGTTCAGGATGGAAGGTATCGCCAGAGAAAATAGACATCTCCAACAAAAGCAAAGGCGATGAATGGGTAGCCTCCTTTACCATCACTCCGGCTGACAGTCAACCAAAAACCAACAATTTGGAAGCCATGTTAATGGTAAATGGCAAACCATATTCATTGGCTGTGCAGCATATTAATTATAACCATGTGCCAAATATTACCCTGTTCCCGCAAGCTTCGGCCAAATTGATTTATTTGGATTTAAAATTGGCGGGTAAAAAAATAGGCTATATTGTTGGTCCCGGCGATTTTGTGCCCGATGCCTTAAAACAAATAGGATATGAAGTAAATTTATTGACCGAAAATGAAATTTTAAATACCGACCTATCTACCTACGATGCCATTATAACCGGCGTAAGGGCCTATAATGTAAATGATCGATTAGTTGTTGAGCAACCCAAACTGTTACAATATGTAAAAAATGGTGGTAACTTGGTGGTACAATATAATAATTATAATGGTTTGGTTACCAAACAAATTGGCCCTTATCCGTTTAGAGTAGTAAACCAAAGGGTGACGGACGAGAATGCGCCAATTACAATCCTAGATAAAGATAATCCGGTTCTGAATTACCCCAATACCATTACCCAAGATGATTTTAATGGCTGGGTGCAAGAACGCGGCTTATACTATGTATCAGAAATTGACCCGCAATACAAAGCCATTTTACAAATGAACGACCTCAACGAAACCCCCAATAATGGAGCTTTAATAGTGGGCGATTATGGCAAGGGTAGGTTTATATATACCTCCCTGGCTTTCTTTAGGCAATTGCCGGCAGGTGTGCCAGGTGCTTACCGCTTGTTTGTGAATTTGTTAAGTAAACCTAAAAAATAAAAATTTGATTAGGCTGCAATAATTAAAAAATATAACTTTGCAGCATTAATTAAAATAATTATGGCAACACATCCACACAAAGAAGAAGATAAAGGCGTTAACGTTAATAATTTGTATTATTTGGTTGGCGCGGCTGGTGGTCTTTTTGTAGGCTGTATTTTAGGTTGCGGCGCCATTTGGATACCTATTTTGGGTGTTTTTGGGGTACTGTTTACTGGCTTTTTCCGTAATGTTTTTGTAAAAGGCCGTGCAGGCGCCTGATCCGGACCTTCCTTCGTTTATACATAGCTGGCGGCAATTTTATTTAATTGTTATTGTATGGCTTGTTTTCTTGATTATCACGGGGCAGCTTATTACTTTTATGCTTAAATGAGCATTACCGACTGGATAGTTCTTTTCGCTACATTATCAATCATCATTATTTATGGGATATGGAAAAGTGGCAGCAGCAAAAATATTGATCAATATTTGCTGGGCAGTAGGTCCTTACCTTGGTATGCGGTTGGTTTTTCGGTAATGGCTACACAGGCTAGTGCCATCACCTTTCTATCTGCCCCCGGGCAGGCTTATGCCGATGGGATGCGCTTTGTACAATTTTACCTTGGTTTACCCATAGCCATGATTGTGCTTTGTGTAACCTTTGTACCCGTATTTCACCGCCTCAAAGTTTATACCGCTTATGAATTTTTGGAAAATCGATTTAACTTAAAAACGAGGGTACTTACAGCCACTTTGTTTTTAATACAAAGAGGGCTTTCAACCGGAATCACTATATATGCGCCAGCGATTATTTTATCAACCATATTAAATATCAATACTGTTTATACTACTTTGTTTATTGGTGGCTTGGTTATTTTTTATACCGTTTATGGTGGTACAAAAGCAGTATCATACACCCAATTACTGCAAATGAGCATCATTTTTTTAGGGATGTTTTTTGCCGGTGCATTAATTGTTAGGCTATTGCCCGATGGGGTAGGTTTTACCAAGGCCATAAAATTTGCAGGTAAGTTGGGCAAAATGAATGTGATTGATTGGAAGTTCGACCCCAAAAGCCGATACAACGTTTGGAGTGGATTAATTGGTGGCTTCTTTTTACAGCTTTCCTATTTCGGTACAGACCAAAGTCAGGTAGGGCGGTATTTAACCGGCAGTTCTGTTGGGCAAAGCAGGTTGGGCTTAATAATGAATGGTTTGGTGAAAATACCCATGCAGTTTTTAATATTGCTTATTGGTATTTTGGTATTTGCCTTTTATCAGTTTAACAGGCCACCACTTTTTTTTAATCAATATGAGGTTAAACAAGTAAAAGAAAGTACTTATGGCAAAGAATACGAACACATTGAAAGCCAATATGTGCAAGCTTTTGAAGCGCGGAAGCAAAGAGCAGATGACCTGATATTCGCCTTTGATAGTAAAAACAAGCAAAAAATTGAAGCAGCCAAAGTTGAATTACAAAAGGCCGACAACCAATCAACCGCCTTAAGGAAAGCAGCTATTGGGATAATGAAAAAAAACAACCAAAAGGCCAATGAGGACGATACCAATTATGTTTTTTTAACCTTTGTTACCCAATATTTACCCAAGGGCCTTATTGGTTTATTGGTAGCCATTGTTTTTTTGGCATCGATGGGTTCAACAGCCAGTGCCTTAAATTCATTGGCCTCTACCAGTATTGTTGATGTATATAAGCGCATCATCAACCCAAATGCCAGCGAAACCAATTATTTAATAGCATCCAGATTGGCTACTGTTTTTTGGGGAGTGGTTTGTGTAATAATGGCCCTGTATGCCAGCAAAGTAGGTAACCTATTGGAGTTTGTAAACCAGCTTGGATCCTATCTATACGGTACCATTCTTGGCGTTTTTGTGGTGGCTTTTTATTTAAAAAGTATTAAAGGGAATGCGGTTTTTATAGCGGCAATTATTACCGAGGTGTTGATATGTATTCTTGGGTTTTACCAGGTAGTTGCCTATTTATGGCTTAATGCAATAGGATGTATATTACTGGTAATTTTGGCAACACTTATCTCTTTGCTGATGCCGAAAAAAAAGCTGCTACCAAATCTCAATTAAAATTCTTAAATTTATTTTTGACCTTTTATTTATAAGCATTGGGGAAAGACAAATTAAAACGTTTTGCTGAAGTTGATACCTTTGGCAATGTACTGCAACTAGATGCCGGAAAGCCTTTAAAAGGCTTGTGGGCGCATAATTTTTTTAAAAACAGCAACCCTTTAGTGCTTGAGCTTGCTTGCGGAAAAGGTGAATACACGGTTAACCTAGCTACCCTTTTTCCGGATAAAAACTTTATTGGGATTGATTATAAGGGCAACCGTATATGGCGCGGTGCAAAAACAGCATTAGCGGATGGCATACACAATGTTGGTTTTTTGAGGATACAAATAGAAACCATTTTGGAGTATTTTGAACAAGGTGAGATTGACGAAATATGGATCACCTTCCCCGACCCGCAACCTCAGGAAAGCAGGGAGAAAAAGAGACTTACCTCGCCTCGGTTTTTAGAAAAGTATAAAACAATACTAAAACCCGGTGGCGCTATCAACCTAAAAACTGATAATGATAGTTTTTATAGCTATACTTTAGAAAAAGTGAGGGAGCAAAATTTGAACCTGCATATAAATACCGCCGACCTTTACCAATCGGAATATGTAACCGAAGTGTTAGCCATCAAGACCTATTATGAGCGGATATATTTGAAGCATAACAAAAACATCAATTACTTAAAATTTTCATTTGTTTGAAAATGACGGAGCCTAACTTTTTTGATAAAGTATATGAGGTAGTAAGGTTAATACCTGCGGGCAGGGTAACATCCTATGGCGCGGTGGCTGCTTACTTAGGCTCCAAAGGTTCATCGCGGGTGGTTGGGTATGCCATGTTGGCTTCTTCAAAGGCCTACCCGCCGGTTCCGGCTCATAGGGTTGTAAACCGCAGCGGATTATTAACCGCCAAGTTCCATTTTGGTGGAACCCTGATGCAGGAACTATTGGAAAGCGAAGGGATCACAGTAATTGACGACCAAATTCAGGATTTTAAAGCACACTTTTGGGATCCGGCTCAGGAGCTGTTGTAGGGGTAGTTACCTTAAAACTTTAAATTTTCTTTCAGCCAGTTTTGAACTTCTTCCTGACTGGTTACCTCAACAGGTAAACTATTATGAATCAATTTTTCCATTTTATTGCCAGTGTTTGGGAAACGGTAATCCCATATAATCATTAACCGGTTGATTAGGTAAACCACTTCGGCACCTTCTTCTTTGTTAAACAAGGTTTGGTCGGGCTTGCCATTTACATGCGGGTCATGTTGGCCATAAACTGTCCATTTATAATCAGTAAAATGCAAATTCCTCCTCGAAAACAAAATCATGGCACAAATAAATTTGTTAAAGCTACTGATAATAAACTTGTATTTAGGTTTTAGTTTGGGATTGAGAAATCCGACAGCAAAAAAGAAAGAATAACCTAATATATGTTTGAAACAATAGTTTAGTAAATGCAGAAACCAATAAGTTAAAAGGGTATGCTTAGCAATCACTCAAGCATACCCTTTTCTAACTTGTAAATGCGAATACCTTACAATCCAGAATAATAATCATACCCCTGCTCGGCCCAATAGTCGCGCGGGCGGGTATTGCTAAAGGTAATGGTACCGATGCGTTTCAGGTTTTTTATGCCATATTTTACCGGAATGATGAGCCTTAATGGCGCACCATTGCCCCATGGCAGTGGTTTATCATTTACCTCATAAGCTAAAATAGTTTGAGGATGCACCGCACTCGGCATATCAATGCCTACGTAATAGGTTTTGTCGGGGGTTTCCATGCCTACATATTGCATTTGGGTATATTCGCCAAGGTGATAATGTTCAATCAAATCAATAAACTTTACACCGGCCCAATGCGATATCTGGTCCCAACCCTCTACACACTTAAAATCATAAATAAGTTCGGTTTTGGGTAGTTTCTTCAACTCATCTAAAGTTATTTTCAAAACTTCACCACCCTTTTTTATTATTTCCAATTTCCATGTAGCCGGGTCGAATTTCTTATTTTCTTCAATACCAATATCACTATTTACCCTTACATGCTTAGCTGCCCTGCTTTTTGGATAAGTTTTTACCAAATGGTTGCTGCTAAAAAAATTCCTGAAAATAAGCTCCGTTTTGTTCAATGCCCTGCGCAATGGAGCTTTTGCTCCTGCTGTAATGCCTGCTGTTTCTTGAGGCGAATTTGATAGCCAACGCCATCCGCCAAATGCCGAACCTGCCAATACCGCGAAACTTGTAAAAGAGATAAAGTTACGCCTGTTTATTTGTTGCTCAACGGTGAGTTCCTTTTTTTCTTTAGTTGCTTTCGGTTCCATTTGCTGTACTTGGTTGAATGCTCGTTTCGTTAATTATTTCTGCAGGCTCATTGATTACTTCAAAACCGGATATCACCGACCTGAAATTGTTCCATCCGGCCAATATTACTTGAACTATATGAATGATGAAAAAGAACACATAGCCCAGGGTTAAAACAAAATGCAAAACCCGGGCAAAGTGATAGCCTCCGCATAACCAGGTTAGGTAATAAAATTGCACAGGCTTATAAATGGCCAATCCGGTTATTAATGAACCCAAACCCATTACAATAATGGCTGTATAGGCTATGCGTTGTGCCGCATTGTATTTGTTTTGAGGAGGAGCCGTTTTTATGATATGTAAATCGTGCAATAACACCAGCCAGGCCTCTTTAAACGAATTCTTTTTAGGCACCAGCTCGCGCCACTCGCCCGATATGATGGAATATAATATATAAAACACGCCGTTTAAGGCAAAAAACCACATAAATAAAAAATGAAAAGCCATCCCTTCTGATAAGCGATGAGGAATTTTTAAGGCTCGATAAAACCATTCGGGGAAGAAGCTAAAAAATTTATGCCCGAATAGGGTAATGGTATATTCATCATTCGCCCAATAAATAAGCATTCCGCTCCAAATCATAATGGTTAAAACGGGGAAATTTACCCAATGTGTCCACCGCATTAACAAAGGATGCTTTTCTTTGATTACCTTCATATTTAATAATATATATGGTTTTTTTCTCAATAAAAGTAAATAATTATTTTACAATTTAAAGGTTTACTACACTATTATTTTCAACTAATTGGCTGGCTTTGGTAGCACCGTTTATTTGGCCATTGTTAGTGTTTTGCACCAAGCCAATTATTTCCCATGTGGTAAGGTTAAAACCTTGGGGGTAAATTACCGTACTTTTACCTTCTTTATCACTTAAATTAATAGTTTGCAACTTGCGTACTATTTGTACATGCGATAGTGTTTGTCCGCCATTTTCGCCTCTTTCAACCTTTGTGGTGGCGTTTTTTTGCACAAACGCCAATAAAAGCACAGAATTAGCAGTATTACCCGTAACCGAGTATTTTATTTGCAAGCTGCTATTATTACCTTTTAAATAGCCAATGGTCAATGAGTTAGGCGCACTTTTCTGTAAATTATTATGTATGGCACTCCGTAACATTCCTTCTTGCGAACCTACAAATTCGGTTTTACCGTTCACTACAATTTGAGGGGTATATACAGATTGCAGATTTAAATAGTTTGCATAATCGCGTTGCCTGTTTGAAAATTCGGCACTGCTAAAAACATCTTTCCAACCCAATCGGTTCCAGTAATCAACATGGTAGGCTAATATGTAAACCGGAATATCCTTGCTTTCGTGTTGTATTTTAGCTACCAATTCATCAGCAGGCGGACAACTAGAACAGCCCTCCGAAGTAAATAGCTCCACTATAGCAAAGCCGGTATTAGCTGTTTTGGCATGACCAATTTTATTTTTAATTATAAACGACATGGTTAAAATAACCCCCAATACAACAAGGGAGGCTATGGCTATTGATTTTATTTTTTTCATGGTTGTTTCTTCTTTTTTTAGTTTTAGACGAAGGTGGAAAGGATTCCTTACAAGGCATTTAAATAAATTTAATTAAAATTTGTATGAATTATTACTTTTATTTCAACCTGCTTTTGTAAACTGCTATTAAATGATGCTATTAATTATTAGAACTAAATTTTATTTTGGTACTTTGTACCATTAAATACCGTTTAAACGATATTTAAAACGCATATAAAAATGACCAACGGACTAGATGCCCGCCAATGGGTTAACCAACATGCCGATTATTTGTACAGCTTCGCCCTTAGTAGATTAAACAACGAAGAGCAAGCCAAAGACTTGGTACAGGATACTTTTTTAGCTGCACTACAAAAGGTTGATAGCTTTGAAGGTAAAGCATCAGAGCGTACCTGGTTAACAGCTATTTTGAAAAATAAGATCATAGACGTTTATCGTAAAAAATCATCAGGGTTAAAACTAGTTTCAGAAAGCGAGGCGATAGCTGATCAAGAAGGTTTTTTTGAGGAGGATGGGCATTGGAGCGATAAATATAAACCTGTTTCGTTCGGTATTGAAGATACAGATAATATAAGCAATAAGGAATTCAATAAGATTCTTAAAAAATGCATGGAAAAATTACCTGTTTTATGGCATGCGGTTTTTACGATGAAACTGGTTGATGAGGAAAGCTCTGAAAATGTTTGTAAGGAATTAAGCGTTAGTCCGTCAAACTTGTGGGTCATTATACATCGGGCCAAAGTGAATTTACGGGCTTGTTTGCAAAAAAATTGGTTATGAATGCGTTAAGAAAAATTATTAGAAATTGCCAACAAACTACCTTATTAATTGAAAAGCAGGCAACTGAGCAATTAACCCTGAAGGAGTTTTTTACCATGAGGTTTCATTTGCTTTTTTGTTCAATATGCAGGTTGTTTAAAAAACAAAGCGGCATTATTAATGAATTGGTAAAACAGCTTTATAAAAACGCAACATTTAATACACAAACCTTAGATGCTGGCTTTAAAACCACCATGCAAAACCGCATTGATAATGAGTTAGATAGATAATAGAAACAAGCCCTATCCTATTTGGTAAATAATACTCGCCTAAAAAAATAAAATAGTTTGTAAGTTTTTTTTAGTTATCCCGACAAAACTGGGAAATAACAAATTAAACTTAAAAAATTAAAGTATGAAAACAATCATTTCTAGTACAGTTTTAGCAACTGCCATTTTAGTATGTTTAACCATTTCGACGCAAGCAAGTACATTCAAAAACAAATTGAGTACCGTTGCAATGGTGGATACCGGCAAAATGAAAGAAAATAAAATGAAAAGTTCTAAAATGAGCAAGAAAACCGACAAAAAGAAAGATAAGATGAGTAAAATGGCAAAAGATACTGCCAAAAAGATGTAATACCATTTGTTGGGATTTAATGGTGGAGCTCGTAATTTTAAAATATTACGAGCTCCATTTTTTTGTATATAACCGAATAAAAAAGCGCAAGCCCTATTTATTATGTATTTTAGCCTTTAAATAGAATTAAAAAAAATACTTAAAAGGTGCCTGCCATTAACCAACCACCAATAAATACTTTACACAAAGAAAGGGTTATTTTAGGAATTGACCCCGGTACCGCCGTAATGGGTTATGGTTTGGTGAAAGAAACCGGTAATAAAATTGAACTCATTAGCCTAGGTGTGGTTAAAATGGAGAAAATTGACGACCATATGCTCAAACTCCAACGCATATTTGAAAAAACCGTGGCCCTTATTGATAATTATCACCCCGATTGTTTAGCCATCGAGGCTCCGTTTTATGGCAAAAACATACAGGTGATGTTAAAGCTTGGGCGCGCTCAAGGCGTTGCGATGGCTGCCGCACTCTCACGCAATATAGAAATTACCGAATATGCACCACGCAAAATAAAACAAGCCATTACCGGCAATGGCAATGCCACCAAAGAGCAAGTAGCCGCCATGCTGCAAACCCTGCTAAAATTTACCGAAACCCCCGATTTTTTGGATGCTACCGACGGTTTAGCGGTAGCCGTATGCCATTCATTCCAACGCATACCAACCGGAAAGGGCGGGAGCAAAAAAGCCTATTCGGGTTGGGATACCTTTGTAAAAGACAATGCAAAGCGGATTGTGTAAACACTAATTTTTATTAATTTTTTTGAAGTCTTAGCTAATATTTAACTTTAATGAGCTTTTTATCAAAATTATCCAGATTCTTGGTGCGAGGATATACCTTTTCCGAACGAATTATTTTATTAATTTTGAATTGGTTATACGAAATTATTTTAGAGATTTATGGGTGTAATGGCCGTGCCTCAATCAACCAATTTGCAGATATTTGAAACATCAAAACATGTTTTTTAAACAGTGCAATTAACCTTAATTAATACTAATGATTTTTTATGAATAATCTACCATAACCTAATACTTTGATACAGCAATGAAACCATTTGCTTTTTTAGTTACCACGTTAATTATTTCATTTTTTGGATATATTGCCAAAGCGCAAATAAACTTACCACCAAATTTTTATTACGTTCAGGTTGGAGGAACAGGTACAACTATAAACTCCCCAACAACCATGGCATTTTTGCCAGATGGAAGGGTTTTTGTTGCCGATCAAAGTGGAAAGCTAAGGGTTTTTAAAAATGATGTTTTATTAGCAACACCATTTATTACACTTGCAGTAGATGCGGCAGGCGAAAGAGGATTAATTGGTGTAGCTGTTGACCCGGATTATTCTACCAATGGCTATGTTTATTTATATTATACAATAAAGGGTGCAGGCACCAATCCATCGCATAATCGTTTAAGTAGGTTTACTGCCGATATGGTAAACAAAGATATTGTTGACTCAAAAGTTGCAGAAACTATTTTACTTGAATTACCCAATCTGAGTACGGCAACCAACCATAACGGAGGATGTTTGGGTTTTGGAAGAGATGGTAAATTATACATAGCTGTTGGTGATAATGCCCACGGTAGTGACAGGATTCAACAAGACACCACTTCGTATTTTGGTAAAATACTTAGGATAAATAAGGATGGCAGTTGCCCTACCGACAATCCTTTTTATAGTGTAACCCATCCTGATAATGTTGCTAGTCATTTATGGGCTTTTGGCTTGCGCAACCCATATACTTTTTCTATTGATCCCGTAACTGGTAAATTATTTTTGAATGAAGTAGGGCAAAACACATGGGAAGAAATTGACGATGCCAGCACCGGAGGAAGAAATTTTGGTTGGCCTGATTATGAAGGAATGTCAACCGATCCCAAGAAACTATTTAATTATCAAAATCCAACCTATACATATAACCATTCCTCAAAAGTTACTACACCCTCAGGTTGCGCAATAACCGGAGGAACTTTTTTTACCTCAACAACCACAAATTATCCTGCTCAATATAATGGGAAGTATTTTTTTCAGGATTTTTGTAGTGGTTGGATCTATTACTTTGATCCTTTACAAAGCAATCCTATTGTCGCTAAATTTGCTGATGGTTTAGGTGCGAATACCTTAAGTATGAATGTAAGTCCGGATGGTAAGTTATACTACCTTAATCGTACAAATAAAACTTTAAACCGCATTGAATACGATCCGAAGTTTTCTATTTTGCAATCACCACAAGCCCAATCCGTTCATCAGGGTGATAATATTTCTTTCCAAGTTATAACCTCGGGTACCGGCACACTTACATATCAATGGCAAAAAAACGGCGTAGCTATTGCAAATAACAATTTAGCAACATTAAGTATCCCAAATGTACAATTGGCAGATAGCGGTAACTATAGGGTGGTAGTAACAAATTTTGAGGGTAGTAGCCTTATAAGCCAAGAAGCCAAACTTACTGTTTTACCAACCAATAGCAAGCCAATAGCTACCATTTTAAGCCCCATAAAAAGCCCTCAGCAATATTATAAAGCTGGAGACCTAATTACCTTAAATGGTACCGGAACAGATAAGGAAGATGGCACTTTACCTGCAAGCGCATTTGAGTGGCATATTGATTTTCATCACAATACCCATAAACACGACCAGCCGCCAATCGTGGGACAACAAACATTAAAGGTAACCATTCCGGATGAGGGTGAAACGTCAGATAATGTTTGGTATCGATTTATTTTAATGGTCAAGGATTCTCAAGGACAATTGGGTGTAGATTCTGTTGATGTTTATCCCTTGAAAGCAACAATTACACTTTCCAGTATTCCAACTGGAATGCAACTGGCATTAGATGGGGAACCATTTATTGCAGATACCAGCTTTTTAAGTGTTCAAGGTTTAAAACGCTCATTTACCGCACCAACACAAATAAAGAACGGGAATACCTATAAGTTTATATCTTGGTCAAACAGTACAGATTCTACACAAACAATTGCTACCCCAACAGCAAACACAACCTATGTTGCCACATTTAAAAAAGAACAAAGTATAAGTTTCGATACCATTCAAACTAAAACTTACGGCATTGCTTCCTTTACATTAAATGCCACAGCCACCTCAGGATTACCAGTAACCTATTCAAGTTCCGACAACTCCATAGCATCCATTAATGGGAGCCAAGTAACAATAATAAAAGCAGGGCAATGTACCATTACTGCTAGCCAAGCCGGCGATAATTTAAATTTGCCGGCAAGCCCTGTAACCCAAAACTTAAAAATTAATCGGGCACAATTAACTATTACAGCCGATAACCAATCAAAATACTTTAGCGACGCTAATCCGAAACTAAGCTATAAATTTAAAGGCTTTGTAAATAATGAAGATACCACAGTACTAACAAACCCGGTAGTTATCAATACCAGTGCCACGGCTAATTCCTCCACAGGTACTTATCCGATAAATGTTTCTGGGGCAGAAGCATTAAACTATGCTATTACTTTTGTTCCGGGTACTTTAACTATTAATCCAGCCCCAGCGCCAACAATTACCTTAATTGATATCATTACGGCCTCAACCGGTAATACCATTCACTTAACAGGCACCTACTTTTTAGGTGCAACAGCCATAAATTTCGGGGGAACATCCGCAAGTTCTTTTACCATAAATTCAGCATCCAGTATTACTGCAGTTGTAGGTAATGGCGCAAGCGGTAGTATAACTGTAACCACGCCATCCGGAACAGGTACCTTTGCTGGATTTAATTTTGTACCTATTCCTACTTTATCCGCCAGTGGTCCTACCACTATTTTGAGTGATGGTGTCGGGGTAACCCTAACCGCTAATCCTTCGAGCGGGGGTTATACCTATCAATGGCAAAATAACGGAGTAAATATAAGTGGAGCAACTAAGGCCAGTTATACAACAACTCAATCAGGTAATTATGCAATAATTATTACACTCAATAACGTATCGCAAACCTCGGCAGCAACAACAGTAACTGCTGTATTTAATTTAACAGCAAATAATTACCACCTTACCGTAACAGGCGAAACCTGTAACGGTAGCAGCAACGGAACAGTTGCCGTAACCGCAGATGCCAGCCTAAACTACACCGCTGTTTTAAGTGGCAATGGAATAAGCATAACAACTCAAAAGTTTAGCAGCACAACAACATTTAATAATTTGCCAGCAGGCACCTATACCTTAACATTTACAGTTGACGGGCAAACAAGTTATAGCAAAGCATATACCGTTACGGTTACCCAACCTCAACCATTATCGGTTTTTGCTACGGTGAATGAGGCAGCAGGCAATATTGAATTAAATTTAAGTGGTGGCTCGGTATACCATATCCAACTAAACAATAAAACCTATACCACTACCGAAAGTAGTTTCAGTGTACCAATAGAGCATGGTAACAATGCCTTACAAGTTACTACTGATAGAGAATGCCAGGGCATATTTACTAAACTGATCAATCCATCGTTCAATATATCGCCCTACCCAATGCCATTTGAGAGCACCCTGAACTTGAATTTAGGCAGCAGCAATATAGGCATGGTAAGTGTAAGGATTTATAGCGCAAACACCGGATTGCAAGTATTTACGGCCGATTATCAAAACCAATCGGGCGTATTACAGCTCGATTTATCAAAACTGGCCAAAGGAGCATATGGCATGCAATTGATTATTAACAATACCAAAAAAGAGTTTAAAATTATAAAGTAATGAAAAGAGTAATATTTGTTTTATCTGCATTATTATTGGCAGCATGTGGTGGCGGCGGCGGTGGCGGAAATAAAAATAACCCTACGCCACCTCCAACTGCAGCAACTTTATCTGCCCCGGCACAAAATGAGGTTTGTACCACAGGAATCCTATTATCGGCCACTCAAAGCCAGGTTACCTTTAGCTGGCAGGCAGGTACTAATACCAATAGCTATAACCTAATTGTGAAGAATTTATTGACAAAAGATTCAACTACCACCAATGTATTTGTGCCGAGCAGCACAGTAACGCTATTGCGCGGGGTTCCTTATTCATGGTATGTTATATCTTCCTCGTCTCAAACAACCACAACAGCAAAAAGTGCCATTTGGAAATTTTACAACTCAGGCCCGGGGGCAATATCTTACCCACCCTATCCTGCTACCATAACAGCGCCTTTGTATGCACAAAACGTAACTGCCAATGCCGGTAAAGTAAACCTAACATGGACGGGTAGTATTGTAAGCCCAAGTACCATTTCAGGCTATGATGTATATTTTGGTACAAGCACTTCGCCACCAAAAGTTGCTTCAAACATTACCGATATGTTTTTAAACAATGTTTCCGTAACATCCGGAACTACCTATTATTGGAATGTGATTACCAAAAATCAAAACGGCGACACTTCCGATTCTGGCCTATACCAGTTTACCGTGAATTAACAGCATATAAAAAATTAAATAAACCTAAAAGGGGTTTTGGATTTTGCCAAAACCCCTTTTTCATTTTATTGTATTACGATGCCCTAAACCTGATAAAGTTTTTTCGATTTTTTAGTCTTTTTTTCTTGGGTCAAAAACCAAAATTTGTCAAAAAAACTAGCCTTATTTGCTGCAAAATTGTGGTAATTTCAAACTCAAAATGATAGTTTTGATACAATTTGTGTTGGGTAAATGATAGTTTGGGAGGTTTAAATGATAGTTTTTGCTGTTTTGATGGAAGTTTCGGTAGTCAAAATGGAAGTTTGCGAAAATGAAGTAATACCAATAAATGTAAGTAATTGTCAAAAATTGGGATCGACCATGATTGTGATATTTGGAAGATAATAAAACTATATATTCAACTTTTTCATTTCATTAACAGCATAAGCGCAGGCACGCGCAGTTAAAGCCATGTAGGTTAATGAAGGGTTTACGCATGAGCTGGAGGCCATACATGATCCGTCTGTAATAAATACGTTTTTTACTTCGTGCATTTGGTTAAAACTATTTAAAACCGATGTTTTAGGATCATGCCCCATCCTTGCAGTACCCATTTCATGGTTGGCATTTCCCGGGAAAGAAATTTCACCACTTACGCTAATGTCTTTTAAACCAATGGTTTCCAGCATTTCGTGGGCAGTACTAGCCATATCTGCATGCATGGCTCTTTCATTTGCTTTAAACTCGCAATCAATGGTAATGGTTGGTCGGCCCCAATGGTCTGGTTTATTGTTATTCAAAGTAATTCTGTTGCTTTGATAAGGCAAACACTCGCCAAAAGCCCAAAGACCAACGCCCCATCCTCCGGCTTCCGTGAGGCTATCTTTAAGGTTGGCGCCTATACCATTATAACCGGTTCCCCGACCTCTTGATGCCGACAAGCCATAATGATAACCCCTTAAAAAGCCAGGTTCTTTTTTGCTAACATTCTTAAAACGAGGGATATAGGCACTGGTTGGCCTCCGGCCATAATAATAGTTATCTTCATAGCCTTCCACCCTTGCCCATGCCGAAAGACCTTTATGGTGATCCATCAAATTGCGCCCAACCTGATCACTGCCGTTACCTAAGCCATTTGGAAATCTTGATGAGGTAGAGTTTAGCAAAATAAAACTGGTAGCCACTGTTGCCGCATTTAGGAAGATAATCTTTGCCTTAAAAACCATTTTTTCATGACTTAGTGTATCTATAATCTCCACTCCAGTAGCCCTTTGCTTATGTTCGTCGTACAACACCTTATTCACCAAGGAATTGGTTCTAACCCTAAGATTACCAGTAGCGTAGGCTGCCGGAAAGGTACTCGCGTTGGTGCTAAAATAGGCGCCATAAGGGCAACCTCGGTGGCATAAATCGCGCGCCATGCAATGGCCCCTGCCCTTTACTGCCTTGGTTAAATTGGCAGTTCGGCCTATAATTACCTTACGGTCTGTATAGCTATTTTCAATTTTCTGCTTAAATAGCTTTTCAACCTTGTTCATCTCAAAAGGCGGTTGAAATACGCCATCAGGCAGTTGAGGAATGTTTTCTATACTACCGCTTACGCCAATAAAATTTTCAACATAGCTATACCATGGGGCAATATCCTTATAGCGGATGGGCCAGTCAACCCCTATGCCTTCTTTTACATTGGCTTCAAAATCAAGGTCGCTCCAACGGTAGCATTGCCTCGACCATAATAACGACCTGCCGCCCAGTACATTGGCTCTTATCCAATCAAAACGTTTGGTTTCATCATAGGGGTTCTGTTGGTCGTTTATATAAAAATGCTTATTATCTTCTTTAAATGACCAATGTCTGCTTTGTACATAATGAACTGCCTTATCCACGTTAGAAAGATGTAAATGATGCGGAAATTCCCAAGGATCCTTAATAGCTGTAGGGTAATTAGGATGCTCCAGGTTTGTACCACGCTCAAGTAACAAAACCTTTAAGCCTTTTTCGCAAAGCTCTTTTGCGGCCCAGCCACCAGTTATACCCGAGCCTACTATAATGGCATCATAAGTTATTTGCTCTTTCATACTTAAAACTTTTCAAAATGGGCCCTCATTGTTTTAGAATAATCAGCCAAGGCTACGGCAGGTTCACCAATTTCGGGGTGCCAAAGTTTTTCCCATTCAAAGCTAAAATAACCTTGATATCCTCCGCCAACCAGCGCATCAATTGCCTTAAATATAGGCACATCACCTTGGTTTAACAATATATATTGTATTTTACCATCAGCCAGCTTTGCATTTTTAATATGGGTATGCTTTATATATGGCTTTAATTTAAGGTAGGCATCTACCGGGTTTTCTTTGGTGATGGCGTACATATTGGTTATATCCCATATCATACCTGTATTTGGGTGTTGGGTTGCTTTCATTACATATTCCAAATCGCTTATATTCACCAAATCGCCATGCGACTCTACCAAAACATTTACCTTGCTGCCCTTGGCATAATCTGCCAGTTCTAATATACCTTTAATTATAAGATCTAATGCAATAGCCTTTTGTTGTTCATCTTTTGGAATATTATTAGGAAAAACACGCACATTGAGGCAATTTAATTGTTGAGCCAAATCAATAAACCGTTTACCTTCATCCATGTTTTTTTGGCGTTCAACCGGGTCGGCAATATGCATCGTAGCCGATGAACCCAAATCAACAAATTGCAAACCCTTATCGTGCATTATCTTCATTGTCTCGGCCCTGGCTGTTGGCGTATTTAAATCTTTAGCCTTTGTCAAATCCATTTCGCGTTGTATACCTCTCAATTCAATACCGGTATAACCATTGGCGGCCGCAAAATTGGTAAACTCAATGAGCGACCAATCAGGGCAACCTAAAGTTGAAAACGAAAGTTTAGGTGCGGATTTTAAAAAATTAAATGATGGATACAAAAGGGCACCTGCACAAACAATTGCGGATGATTGCAAAAATTGACGGCGAGTAGATGTTTCCATGATGTAAACTTTTAGGATGATTGGTTATTTCAAAGCTAATGTTTTTAATAATATGGTCAAATAGTATGGCTAGGTAAAAAGAAGGGGCTTATTTGTACTATATATATAAGGTATTAATCGGTTAAATATCCCTATTCATCTATTTTAATAGCGAGGGTATCTATTAAATTTGTTTTTCATAATTAAAAAAGCTTATTTAGTAAACAATTATAATTGAACTGTAAAAAAAGCAACAATGAAAATAAACAGAAAAGTAACTGTGGCAATCGCCCTTTTAGGCGTGATGGCATTAAGCGTAGCCGCTTCATTGCCGCCCGATCGTGAACCACCAAAGTTGGTTAATTTAAAGGTATTCCCTAAAAACACGCCTTACAAAGTTCTGGATCATGCCATGGATGTTTGGGCTGCTTCATTGGGGGTTCATTGTGATTTTTGCCATGCTCGCAATACCGAAACCAATAAGATGGATTTTGCCAGCGATGCAAAGCCTGAAAAAGGATGGGCACGCGAAATGTTCAGGATGACCTCAAAAATTAACAGTAAATATTTTAAGGCCGAGAAAGATTCATTAGGTATGGTTAAATTTTCGGGCATCAATTGCAATACTTGCCATAATGGTAAAGCACATCCCGAAGCTAAGGAACCGGAAGAAAAGCATGCACCTTGGGGCCCTCCTCCGGGTGGCGCACCTGCAGGAACACCTCCGCCACCGCCACCTGCTGCTCCGGAAGGACAACATTAATAGATAGCCGATAAACAATAAAACCCGAATTTTTGATTCGGGTTTTATTGTTTTAATAGTGCATAGTGAAGGAAAGTGAAGTAACATTATCCCATAGGGATAAAACCTTTGTAGTTAAAAATATTCATTAGGTCTTTGCCCGGCGTGCCGGGCTACCCTTCGCCAATTTTTATGATTTGTTGAAAAGTATCAAAAAATGCAAACCTTGTTTGGAGGCTGGTGGGTAGCCCCTAAAGCGGCAAAACACATCTCCTTTTATTTTCTACAAAGGTGTTGACCCTATGGGTCAATCAAGTTTGATTAAATTTTCATTCCCCTGTTCAATCTTCTTTGCTGAAAATAAATTATATTGTTAATTTAAGTATGGGTGCTCAATACGAAGAAATTCAAACCTCGGACACTTGAAAGGGAGCTGGTTTTAATAAAAATAGATTTTTAAACAATTTTTAAAACCCAAATAAAGCCCTTGGCTGAAGTTTATTTTAACAACCCTTTATATAATATACTAAAAGGTATTCCAATTAATTTACGGGCAAATTAAACGGAAATTAAACGGTTTTAATTTGCGATGCTCCTGTGGCCGAAACCAGATTTACGAATTTTATATAAAATAGACTCCAATAAAAAAATTAGGGGATACAAAACAAAATGGTTTATTTTGAAATGCTGGTTTTATATTTACCGTTTAAGATTTAAATTTATTTAGATAGCTATGGCCAACATTTTTGAACCATTTATACAGGATAAGGGATTTGTGATATTGGACGGCGCGCTTGCAACCGAATTGGAGGCCCGTGGAGCCAATTTAAACCATTCTTTATGGTCGGCTAAATTACTCACTGAAAATCCTGCGTTGATAAAACAGGTTCATCTTGATTATTTGTTGGCAGGTGCCGATGTTATTACTACCGCCAGCTACCAGGCCAGTTTTGATGGTTTCGAAAAAAACGGATATACCACCCAACAAGCCATCGGGTTGATGCGATTAAGCGTACAATTGGCATTTGAGGCAAGGGAGGAGGCGGTTAAACTATTATCGCCAAAAAACAAACCAGTTGTAGCAGCTTCGGTAGGTCCTTATGGTGCGGCTTTGGCGGATGGATCAGAATATGTTGGGAATTATGGAGTAAGTATTGAATTTCTTAAAAATTTCCACAGGGAAAGAATGAAGGTGCTGATAGAAACCGGAGCCGATGTTTTAGCCTTCGAAACCATCCCTTGCTTGGATGAGGCCATAGCCTTGAAAGAAGTATTTGCCGAATTTAACAATCTACCAGCTTGGATAAGCTTCAGTTGTAAAAACGAAACACAAATTAGCAGCGGAGAGTTATTTAGCGAGGCTATAAAAGCCATAAATGATGCCGATAATATTATTGCGGTTGGAGTAAATTGCACCTCGCCTGAATTTATTGAATCCTTAGTAAACATTGGCTCAAAAAGCACCGATAAACTTATAATAGTTTACCCCAACAAAGGGGAGGTATATGACCCTGAAAGCAAAATTTGGTTACCCAAAAACAATAACCACAAGCATTTTGTTGACGATGCCAAAAAATGGTATCAATGTGGTGCAAAATTAATTGGTGGCTGTTGCCGTACCAATCCGGAGGATATTAAACAACTCAACCATTTGCACTTATAATGCAGTAATTTTTTCGGCAAGTTGTTCATAATTGGCAACCTTGGTTTTAATGCCCGCCATACTGGCAATGCTTTGATAAATATCCTCCGACTTAAAACCCTGTTGCCTTAAATATTGAACTGAGGTAGCTCCAGCGGATTTGCTCAATTTTTCGCCCTCGGCCGATTTTAATAAGGGATGGTGATAAAACGCGATTTCCGAAAACGTTGATTTCCCCAATGCTTTTGCCAATACCTGTTGCGCTAGGGTAGATGGTAATAAATCCTCACCCCGAACAATCAAATCAACCCCATAAAATAAATCATCTACCACCGAAGTTAACTGATAAGCCGGGAAGCCATCCTTTTTCCTGACGATGAAATTATTCATTTCGGCAGGTAAAGTAAAGCTTTGATAGTTGCCGGAAATATCCGTCAAAAATATAGAAGCAGCATCCTGCGTATATAATC
>CAIYNX010000158.1 GCA_903927645.1 uncultured Mucilaginibacter sp.
AAAGTTATTGCTCATAAATAATTTAGGCCATGATCATACAAAAATCAAAAAGCCGGCTCATCACAATCATCATCCATGTGTTAATATGGGTAGTTTTTGGTTTAGCCTACTTTTTTCAGCCATTAACCTGGGATATTGCCGTTCCTTATCAATTTTTTATAAAAAATGGCATCCTTTTAACGCTTGTAATTATTGCTTATTATGCCAACACAATATACCTTGTTCCTAAATTTTTATTGAAAAATAGTTTTGGTGGTTACTTTATAATCGTATTGGTTTTTATTATTTGCATTGTTTTTTTAAGCACTTATAATGGCTATCTTGACAGATGGCTTAATTTGCCCCAATTAATGGATGCGGCATTTCATCGCCATCGTGCTCCAAAGCACCACAGGGTGCGCACCATTGATTGGGATTTAGCCATTATCGCCATAATGGCCTTAACACTAGGAATTGGCACCAGCATCACAACCATACAAAAATGGCAATATGATAAACAACGCCATCAGGAAATGGAGCAGGATAAAATTAGTTCCGAGCTCTCGTTTTTAAAAGCTCAAATTAATCCGCACTTCTTTTTTAATACCCTTAATAATATTTATGCACTTACCTTGGTCAATGCCGAAACCTCACGAAAAGCCATTCATCAATTATCAAGAATGATGAGGTATGTGTTGTATGATACCCAAAACAGCACTACCCAGTTAAGTCAGGAAATTGCCTTTATAAAAGATTATATTAGCTTAATGCAGCTTCGATTAACAGAAGCCGTAAAAATTGAATTTACATTGCCACAAACCTTAAATGATATTGCCATTGCCCCGATGCTTTTTTTACCATTTATTGAAAATGCCTTTAAGCATGGAGTAAGTACCACCAAAGAAAGCTTTATCAAAATTGAAGTTGAACAGCAGGGAAACAGCTTGAGTTTAAAAGTGGTTAATTCAATTATGAAAGAACAATCAAGCAATTTGGAGGATGCAAGTGGGATTGGACTAAATAACACCCGCCGAAGATTAGATTTATTATACGCTGGTAATTATGTGCTATTAATTGATGAGAACCTTGGTAATGAAACTTATTCAATAAACTTAACTATTAAAATATCATGATATTAAACTGTATAGCGGTTGATGATGAACCACTTGCACTTGGTTTGGTTTGCAGTTTTGTTGAACAAACTCCGTTTTTAAACCTTTTTGGCAGATTTTCGAGCGCGGTGGACGCTTTAAAAGCCATTCATACAACGAAAATAGACCTCGTATTTCTTGATATTCAAATGCCGGGTTTAAATGGCATTGAACTGGCCAGGGTTTTAGATAATAGTAAAACTAACAAACCAAGGATAATTTTTACAACGGCCTACAATCAATTTGCGCTTGAAGGTTATAAAGTAGATGCATTGGACTATTTACTAAAGCCATTTAATTATGAAGAGTTTTTGCTTGCTTCTAATAAAGCTTTAGCCTATTCAGAATTGGTTGAAAAATCAAACGGTGCTACTGATATAGCTCCAAATAAAGTGGCAACTTCCGAATCGGTTATTGAAGAAGAATACCTTTTTTTAAAAGTTGAATATCAATTAGTGCGTCTTGCCCTCAAAGATATTTTATACATAGAAGGGCTAAAAGATTATGTAAAAGTTTGGCTTCAAAATACTGATAAACCGGTATTATCATTAACCAGCTTAAAGGCGTTGGAAGAAAAACTTCCATCGAAGAAATTTTTAAGGGTACACCGTTCATTTATAGTTTCATTGGATAAGATAAATTCAATAACGCGTAATGCACTTCAAATTGGGAAGATAAATATTACAGTTGGCGATCAATACAAGGAAGCTTTTAGCAAATTTTTAAGTAAATGGGTTTAAAAAATAGGATTGTTTTATTAATGCCTATTATATTCAATTTGTCAGATTTTATCTTTTTTTGAAATTGCTTAACATTTTATTAAAGTATACGCTATTTTTAAATCAATATTTGGTTATATATTTACAAAAATTAAAATATTTATAATTTATCTAGGTTAATGAAAATCTCATACATACAGCTAACCAGTAGTGGAAGTTCAATTTTAATGAACAAATTAAAAAGTCTGGTTGTGATTACTTTTTGTTTTATTAGCTTTTTTTCATGCAATAATACGGCAGATCAGCATGGATTTAATGAAAATCAAGGCATTAAATCTTATAAAACAATAACCATCCAATTACACAATGCCACTTTAAATACTGATTATCCGGCTAGTATTCAAGGTTTGCAAAATATTGAGATCAGACCAAAAATTGACGGCTTTATTGAAAAAATATTTGTAGACGAGGGTTCGATTGTAAAAAAAGGGCAATTACTTTTCAAAGTTAATGCACCACAATATGAACAAGAAGTACGAACAGCACGAGCCGGAATAAAAACAGCCGAAGCAGAAGTAAGCACTGCAAAAATGCAGGTTGAAAAAGTAAAGCCCTTGGTTGAAAAAGATATCATCAGTCATTTTGAACTTGAATCGGCACAAAACACCTTGCAATCAAAAGAAGCTATGCTTGCACAAGCCAACGCTGCTTATGAAAACGCCAAAATCAATTTAAACTATACCACCATTGTGAGTCCGGTTGATGGAGTAATAGGATCATTACCGTATAAATTGGGGAGTTTGGTAAGCAGCACAACTGCCGAGCCTCTTACCACGGTTTATAATACCGGGTCGGTTTATGCTTATTTTTCGTTGAATGAGAAGCAATTACTTGATTTTACACGTGATAGTACAAATGTGAGCATATCTTCAAAAATTAAAAGTATGCCTCCGGTAACGCTCATTTTATCGGATGGTAGCGTTTATGAGCATAAAGGAAAAGTAGAAACTATAAACGGTTTAATAAATACCACTACAGGTTCTGCAAATTTTAGAGCAGTTTTTAATAATCCTAAGGGTTTATTAAGAAGCGGGGGCAGTGCATCAGTCAGAATTACAAAAGTTGTTAAGGATGGCGTTATAGTTCCGCAAAATCTCACTTATCAATTACAGGATAAGCGTTTTATTTTCTTGGTTGACAGTAAAAATAAAGTGAAAAATACGGCAATTACGGTAACAGAAAATACGCCGGGCCAGTATTATATTGTTACCTCAGGTTTAAAGGTTGGTGATAAAATTATTGCAGAACCAATTAATAACATCAGAGAAGATACTGAAATTAAACCTGAGGAAATTAATGGCGATTTGTTGTACAAAGATTTAAAATAACAGGACCAAATAAAAAGGTAATTAAAATAATTTATGTTAAAGAAGTTTATTGAACGTCCTGTTCTGTCTACCGTTATTTCGGTATTATTGGTAATATTAGGAGTTATAGGGCTCATCACCTTACCAATTTCACAATATCCGGATATTGCGCCTCCAACAATTCGGGTATCTGCCGAATATAGTGGTGCCAATGCCGACGTGGTATTAAAAAGTGTGATTGTACCGCTTGAGGAGCAAATTAATGGGGTTGAAAACATGACCTACATGACCTCAAGTGCCGGTAATGATGGATCGGCAAGTATCACCATATTTTTTAAAGTAGGTACCAATGCCGACATTGCCGCGGTAAATGTTCAAAATAGAGTAGCTCGAGCGGCAAGCTTGTTGCCACAGGTAGTAACTCAAGCCGGAGTAACAGTAGCAAAAAGCCAAAATACCAACTTATTGATATTCTCACTATACAGTGAAAATCCAACTTATGATCAAACTTTTTTGCAGAACTATGCCAAAATAAATATTCTGCCTAAAATTCAAAGAATTAGCGGAATTGGAGATGCGCATGTTTTTAACTCCAAAGATTATTCTATGCGTATTTGGCTAAAACCAGATGCCATGTCAAGGTATAATTTGATACCCGAAGATATTACATCGGCTTTAAATGAACAGAATATAGAAGCTGCCCCAGGCAAGTTTGGCGAAAACACCAATGAATCATTTCAATATGTAATTAGATATACCGGAAGTTTAAAAACCTCAGAAGAATTTGGCAATATTGTTTTAAAGGATGTTGGTAAAGGGCAATTATTACACCTGCGTGATGTTGCAAGAGTGGAACTAGGGGCTCTTGATTATTCATCGGCATTTAAAATAAATGGTAAAGAGGCTATAGGGGTAGGTATCACCCAGGCTTCGGGTTCAAATGCCCGAAATGTTATCAATGAAAGTAAGGCTATTATTGAAGAGGCAGCTTTAACATTTCCAAGTGGTATAAAATTCACCTATTTGGTTGATGCCAATGAATATTTAAACGCTTCAATCGAAAAGGTAATTAGCACATTGGTTGAGGCATTTATATTGGTATTTATCGTTGTGTTTATTTTTCTACAAGATTTCCGTTCAACGTTAATACCTGCTATCGCGGTTCCGGTAGCTATTGTTGGTACTTTCTTCTTTCTAAATATTTTCGGTTTTACCCTAAATTTATTAACCCTATTCGCCTTGGTGCTTGCCATAGGTATTGTAGTTGATGATGCCATCGTGGTGGTTGAGGCTGTACACGCCAAACTTGACAAAGGCTATAAATCGGCCCGAAAGGCATCCATTGACGCGATGCATGAAATTTCGGGGGCAATAATTTCTATCACCCTCGTAATGTCGGCAGTGTTTTTGCCGGTAACCTTTATTACAGGTTCAACAGGTGTGTTCTATAAACAATTTGGTATTACATTGGCTGTTGCCATTTTAATTTCGGCTGTGAATGCCCTAACCTTAACCCCTGCCTTATGTGCCTTATTTTTAAGACCACACACCGAAGAAGAAAAGAGCAAAAGGTTTTTAAATTGGTTTTATACTCGTTTTAATATTGGTTTTGAAGCGGTAACCAATAAATATAAAAGTTCAGTTTATTATTTGATAAATAAAAAGTGGATAGTTGTTTTAGTGATCGCACTTTTTGCTTCCGGCTTGTTTTTACTTATAAAAACAACTCCGTCAAGTTTCGTGCCTAGCGAAGATCAGGGTACTATTTTTGGATCGGTTATTTTACCACCGGCCTCAGGGATACAACGCACCAGCGCAATTACAAAACAACTTGATAGTATTGCCCATACATTTCCATCTGTAAAAAATACCCTGCAAATTATTGGCTTTAACTTTTTTGCAGGTAGCGGTAGCGCCTATGGTATGTTAATTATAAAACTTAAACCATGGGATCAACGAAAAAAAGACAACATAAAAAAGGTTATTGAAGAATTTTATAAAAAAATTGGTCATTTACATGAAGCTGATATTTTCCTTACTTCACCCCCTACTATTCAAGGTTTTGGTTCGGGCGGTGGATTTGAATTTCAATTGCAGGACAAGGGTGGCCATACCATAAATGAAATATACAAAGTAACTTCCGATTTTTTAGCTGCGCTAAATAAGCGAAAAGAAATACAGAATACAAATACCTCATTTAATCCTAATTTTCCACAATATTTAGTAGAGGTAAATGTTGCCAAATGTAAAGAGGCTGGTATTACAGTAAACTCCGTAATGAATACCTTACAGGGTTATTACGGTGGTATATATGCTTCCAACTTTAACCAATTTGGCAAGCAGTATAGGGTATTGATTCAGGCTGATTTTGCTTACAGGGCTAATTCGACCGGTATGAGTAAAGTATTTGTAAGGGGTGCAAATGGTACTATGGCCCCTATTACTGAATTTATTACACTATCAAAAGTATTTGGCCCCGAAGAAATTTCAAGGTTCAATTTATATACCGCTGTTGCTGTTTCCGGACAGCCGAATAACGGTTATAGTAGTGGCGATGCCATCAATGCCATCAAGGCTGTTGCAGCCGAAAAATTACCAGCCGGCTATACTTATGAATTTTCGGGCTTATCGCGGGAAGAAATATCAAGCGGTACCCAATCTGTTTATATATTCTTGCTTTGCTTAATCTTTGTTTACTTTTTACTAAGTGCTCAATATGAAAGTTATATTCTACCATTTGCGGTTTTATTTTCGTTACCAATTGGTTTATGCGGCACTTATATTTTTGCACGTGTAACCGGAATTGATAGCAACATTTATGTTCAAATTAGTTTGATCATGCTTATTGGGCTCCTTTCCAAAAATGCAATTTTGATTGTCGAATTTGCATTAGGCAGGCGCCGATTAGGTATGCCAATTATTCAAGCTGCTATAGAAGGTTCTTTGGCCCGACTCAGACCTATATTAATGACCTCATTTGCCTTTATTTTTGGTATAATGCCCCTTATGTTTGCAACTGGGGCAGGTGCAATAGGCAACCGCTCAATAGGTACAGGAGCGGTTGGCGGGATGTTGATTGGTACTGTATTCGGGATCTTCGCTATTCCTGTACTCTTTGTTATCTTTCAAACCATTAATGAAAAAACAAACAAAAAAAGAGATGATGATCCAGATTTGGTTGATGATAAAGAAATAATTATACAACCTAGTTAACGTGAAAAAGATGAATACCAAATATTTCCTATATATTTCTATATTACTTTTAGTTGTTTCTTTCTCGTGCAAGGTTATAAAACCTTACCAATCGCCCGAAACAGGTAAAATTAATTTATACCGCGATCAAAATACAACAGATTTGATTAGTATCGCTTCCGTACCATGGCAAACCTATTTTGCTGATACTGTTTTAAAAAGCTTAATAAAAGAAGGGCTTGATAAAAACTTGAATTTAAAAATAGCCGTACAAAAAATTTATGAGGCACAATATCAATTAAATATTAGTAAAGGTGCTTTATTGCCTTATATAAATGGCAATGCAAGTGCAAGCAGGGCTAAACAACCAATAGTTAGTTTGGCTCCCGGTACTTCAGATATTTCAAATACATACCAATTGGGTATATCGGCTTCATGGGAGGCTGATATTTGGGGGCAATTAAATAGTGCCAAACGATCGGCCTATGCAAACCTTCTGCAAACTGACGCTGCGAAAAGAGCCATACAAACACAATTGATTGCTGATATAGCTAATAACTATTATTACCTACTTGCACTTGATCAACAATTAGAAATTACACAGTTGGCAGTTCAATACCGTATAAAAGATGTTGAAACTATGAAGGCGCTTAAGGATGGGGCCATAGTTACCGGTGCATCAGTGGTACAAAGCGAGGCCAACAGGTATTCGGCTGAAGTAGCTATACCTGATATTAAAAGAAATATAAGAGAAACAGAAAACGCTCTTTGTTTATTGCTAGGTCGTAACCCTGGTGATATTAAGCGACAAAAATTATCTGATGAACAAATAGGCTTACCGATACAAATAGGGGTACCTGCTCAATTATTAAAAAACCGCCCTGATATACAACAATCTGAATATAATTTTAAGGCTGCGTTTGAAAATACAAATTTGGCACATACTTATTTTTACCCATCATTCACTATTACAGCAGCGGGAGGTTTTTCAAACATCTCCTTAAAAGATTTTTTTGTTAATTCACTATTTTACAATTTGGCGGCCGGCTTAACACAACCAATATTCAATCAGGGTATAAATAAATCACGACTAAAAACTGCGGAGGCCAGACAATTGGAGGCTCTTTATAACTATCAGCAAACAATATTAACCGCCGGACAGGAGGTTTCAAATGCCTTATATGCCTATCAAACTTCAAAAGATAAAGATGAAGCACGCGCAAAGCAAATAGAAGCCTTGACAAAATCAGTACAATATACCCAGGAATTATTAAAATATAGTTCGGCTACCAATTACATTGATGTACTTACCAGCGAACAAAGTTTATTAGCTGCTCGCCTAAATGGTATTAACGACAAATTACAGCAATTACAAGCCACTGTAAATTTATACAGGGCATTAGGTGGTGGTTGGAAATAGGTTTATCTAGCTTAATACCATAAAAACTAATTGTCGTATTTTAATAGTGTTATTTTAATTTCATAATATTTTAACATGAATGATATTTTAATGCTACTTATGTTACTACCGGTTAATAATTTACCCTTTAAAAAACTTTCCTAACAATCTATTTACATTATATTTTTTTTGAATTAGTTAGATTTGTTCTAAACTAACTCCTGCTATGTCTCTTTTAAAAAAAATATTTCTGTCTTCTTTTTTACTATTTTCCCTACTTGGATTTTCGCAGGATAAAACTAAAAAAGCAGTTTTCATCATCGCTGACGGCATTCCTGCTGATGTTATTGAAAGGCTGAACTTACCCAATCTCAGAACCATTCAACAAAACGGAGCATATTTAAGGACATATGTTGGTGGTGAAAAAGGCGGTTATACACAAACACCAACCATATCTGCAAATGGGTATAACAGTTTGTTAACCAGTACCTGGGTAAATAAACATAATGTTTGGGGAAACGATATTAAAGCACCTAATTATAATTATTGGTCCATTTTTAGGATGGTGAAAAATAGTTCGCCTGAGAAAAAAACGGCCATATTTTCAAGTTGGACAGATAACCGCACCAAATTGATAGGCGAATTTCTACCTCAAACAGGTGGGTATAAAATTGATTACGTGTATGATGGATTTGAATTAGATACCAATAAATTTCATCATGATAAATCAGGGGAGTATATGCATTTGATTGATGAAGAAGTATCGAACTCGGCAGCAGCCTGTATCAAAAACAATGCACCTGATTTAAGTTGGGTATACCTTGAATATACGGATGATATTGGCCATAAATTTGGTGATAGCCCTCAATTAAATGATGCCGTTGAAAAAATGGATTTGCAAGTAGGGAAAATTTGGGATGCCATTCAGTATAGAGAGAAAAATTTTAATGAGCAATGGCTCATTTTTATTACCACCGACCATGGAAGAGGCGCTGATAATGGCAGAGGTCATGGTGGACAATCGAATAGGGAACGTACCACCTGGATGTATACCAATTTAGGGCAATTAAATGATTATGCCCGTTATTATACCCCTGGTATTATTGATATTACCCCTACCATAGCCCGATTTATGGAACTTAAAATACCAGTACCTCAATTACAAGAAATGGATGGCACCTCAATTTCAGGTTTATTATCCATAGCGAAACCGGAAGTTGATTTAATACAAACCGACCTTGACGTAACCTGGAAGGCAATGGATAAAACAGGTACCGCCAAAATTTGGGTTGCTACTACCAATGATTTTAAAAATGGCAATCCAGATAGTTATCAATTACTGGCAGAAGTACCCGTTACCACCCAACATGCACTTGTTTCTGTTAGAAATTTACCTTCAAAATTTTATAAAGTTTATATTGAAGGTTTTTATAATTCAGTAAATAAGTGGCTTATCTTATCCAATTGATCTTTACTTTAAAGTAAAAACTTCTAAATCAATATTCCCAGGAGGTGGCGGGCCATTTGGAGGTGGGCCATTTGGCGGTGGACCGTTAGGCGGTGGACCGTTTGGAGGGCCTTGCATACCTGGCTTACCTCCCATGGGAGGTGGTGGGCCACCTGAACCACCAGCTATATAAATTTTGCCGTTTAATACCGTTCCGCCTACCCCATTACGCGGAATATTCAAATCAGCAATTTTAATCCATTGGTTGGTCTTTGCTGGGTCGAAGCAATAAACATCTTTTTGAGGATGGTTTGGAGTGGTAGTCGTGGCTCTTTCCCCACCTATATAATAAATTTTATTGTTAAGGTTTACTGCTGTACCACCTCCAGTCCCTTTTGGAAGCGTTGCCTTTAGGGTTGACCATGAGCTTGTTTTAAAATCATAACAATCAACATCCAAAACCACCTGACTAAAAAAATTTAGCTTATTCTCTGGGTCACGGAAGCTAGTATTGCGTCCACCTACTGAATATAATTTATCGCCAATAACAACTGCCATACTATGGTCGCGGATATGGGGAGCATCAGGCAATTTTTTCCAGGTATTGGTTTTAGGGTCATATTCATCAAATAAAGCATTAGTACCACTGCTATGCCCGTTGGTAATACCGCAAACCAAATACAATTTGCCATTATGCACAGCGGCCCCTGCACCTGCCCTGCGCCTGCCTGGCTCTATTTCGGCTAATCTTTGCCAAGTATTTGTTTTGGTATCATAACTGTAGCTATTAGGCATTGGTGTTTGTAAGGGGAAATCGCCTTGAGAAAAAGCATCTAATACATAAATTTTACTCCCCAATGCCACTGCCTGAAAATGGTGCATTACCACTGGCGAATTAGCTTTTTTTATCCAATAATTACTTGCTGGGTCATAAACCTCCAAAGGCTGTATCGGTCCGTCACCACCTAATAAATATAATTTTCCGTCAACAGCAACTAAACTACATTCACTGCGTCCGTTTATTTTGTTGGAGGCTTTTAAAATTTTCCATCTTCCATCAATTTGCGCCAAAACTGGCGCTACAAACAGCATGGCAAGGCAAAAGCAACTAGCAAATACTTTTTTCATGGATATAAAAATTAAATTCGTTAAAAGTAAACCAAGACGATAACAAAGTTAATTTTGTTATGGTCTTGCATTTACTTCGTAGCTTATTAGATGCTAATGCCTTAATTTTCCTTCGGGTAAACCACCATCGAACTATTATCGACACCATAAATTTTAGCGATGGCCTTAATGGTTATTCCTTTGCCTATTTTAATTGGCTGGGTATATTCATTAGCCTCGGTAAATGATGGAGTAGCCTTATTAGTGGTAAAATAAATTTTAGCTCCCGATGTTGTACAAGTGAGCGTAGCCAAACCATTTTTTATAGTAACTTCTGGTTTTGCTACGCGGTTTACATATTTTTGAGTACGAGCATCCTGTATAACCCCTTTCCAGTTTAAACCAAAACCAAAATCATAAGTATTTCCTGCTGCATCGGTATGGCAAACCATGTCATGTGGGATATCCTCATTTTGCAATTCAACAGTTTCCATATTTGCAGGCATCTGGAAGGGCAATAAACCCGAAGGTTCAACACTACCAGTTAATACATCCAGCAAAGCCTGATTTTGCACCCCAAAAGTAGCCACAATTGCATTGGCATCTTTTTCAAATTCCCCTAAAATGGCTGGTTTGCTTAAAGTAATGGCAACAATTACAGGTTTTCCATTCATGGCCTTTTTAGTTTCTTGAATAGTTTTAAGGTCGTTAAAATTAGCTGCAGTTATGCTTTTACCTTTATATGATCTGTTGGTGATGCCAGGCTCTACCGGATCGCCGGCGGCAATACTGTGTTCGCGAGCACTATTAGCTGTATAAGGCCCATATTGTAAGGTAATAGGCACATAACCATTCCCACCGTTTTTCAAATCATCGGCATCATAGCCGGCACCACCACTTGGGCTACTTACCATTACAATGGCATAATCGGCCTTGGCAGGGTCGTTGGTTACGGTAAAGTATCGCTTTAATAAATCGGCATTCATGGCATCTTCCCATTTCTCCTTTGATGGAGGACCAAAAAAACCTTTGGTTGAAGGGATATATTTTTTAGGTAGGTAAACAGTTTTACCTTTTTGAAGCGGCAAAACATTGCCTAGGTTTTTCAACATCACAATTGATTTTAATTGCGCATCATACCCAGCTTTCATAAAATCAGGATTACCTACTGTTTGTTTAGAATTTTCAATATCTAAATATGGATTTTCGAACAAACCAACCCTAAATATATTCCGCAATAACCTAACTGCCGACTGTTCAAATCGTGCTCGCATGTAAGCTTCCCCGTGTTCCTTTATACCCATGTTGTAGGCCTCAATTACCGGCCCCGAAGCATTATTACCGCCAAATTGATCAACACCAGCCATTAGTATTTTATAGTGCCGTTCGGCAACTGTTTTAGTTTCCATACCCCATGATTTGCCCCAAAAGGTATCAGGCGTTTTGCCTTCGTCGGCAGTAACCAGCCAATCAGTACAAATAACA
The DNA here is from genome assembly GCA_903927645.1 of uncultured Mucilaginibacter sp. Classification (GTDB taxonomy): domain Bacteria; phylum Bacteroidota; class Bacteroidia; order Sphingobacteriales; family Sphingobacteriaceae; genus Mucilaginibacter. The sequence continues at coordinate 11,847 of CAIYNX010000158.1, forward strand.
CCATCATAGCCGTATTTCCCCCTCAGCAAATCGGTAATTAAATACTTACTATAGCTATTTCCTCCATTTTCGCCGTTTTTATCCATATTGTATGATATGGTATAATAAGGCATTACAGCAGCTGCTTTACTTGTTTTTCCATTCAATTTCAAGGCACCATCCACAAATGATATCAAATGTTCGTCGAAATTATTACCGGGATAAACGGCATACTTGCCGTAGGCAAAATGGGCATCCCTGCCACCTTCTTCGGGGCCACCACCAGGCCAATGTTTCATCATGGCATTTACACTGTGATAACCCCAACCATCTGCAATTTCACTCACCCCTTCTGAGGTTTGAAAACCATCCACATAAGCGCGAGCCATATCGGCATCCAATTGGGGGTCTTCACCAAATGTGCCATTAATTCGAACCCATCTAGGTTCTGAGCCTAAATCAATTTGTGGGGAAAGTGCAGTAGCAATACCCAATGCCCGGTATTCTTTGGCAGCAATATTTCCAAATTGTTTTACCAGATCAGGATCAAAAGAAGCAGCCAAACCAAGCTGATCGGGCCATTGTGATATCTTACCACCAGCACCAGCTGTATATTCAACCCCTGAATTGGTGCTATGCCTCGGATCTGTACTGTTATTTGCCGGAATTCCCATCCCAATACCCTCAACCAATGCCTGTATATTGTTATTCCATCTGGCAGCTACTTCCGGACTTTGTACCGAGGTTACCAGCACATGCCTTAAATTGTCTTTTATTAAGAAATCTTTCTGTTGGTCGCTCAAATCGTAAGCGTTTGCACCACTTTCGTTAAAAGGTTTCCCATTATAACTCATCTTTCCCATAGGGCTTGGCATCGCAGGTATGGCTTGATGACCGCTATACAGCATCAAGCCCGCAATTTGATCAATCGATAATTTTGAAGCCAAATCTTTGGCCCTAACATCAATTGGAAGGCGCCAATCTTCATATTTATCTAATAGTCCGTTTTTGTTTAAATCCTTAAATGCAAGACCATCAACTGTTAAAATTTTTACACCCGATTTGGTTGAGTATCCTAGCGTTGCTCCGCCCTGATTTTTAACCTGCACTATTCCGGAAGTATCAGTTGATACAACCGACCACATTTTTAACTTAAAACGACTGTTAGGCATGGTGCTTGCCGCAACAAGCCCAAATAATGCCACGATCCCGGCAAACCCCACAACAAAGGGCATTGGAATTTTAATTTTCATATCAGTTTATATTAATGAATTTATAATTGGTATTGTGTCAATTTTACAATGTGTAAAATTGACACATTTAAAAGTAAATATATTATTAAGATTTTGATTAATACAATAGACCAGCAATTAAAACAAATAGATAAAGAAACAAATAGGAAGGATGAAGGCATTTAAAATATTTAATTTGGCTTTAGTATTGTAAAATTTATTCGGGAGATATTGAAATGAGTTAAAAAACTTGAATTTTACATAATGAGGTCTTTTTAAACTACATCAACTTATGAATTTAACGCTACTATTTTATTATTTTTATATAATCAAAAAAACCAAATAAATGGCTCAAGTAAGGGAAATTAAATGCCCGCATTGCAATGAATGGACCTTATGGAGTGGTCATATTGATGACAGATGCCTTTATTGCAATGGTTTTTTGGAACCACGAAAATTTTCGCGCGAGGTTGAAAAAAAAGTAAACAAACAATTACTCCTAGAGCACGATTATTTTTTTGTGAAGCCCACTGATAGCCAATTTAAAAAAGAATTGAAATATTTCCTGAATTCAATACGGTGGATATTTTATTATTTACAAATCCTATTTTTCTGTTTTGTAAGTATGATACTTGTTTTAGTTAGTTTATTGGCAGGATAAATGAAAACTTTGCTCAATAAATGGTTTTTGTTAGGCTGTTTTACCTGGCTTTTTATTCAATTAGCACGTAAATTAGGTCATCCTATTCCTTACCTAAACGGTTATTTGAGCGATGCTTTCGCAATACCAGTAATTGCTAACCTTGCATTATGGTTTAGTAGAATATTTTTAATAAAAAACGATTATTATATCCTTTCAAAAAACAAATTGATATTCATTGTAATTTATGTGAGTATTCTTTTTGAAGGTATTTTACCACTAATTTCTAAAAAATATACAGCTGATTGGGTAGATTTATTACTTTATATTGTAGGTGGTTTATTTTTTTATAAGTTTATGAATAGACCTTTGTACCAGATCAGAAAATAGAAAAAAGCCATTTCTTGATTTATGATAAAAATAATTCTCTTTTATTAGCTCAAAATTTATTGTAAAAGGTTTAATGGTTGGTGAAATTAAGTGCAATTTGAACATATTTTAATCTTGAAATAGGATAATCTCTTTAAGATTGGTTTAAACCTATTTAAAATACTATTTTTAGCGCCTCAATATTGGCTAGCAAAATGCTGATATAAGATGTTAACGATTTAGAAGATGAAGGTTTTAAAATTTGGAGGTACATCAGTAGGTAGTCCGGAAAGGATGAAAAAACTACTTGACATAATTGATACTTCCCAACGTCAAATTATAGTATTGTCGGCGGTATCGGGCACAACCAATAGTTTGGTTGATATATCACATGCCTATTTAAACAACGATAAAGATAAGGCCTCTAAACTTATAGGAATTCTGAAGGATAAATATGATATTTTTGTTAATGAATTATTTCATAACCAAAATTCATTAAACCAGGGAAAGGAAGTTATTGATTATCATTTTAGTTTATTAACTAATTTGGCAAACGACCACTTCACGAGTATAGAAGAAAAAATAGTGCTGGCTCAAGGCGAATTATTATCAACTACCTTATACCATGTTTACCTCAATCAAATTGGCGTGCATTCGGTATTGTTACCGGCTTTAGATTTTATGAAAATTGATGAAGACAATGAGCCAATAGTTGATTATTTAACCGCCCATTTATTACCTTTACTTAATAAACATCCGGAGAACAACTTGTTCATTACCCAGGGTTATATCTGTAAAAATAGTTTTGGTGAAATTGATAACCTAAGACGTGGAGGAAGTGATTATACAGCTTCTTTGATTGGAGCAGGTATTAGAAGTGAGGAAGTACAAATTTGGACTGATATTGATGGGATGCACAATAACGACCCAAGAATTGTTAAAGGTACTCAACCAATTGCACAACTATCATTTGATGAGGCCGCAGAACTGGCCTATTTTGGGGCTAAAATATTACACCCACAAAGTGTATTCCCTGCACAAAAGTATAAGGTACCTGTGCGTTTGCTTAACACCATGGATCCCAAAGCCGAGGGTACTTTAATAACCTCATGGAGCGAAAAAAATAAAATTAAATCAATTGCTGCGAAAGATCATATAACTGCCATTAAAATACAATCGAGCAGGATGCTTTTGGCACATGGATTTTTAAGAAAAGTATTCGAGGTGTTTGAGCGATATAAAACCTCCATAGACATGATCACTACCTCGGAAGTAGCTGTTTCATTAACTATTGATGATGTTAGCCATTTGAATGAAATTAAAGATGAACTACTTCGTTTTGGAAGTGTTGATATAGATGAAAACCAAACCATTATTTGCGTAGTGGGTGATTTTGGAGCCGAACAACATGGCTATGCAGCAAGGGTTTTAGAAGCAGTAAAGCATATTCCAATCAGAATGATATCATATGGTGGTAGCGATCATAACATGTCATTATTGGTAAAATCAGAAGATAAAATTGAAATATTAAAAAGTTTGCACAACAGGTTATTTTAATAAATTACTTAATTAATACAACAAGATTAAAAGCGCTTTTAAAAGCAAATTTTATACAAGATAAATAATGTTTAATAACCAAACTATAACCCGTTTACAACAAATAGAAACTCCATTTTATTACTATGATTTGGAAGTATTAAATAACTCGCTTTTGGCATGTAAACAAGCCTCCTCCAAATACGGATATCACGTTCATTATGCTATGAAAGCCAATTTTAACAACAAGGTCTTGAATGCCATCCAACAATTTGGGTTCGGTGCGGATTGTGTTAGCGGAAATGAAGTGAAGGCAGCTATAGAATACGGATTTGATAAAAATAATATTGTATTTGCGGGTGTAGGTAAATCAGATAAAGAAATAAATCTGGCGCTCGATACAGATATTTTCTGTTTTAATGCCGAATCAGTCGAGGAACTTTTTGTAATAGATGAGTTGGCAAAAGCAAAAAACAAAATAGCGAATATCGCAATCAGAATTAATCCGAATGTTGATGCGCATACGCACCATTTTATTACTACCGGTTTGGATGAAAACAAATTTGGCATTAACACTTGGCAGTTGGATGATGTTGTAAAAACCTTACGTAATTGTTCACACCTTCAATTTTTGGGTATTCATTTCCATATAGGTTCTCAAATTACTGATATGGAGGTGTACAAAAACCTTTGTACACGAATTAATGAAATTCAGGATTGGTTTGCTGAAAAAGGATTCGTGGTAAAAATATTGAACGTTGGTGGAGGTTTAGGTGTTGATTATTATAACCCAGATACGAATGCCATCAGTGATTTTGAAAGTTATTTTAAAGTATTTAACCAATTTTTAAATGTACGAGTTGATCAGGAAGTACATTTTGAATTAGGGCGTGCTCTGGTAGCTCAAAGTTCAGCGCTGATTGCTCGTGTTTTATATGTTAAAAACGGCCTAAAAAAGAATTTTTTAGTTTTGGATGCAGGAATGACTGAATTAATACGGCCAATGCTTTACCAAGCTTACCATCAAATTGAAAACCTTTCGAGGAATGGCGAATCAGGTAATATAACTGAAGACAATACACCTGGATTAAGCATTGGTAAAAACGTTATTCAATATGACATTGTTGGACCAATTTGTGAAAGCACTGATTGTTTCAGAAAAGATGTTGAAATGCCAATATCCTTTCGAGGCGACTTGATCGCTATACGAACTACCGGTGCTTATGGAGAAGTAATGGCATCCTCCTACAATTTAAGAGACCGCGTTAAAAGTGTTTATTCAAATTAGAAAGCCAAAAAAGCAAATTACACGCGTATTTAATTTTATAATACACTTGTAAACATTAAATAACTAGGTTAATAATTATATACTAATTACTTTGCGCATTTAAAGTTTAATAAACTGTTTCTCAATATTCCAACCTTCAACTAAAATAGTGGGTTTTATGCCTTCAAGTTTATCATTTGGTGCACTTACTGTTATAGTAGTACTTTCATGAGGCGAAAGTGTTAAATAATTACCAGACCAATAACTAGGCATTACTTCCTCCCCATTTTTCATTAACTGCGGGCGAATAAAAAAGGCAATTTTCTCACTATTATTATTCAATTGTAAGGTCCACTTATTTTCAGTTTGCCCAAGCTCGGTCTTTATTACTTTTGTTTCAACTTTTGAGCTATCCAAATTATTAAAACCAGAAAAGTCATTTTTGGGAGCAAGCCAATAAACATTATGCGAAATTGTTTTTCCGAAACCATCGTATAAATTCAAAACAACAAAACTTACCTCATTGATTAATTTAAGGTTGTCTTTTAACTTTATTACACTCTGAACGCCTGCATCATCCAATTCAATATGACCCAATTTAATAGAATTCAGCATCTTACTGTTAATATCATAAATATCGGCCTTGGCGGTTAATGACCCAGAATTATGGTGCGTCCTATTAATAATTGCCACTGTTGAGTCGTCCTGATTAAATTGAATATGCAAAGGTTCGCAAGAGTTTTGCAAAGCGTAATAGCCAGCATTGGGTTCTAAATACCAATCATAAATTTGCCAAACCACGCTTGGCAAAGCCGAATTAAGTTTCCAAAGCATCACGCCGCCAGTTTCATTGAGTTTATGACCATCAGCTTCAAATATTCCCTGATATCCAACCGCGTTCATTAATTGCATTTTATCCGAGAAATTTTCGAGTGTACCTGGCTGTCCATACCTTTTTACCATTTCGCTGTAGTACTTATCATATTGCGCCGCACCTGTACAAGCATCATGATAACCCCAGGTATTATTTAAAGGGAATGGCAAATTAGTATCCCAAACCAAGTTGGGTATTGTTTTAGCGAGCGTTGTAAATGGAGGCTGGGAAGGCAAACCAGTTTCGTCCTTAAATACCCAATCATGTGCTTCATCTGCTCTGCGGTAATAGTCTTTAGGGTCCTCCCACTGGTATGGTCCACCACTATAAACACCCGAAGGCATATCATCAGGCCATGAGCCTTTCCAGCCTTCAGGTAATTTAGCAAAACCTGAAGAACTTGGAATAAATGGTCTGGTTCCGTCAAGATCAATAATACCATTTCTCATGGCATCATATAATTCTTTACGTGCGTGGCCCTCATTTCCCCCTGTCCATACCAACAAACTCGGATGGTTACGAATTCTATAAATGGTACTCGTTACATTTTTAATAAATACATTCCCTTCCAATGGCCAATCGGGCGAGCCCTTAAATTCACCTTGGGTATCGCCGGTAATCCAAAAATCAGACCATACCATTTCGCCATACTTATCGGCTGCGTTCCAAAATGCGTCGGGAGGCGTAACTCCCCCACCCCAAATGCGAACTAAATTTACATTTGCATTTCGGCAAAGGTGCATTTCATAATCATATCTGGCAGAATCTCGGTTAACCATCATATCAGGCACCCAGGCACCACCTACTAAGTGTACACTTTTACCATTTACAAAAAAATTACGCCTAACAAATCCATTTACTTTTGTTGCGCTCGAACTCACAGTACGGATACCAAAAACAAAGCTAGTATCATCACTCATCCCACCGGCATAGGCAAATTGCAACCTTATGCGATATAAATTTGGTTTACCATAACCGTTAGGCCACCACAAATGTGGTTGGTGTATTAAAAGCTGCGTTATGTTATCGGAGTTTAAATCAACTGCGGTTTCAGACTTTGCATTAACATCAAATGCTTTTGAAATTTGTATTGGAGCACCCGAAAAATTCTCAGGTTTAATACTAATTATCAAATTACCGCTTCGCCCAATATCAGTATGATTGGAGAGATTAAGTTTTAATGAGAGTTTAGCTACTCCAGTATCGGGTAAATTTGGAAGTTCGGTTACCAATTTTGGATGGCTAATGGTAATTGCATCGGTTGTACGTAAATAAACAGGTTGCCAAATACCCATATTTCGATCACGTACGGGGGGTATCCAATCCCAACCTACGGAGCAAAGCATGGTTACATTTTTGCCAATATCGCCTGTTGGGCCACCATTTTCATAAAATGGAGCCAACGCTTGTAGCTGCTCTTTAGAAGGTAATCCCGGAAAATCAAGAGGATATATTTTTACTGCTAATGCGTTTTCACTGCCTGCTATAATAGCTTTGCTAACATCTAAATTAAAATCAGCAAACATGCCAACCATTTGTGTTGAATCTGCAATTTGTATTCCATTTACCCAAACCGACGCCCTGTAGTTAATCCCCTTAAAAATTAATTGAAAAATACGGTTTTTATCGGAGGCAGGTACGTTAAAGGTGGTGCGATACCAATAAGGCTTTTTCCAAGGATTGGGATTATTTGGTAAAAAACTATATTGCTCCAGGTTATAGTCCTTATTAAACTGGTCGGATGCATCCGGAATTAGCATATTATTTAAGCCTTGATATGGATCAGGATAAATTTTATTAGCTACTAAACCTGTTAATACTGTTGATGGTACTTTTACAGGAAACCAGTAAACAGGCGATTTATATTTGATAGATGATAATTCAGTACCATTGGCATTTATTAGTACCGACGATTGCAAATTAAAATTTGTAAGCTTTATTTGTTTAGTAATCCCCGATTGAGAAAAAACCTGATTTGTAAATAAAAATAAAGTAATTAAGAAACTGCTTGAAAACAACAAATATGACTTTTTCATAATTTATTTTGGATGTAAAAAAGTATCCTGATTGATATTATTGGTATTAATAGGTAAATGGTTAAACAATAAGTTTGTTTTTTATGCCTAAAAAATTAATTAAAAATAGTAATTTGCTTTGTTCTTTTATTGAATTGTTGCATTATTTTTTAATACAACAATTGGAATATGTTTGTTCCAATTGGGTATATAACCCTTTTGATTTACCAAGCCCCTACCGGTAGTAGAAAAGTTCCCGAGTATAATATCATCCTTACCATCATTATCTATGTCGGCAACCTCCATGGTAAGCCAACGCCCATATTTACTAATCGGAATTTCATGAGCAACAAAGGTATTAGGTTTTGTTTGCTGCAGGTATGTAAATCCTTCTGACGGATGATTTTTAAAATCGGCAAAATAAGCAATAGCTGCAATGTCCAAATTGCCATCATGATCAAAATCATTTGCTATTGCTTTAGTACATCCATTTATATGGTAAAAAAAGGTTTGTTTAAAATTCCAATTACCTTGATTGGTAAAAATATAAACGCCATGGTATGGCTTAAGTACTTTTGAGTAATCGCTATTATCACCGCAGGTATATAAAATATCAGGTTTACCGTCATGATTAAAATCAACCAATTGAAAACTGCTTGAACCATAAATTGAAGGAAAACGTAACAAGGTTTGTGTTGTGAAGCCACCTTTATGATTATTCAAAAACATTCTGATACCTTCGTCGGCTTGTGCAAAAAGGCAAATTATATCGAGCCAACCATCATTATTAAAATCGCCTGTAATTAATTGTTCACCTCCTGCAATTTTGCTTATTATAATTTTTTTAAATGAATGGTTTGGATTTTGTTCAAGTAAATATAATCCTCCAAAGTCGTGACCAAAGGCGCATGTAACATAATCCATCAATCCGTCCTTATTAAAATCGGCGGCAACAGTTTGAACAGAACGTGGCAAACTATCAGCAACTATTTGTAGTTTTTTATGCTTGCTATTTGCTAAATCTATTAAAATTACCTTCCCCTTATTTAAATTAACCGGAGCCAAATTACCTATACAAGTTACGACACCCGTATTAGCCTCATTTAAATAACTTATACCAGTAACAGGTGAATCAAACTTATAAATCAAACTGCTGCTTAATTTTGCGCTCCATTTATAAAAATTATTAGCTGCATCAGCTGTGTAGAGTACATTATTTTTATGATTAAACGACATCATGGTTGTCATTGCAGGCAAATGTTGATTTACAGCTTTTGGCGTATCAATTGTAAAAATAGACCAATCACTAATAGGTTTAATAGCCGGCACAGGTATTTTTAATGTAATTGGTGCAATACTTTTATAATAAGATACTATATTTTGCCAGTCGGAAATATTGATATTTGATTTTTGATCGCAAAAGTATTGGCCCATGAACATTTTTACCCCTAATTGCTTCCCCATGGCAGGTAAAACACCAAGTTCCCAACTCTTTTTGTCAATTAAACCCGGATCAGGCCATTGGTGACAATTGATACAATATTTTTGAGATAAAGCTTTTCCATTCGCTATTTGAGATTGTACACTTGGCGGCTGATTATTATTGTTGCAACTAATAACTATAATTACTATCAACAATATAGAAATAAAGAAGAGCACAAGTTTACTACTACTGTTAATTTTTAAAACTTTCATGAAAGGGGTATTAATTTTTAGAAAGTTATTTAAAATTAATGGCAAAAGTACTAAAACGTGATTTTATCAGTAATAATAGTTCAATATTGCATTAAAATTACTTTTCAATTATAAAGGTGTAAAAGACAAACATCATTAATTTAGCAACTAAACTATTGAAGAATAAAGAGGATATTATTTAGAAAAGAAAATACAACAAATCCAGGCTTTAGTTGAGTATTTTATTCGGTATTAATTATACAAAATAAAAAAAGGGAAACTCTAAAAATTTATTTCTAAATTTTTAGAGCTTCCCTTTTTTTGGAAGAGAAGGAGATTATTTTTTATTGTTATTTTCTAAAACAATCAGTGGTAAATTTTTTTCCCATGCTGGCGTGAAGCCCGATTGAATTATAAATCCATTGGCGTAATTTCCTAAAATAATATCGGATTTCCCATCACCATTGAAATCAGCAACATCCATAGTCATCCAATGTCCATACTTACTAACCGGGATAGCATGCGGTATAAAGTTGAATGGTGATTTTTGTTCAAAATATATAAAACTTTCTTGCGGATTATTTTTCAGATCGGCGAAGAAAGAAATGGTGGCTATATCTAAATCTCCATCTTTATCAAAATCAGCGGCAATGGCCTTGGTACAACCATTTATAGGGTAAAACCATTGTTGTTTAAGGTTCCAATCACCAGTATTTTTAAAAATATACAGTCCATTGTAAGGCTTCATAATTCTAGAATCATGAAAATTATAACCACTTGTATAAATTACATCAGTTAAACCATCATGGTCAATATCAACAATTTGAAAACTGCTTGATCCATAAACGGGCGGAAAGCGTAAAAGATTTTTAGAGGTAAAACCACCTTTTTTATCATTGGTGTATAACCACAAACCTTCATCACCACTACCAAATAAAATCATTAAATCCTGCCATCCGTCATTATTAAAATCGCCTACCACAGCTTGTACAGCGCCCGGTTGCTCGGTAATAGTTGATTGTGAAAATGAATTATCCTTATTTTTTTTATATAAATAAACCCCACCTTTTAAATGTCCTTGTGCTAAAACTACAAAATCAGCAATACCATCTTTGTCAAAATCGCCGGTTAAAGTTTGAACTGGTCTGGAAACTTCAGAGGCTACAAGTGTAGGCAGTGTTGAATTAACAGCATTATCAAGATTATAGTCAAAAACTTTACCGTTAGGAAAATCCATAGGTAATATTTGTCCAATACAACTAAATAATGATTGGTTAGTTCCCTTATCGTCTTTAAAAAACAAAGCATCTACCACAGGCGAAGGCATATAGGTTCCTAAAGTTTTAGGCTTCAAGTCCTTACTCCAACTATAAATTCTACCCGATGACGCATCAGAAGAGTATAATTTATTTACGGCACTGTTATATTTAAGCATTGTGGTAAAAACAGGCACAGGTGCATTTTCAGGTTTTTTTAATTGAAAATTTGCCCAGTCGCTCAACAATGGAGTTGGTAATTTAGCTGGCAATAAGGTATCGGGAGCTATTTTTTGATAATAAGCAACTATAGCTGCCCAATTTTGCAAGCTAATACCAGCAGTATCTGATAAATCCTTTTTATAATATTGAGTGCCATAAGTCAAAACTTTAAAATATTTAGCCATTGTAGGCAAAGTATGATTTATCCAAACAGCCTTTGACAAATAATTAGCAGGAACCAGCTGGTGGCATTTTGTACAGTTAATTTGCACAAGGTTTTCACCATCTTTAATAACATCTCCGGTAAGCTGGTAGGTAGAATTTGTTTTTTGCTTGCAACTAAATAGGTTCGAAACCATAATTATAGTTACAAAACCCAACATGATATAGACTGCTATTAATTTTCGATTATTACTTTTCATTATATACTTTCCGGTTTAATTTTTAGTTTTCAATTTATTCCAAATAAAATTTCCAATTTTATCACCTTGTTGAGCACCCATTTTTGAACTGTTTAAGAAATGTATTCCACCATAAAACCTACTAATTGATGTTTCTTCGGCAGCTTTGGTAAATGAATTAAAACTCCGTTGCATGCCAATATAATGCAAATCGCTGGTGTCTTTAAAAGCAAAGTTTTCACCAAATTCATGTGTCAAAACTGCGGCCGAGGCAGCACTAATTGTTGAATGACCGGCAGTATACTCAGGAAATGGAGGTGTTTGTAATAAAGGAAGCCAACCATTATCAATTTTTTCGTTAATCACAGATACAGGCCTTGCATAACTATAATGGTATTTAACTTCCCAACAGCAAATAAAGGCATCAAATAATGCCACTGAAGTTAAAGCATAGGCTTCGGCTGTTTTAACGGCATTTGCATGTGTTTGCTTGCAGGCAATGGTAGTAATGCCTATCCAATGTCCACCTGGGGTAATTTTTTTATCTACAAACATTAAATGGCCGTTGTGCATCACTACAAAAGGGTTATCATCCCAAAATTTTGCAATTTCAATTTGTTCCTTGGTTAGATTTTTGTTGGCATTATATACTTCTGTATATTGTTTAACATATTCGCTATTTTTATCTTCACTGTAAGCGGGAGGTGGGGGTGGAGAAAATTGACTGCTTGAATCGATAGCAAATTGTTTCATAGTTCCCCAACAAAATTCAACGCCATCCATATAATCAGGAGGAGTTGGACGCCATTTAGCTGGACTATTTTCGCCCAAATATTTAGGTTTTGATCTGGTTTGGGGGTAATTATCAACAGCGGCCCTTTTTAAAATCACCTTACCAATTTCTTCACCAAATTTCACTGAACGTACGAAAGTTGAATCATCTAAATTATCATGATACATGTTATAAATCCTGTCTTCATACTTTTTAAATGAATCAACAGAAAAAGTTACTTTTCGGGCAACTGTAAAAAATGCTTTAGTTGCAGCCAAAGTATAATTATAATTTTTACCATCTTCAGGTTTGGGTAATTTGTCAAAACCTTTTAGTTTACTAATAATTGAACTGTATTTAGGATCTGCGAACCTACTTGCTTCATAGGATGCTAAGGCAGTATAACTATAAATTCTACTAGCCACGGGAGGAGTAAAAACGTCATAGATAATTACTTGTGTTAAAGCATATTCATTTAAATGCAGAACCTCAGAATCTGAAATTAATGCACTTTTTGATTTTCTATTACAATTTGCTAAAAATAAAATACAACTAATTGTAAATAATGCTCTTAAATATTTCATGTTATTATTTATTGGGTGTAACATTTCTCTCTTTACCGGTTATATCAGTTATTAAAACAGATTGAATTTTATCATCAAAAAGAATAAATCTACCTGATTGTGATAAAAATGAGGTGCCATTGTAAAATTCTTCTTTCCTCTTTTTACCAGTTTTGTAGGTTATAATTGCAAATTGGTCGAGCGGTAATACTGGGATAATTTTTGTTTTATGTTTTAGTTCAAAAACTTTCAAAGCATCCCGATTTTGACTCGCGGCAAGCAAATATCCTCCCTTTGCGCTTCTTAATTTTACCAATGCCTTACCATCTCCGGGAATATAAATACCACTTTCCAGTATTGATTTTGCACCAAAACCACCTTTTCCATCACCCTTAAGTAAAAGCCCATTAAATGCATCATACCTACCGGTTGAAACTTCAGTACCATAATCATTTCCAGATATGGCAATATCCAAATTACCATCACCATCAAAATCGTCAACTACCATACCATCCAATTGCGAAGTTTGGGTTGAAAATGGTAAAGGTATTAAATCAAATTTGCCCTTACCATTATTTCGCAAATAACAGGATTGTAACATATTGGCTTTAAGCCTGATAGATCCCTTTCGCATTTCGGGAGTAATTACAGAATCCATTGTTGCAACTGCAAACGATTTATAATTTTGAAAGCGTTTCCGCATACTAATCATTTGTTTTACAATGTCATCGCGGGTTAAGGAAGGAAATTCCTTCATATTTCCATCAACATCCTTCAAAAATAATGAAGGAAAAGCATCAAATGAACCTCTTTTTTCAAAATCTTTGGCAGTTATATAAACCGGATATTCAGTAGATGCTTTATAAAAAGTATTTAACCCGGTATTACCAACTATATAGCTAATTCGTCCGTTGTTTTCAAAGTCGCCTGCTGTAATTGAATTCCACCATCCCAATTTATTGTTAATGCCTGTGTTCTCGGTAACATTTTTAAAAACACCATGGTCATTTTTTAAAAAGGTGATAGGCATCCATTCGCCTGTTAAAATTAAATCAACCCAACCATCGTTATCAAAATCAGTAAAAATGGCATCGCAAACAAGTCCAACATCCTTTAATTCCTTTGCAACATCATGGGTAACATCAGTAAATTTAATTACACCATTCTTACTATCATTTCGCAAAATTAAGCTTGAAACTGGTTTAGGATAATTCCAGGGTTCAACCCTACCAGAAATAAATAAATCCAATTTACCATCCTTATTGTAATCGGCAGCTTTAACACAGAGTTTACTTGTTAAGTTTTTTGGTAATGCGTCAACGGCTTCTTTAAAATTTCCTTTTCCATCATTGATGTATAACCTGTCTTGATAGGACGCTGAACCGGGGGCATTTTCATAACCACCGCTAGCAATATAAACGTCAAGGAAACCATCTCCATTGGCATCAAATAACAGTATACCCTCATCCTTTACTTGGGGTATTGAACGGTTATAATTTATTCTTGGTAATATTAAATCTCTTTGCAAGAATTTGCCATCTGGCTGTTGTAAAAGTAATTGAGCCGGAAATTTGGTAGTACCACCAATTACCATGTCGTCAAAACCATTTCCATCAATATCGCCAACAGCTACCGCAGGTGTATATTGTGATAATTTATGAGGAATTAATTTTTGTATATTAAAATCAGCAAAATCATCCTCTTGGTGCTTATAATTAACCCCGACCGATTTAGTTACTTCCTTAAACAAAGACTTTGTATTAATTCTTGAATTATCAAAGCTATATGATTGTTGCGCATTTGCAATATCAACCTTTAATAACTGGTTAGCCTTTACACCTAATAAAGTTTGTTTTTTGTTATCTGCCCACTTTATAACTACCGAATCTAAAATGGAATCTTTACCTAAGCCAAAATGAGCTATATTTTGTAAAGTAGATAGATAACCTCTATAAGGCGTATTTTCATAAACCTGATGTTTACCATGATTATAATAGATATCAGCCCAGGCGCCTATCCCGTCAATGTTTTTCGCAGGACCTTTGAATTTAATATTCAAATAATTTGAATTTGCTTTATCCTTTTCTTTGGCTGTATTTTTATAAATTAATACTTCATCATTTATATTATTTATAACCAAATCCATAGCTCCATCATTATTCAAATCAGCATAAGCTGCTCCATTTGAAAAAGTTGCAACATCCAGACCCCAATTTTTTGTAACATCTGTAAATTGCAAATTACCATTGTTTCTAAACGCGTAATTTGGAATCTTGATAATCGGAATCTGATCGAGTATTTCTTTTTTCGGGGCAATTAGGTATGATTCTGCTCTAAAAATAATAAAATCATGATCTGTTACGTCGCGTGGGTATCCATTCGTTATTATCAGGTCCCTAAAACCATCATTATCAAAATCAGTCATTAATGGGCACCAACTCCAATCTGTTGCTGCCACTCCACTCATAAAAGAGGTTTCACTAAAAGCGGGGCTACCTATTGTATCTTGTTGACCAACCCTTGGCCCTTGGTTTATTTGTAAAGTGTTTCGATTATATTGGTATTGATAGCCGTAATAATCATAATTTTTGTATGATTGATAGGATGAAGCACTCATAAACATTTTCTTCCTATAATTATCTTCCGGAAACATATCCAGTTCAAAAACATCAGCAAGACCATCATTGTTCATGTCTTCAATGTCTTGCCCCATTGAGCTACTCGAAGTATGTTTAAAATATTCCTTTGAACGGTCGGTAAAAGTTCCGTCATGATTGTTGATATATAAAATATTACTACCCAAAAAGTCGTTTGTAACATATATATCCTTCCAACCATCTCTATTCAAGTCAACTGTAGTGGCAGCGTGTCCGTATCCTTCAATTAATATGCCCGCTTGTTTAGATACATCATGAAAAACAGGGTGTTTTAAAACAGGATCCCAATCATTTCGGTATAATCTACCTGTGCTAGGTTTCGAACCATTTTTTACAACTGGTCTAAAACTTGAGGTATTATCAGTTGGAGTAACCTCATTAACAGTTAAATACATGTCAAGGTCTCCATCATTGTCATAATCAAAAAAGCTTGCCATAGTAGAATGGATGCAGATATTCAAACCATAATCTTTGGCCATTTCCTTAAAATGAGGAACACCATTTTTATCTTTACCTTGGTTGATATAAAGCAAATTACGTCGTTTGTTCGAATCGCTCAGTAAGGTATTGCACACATAAATATCCAATAAACCATCGTTATTTATGTCAACAACAGCTACGCCACGACCCCAACCACCCAAACCGGCAACACCGGCTTCCTTGGTAACGTCTTCAAATTTAAAATTTCCCTTGTTAATGTATAACCTGTTTGGTACTTGATTACCAATTAAATAAATATCTTGTAAACCATCATTATTAAAATCGCCAATGCCTACTCCACCACCATTGTAAATATTGAGTTTATCTAAAGGATTTATTGAGTCGTTTTCAATTACCTTGTTGTTAAATGTAACGCCTGAAAAGGAAGAAGGTATCTTTTCAAAAAGGGTAGACTTTTTACAAGAAAAGAAAGTGATTAGAATAAAAAAAAAATATAGGTAACTAAGCTTTCTCATGTAATAAAAGAAGTTAGCAAAGGTATAAAAAAAAAGAGATGGTGATAATTATCACCACCTCTTTAAATAAATTCAACTAATTATTAATAACCAGCGTTTTGTTTTAATGCACCGCCTTCAATATCAATTTCTGATTGAGGAACAGGATAAATTTCATGTTTACCCGCTGTAAAGCTATGACCTTGTAATACAGGGTTACCACCTGGTGCAAGGAATTTAATGCTTTGGGTAATATGGTCATTTAAAATTCCAGCCATAAAACCATTACCAGCCGGGCCTCCGAAACGACCATCATAACGTTGTAAGTCAAAGAAACGATGACCTTCCATGCCCAATTCAAGTTGTCTTTCAAGATAAACAGCCTTACGGGCAAAAGCCTGACCGTTTGCAGCAAATTGACCACTATAAGGAGCAATTACATAATTTGCAGCCAAAGTTGCGGCATAACCGTTCCCAGGATTTGCATTGTCTTTGTAATTATGAACCCAATATTCTTGGTGATTAGCCATACGATTCCTGATTAAATTAACATCTGCTTCAGCAGCTGCTAATGAACCAGCTTCAACTTCACATTCTGCACGCCATAAAATAACATCAGCAAAACGTACATAGTTGTAGTTGATCGCAGAACCTTGGTTTGAAGCCCAACCACCAGCATTATCAGAAGTAGAAGCCTGATTGGCGTGGAAGAAAATGTTTTTAATCGGGTTGTATGGTGTAATATCACCACGTGACCATTGCTCGCCACCGCATAATCCCCAATCTAAATAAGGGATACCACGACGACCAACTGTCCAATCCAAACGAGGGTCGATAGGAGCAGTTGAAGGTGTGAAAGCATCACTTGCACCTAAATTATGATCATTTTTAAGAGCTGAAACATTATAAGTATAAGTTCCATCATTGCCAATTAAAGGTAAACCACCAGCAGTTGTTTGGAAAGCATTGGCTAACGAAACAGATGGTTGGTAGAAACCGCAGCATCCTGTATAAGTACCGGCAGGGAAGTTAAGGTCACCACCTAAGTTACCATTTTGACCACCTGAACCGTCATTAACAGTCATTTGTACTTGGAATACACCTTCAGGGCTATTTCTCTTAATCGCATTAAAGTTATCTTCATAAGGACCTAAAGCATATTTAGCACCACTTGAAGTAACACCAGCGCTAATCAAATCATTTAACAATGGTAATGCCTGAGTATATTTATGATCAAACATATAAGCTTTAGCTAAAAGAGCTTCAGCAGCATATTTATTGGCACGACCAACTTGAGACTGTGTTGCTGGCAATACATTGTAAGCAGCTTGAAAATCAGCCTCAATTTTATCCCAAATAGGGCCAGGGTTTCCAACATTATAATTACCTGCGTTATAAGTGATAGATTCATCAACATAAGGTACATTTCTGAAAACTTTTGCAGCTTCAAAATGATAAATACCTCTTAAAAACCTAGCTTCAGCAACTAATTGTTTAGCATAATCTGCAGTGATAGATCCATCGGTTACCTGAGGGATAATTCTAATAACGTCATTGGCACGTTGAATAGAATTATAACAAACCGACCATTTTTCATTTAAGAATTCATTTGCAGCATCAACAGAGTGATTTTCAATTGGAGCAGCTGTTGGCTGGTCAGTTGTATTTGAACCTTTGTAGGCGTCATCAGATGCTATACCACCGTATACCCAGTTATCAATTGATGATTCCCAAGATGTACCATAAGTATTGGTATAACCGTCGAGCATAGAATATGCTCCGATAAGCAATCCGTCAACACCAGCTTTATTAGCTAATGTGGCGCCGCTTAATACCCCAACTGGAGGCGTGGATAACAATTTCTTACAAGAATAAGTAATTGTAATAATTCCGACGAATCCCAGGGCAATGAATTTAATATAAGAATTTTTCATAACTCTAAAATTTTTTATATCTATTAATTAAAATGTTAAGTTAACACCTGCAATATATTGTTTCTGGTTTGTTGGGTAAGCACCATAATCAATACCAAAAGCTGCACTTGCGTTGCCTCCACTTCCTTGGTTAGATAATGATGGTATTAACTCAGGATCAAGACCAGTATATTTTGTAAGGGTAAATAAATTGGTTCCTTGCACATATACGTGTAATTTATCAAAACCAATTGATTTAAGCAAAGCAGGTTCAAAAGAATAACCTATTTGTAAAACCCTACATTTTAAGAATGAACCATCTTCAACATAGAATGAACTTACAGTGCTTGATCCAAAAGCTTGTGAGTATGAAGCAGCTGGTAAAGTTGCACCAGGGTTAGTTACAACTCCATTTTGAACAACTGCGGCTTTGTTAAACAAATCTAAGTTTTTACCACCTTGGAAAGTACTATAAAAATCGGTCCAGTATTTAACGTAGTTAAAGTCTTTATTACCTTGTGAACCATAAAATACAAGGCTAAAATCAAAACCTTTATATGATGCGGAAGCGTTAAATCCGTAAGTAAATGCAGGATTTGGATTTCCAATAAATTGACGGTCGTTAGCGTCAATTTTTCCATCACCATTTACGTCTTTGTAGATGAATGAACCTGCGGCAGCACCAGAGTAAGTTGCGCCGGTTTTAGCAGCAGCATCACTTTGATAAATACCAGCTGTTTGATAACCATAAAACTCTCCTACCGGATTTCCAACCTCATTACGAACTATATCGTTATCACGTGAACCGCCTGTAGTAAAGAATTTATTTGAATTACTTTCATAAGTAATATTATTATGATAGGTTGTAATAGTAGCAGTAAGGCTGAAAGTTAAATCTTTGCTGATACGATCATGATAAGTAGCAGAAATATCTATACCTTTATTTTCAACATCACCTATGTTAATAATCGGAGCATCAGCACCACCAACTAAAGCTGGAAGTTTCTTTTGGAATAATAAACCGGAAACTCCCTTTTTATAATATTCGGCAACAATATCTAAGTGGTTAAACAAAGTTGCATCAAAACCAAAGTTTGAGATTTTATATACTTCCCAACTTACATTTTTGTTACCATTTTGATTTTGAAAGAAACCTTGGGTAATTGAGTTGATACCGCCATTAATACCATAATAAGAAGAACCTTGACCAGAGTCAAAACCATCATAAGCATTTTTAGCAAGAATATCCGCATAACTACCTAGTTCACCATAGCTGGCGCGCAATTTTAAATCATTTAGCCAGTTAACTCCTTTCAAGAAATCTTCTTGTGAAATTCTCCATGCCAAAGAAACAGATGGGAAATTACCGTATTGGTGTCCCGGAGCAAAAGTAGATACACCGTCATGACGGAAACTAGCACCTAGTATATACCTATCATTATAACTGTAATCTAACCTTCCGAAAAGTGATTTAATCCCTCTAGGCTGGTCAATTCCACTGTAAGGGGCAGCAACCACATCGGCAGCTCCTATACGAACATAATTAGGATCTAAAGAGAAATAATTATTGTTGGTCGCGTGTAATTCTCTACCAGATTCAACTCTTTGCTCATAACCTCCAAGTACCTTAACATTATGTTTTCCAAATGTTTCCTTGTAAGTTAACAAAGTAGTCCAGTTACTACGAGCACTAATTTGCTCATTTTCATTTGCGCCATTAGGGTTGGTATGGCTCTCATAATTTTCGTAAGGGTTATAGGTAATACCCCAATAGTACTGGTTATAAAGTGTACCGCCGTAGCTGGTACGTATATTTAAATACTTGGCTATATCAGCTTCTGCAAAAACGTTACCTTGTACCAGTACGTAGTGTGCATTGTCTGTAGCTCTTCTGGCCTGAATAGCGTATGGGTTACTACCGTTACCTAGGGGCTCACCACCCGGACCAGCATAACCACCACCATAATTACCGGCTATGTCAAATACCGGGATAATAGGCATTTCGCGGTAGGTATAGGCAATTGAACCACCTTCATTTTGTTGATCACCATTATAGCCACCAATGTTTTCACGGTAAGTAGCAGAACCAGTTTCTCCAAAGTGAATAATACCTTTGGTAAAGCTTGTGTTTACACGTGCAGCATACCTTCTTTCGTAGGTATTTAATAATGTACCTGTTTGGTTAATATAATTTAAAGAGGTTAAATAAGTATTTTTATCATTACCACCACTTGCAGTTATAGTATGTTGTTGCTCCGGAGCAGCTGTAAACACAGAGTGGAACCAATCTGTACCTCCACCTTGAGCGAATTTTTGAACTAAAAAGTCAGCTCCGGGATTAGATGAATCAAAATGATAATAGGAAGCAATTGCCGGATCATTGGTTACACCTGCCACGCCAAAAGAACCGGCAGCTGTACTACCATGGTAACCATAAGTAGGAACAGTTCCAGAACCTCCCGGATAAAGTTTTTCAGTTGCAAGGTCGCCAGCGGTAAATGCAAGGGCTGATTGTTGTGATGGATTCATCAAATGCCAAACGTTACCGTCTAGTGGTTGTTGAGAACCATAATAGCCATCATAGCTAATAGCAGTTTTACCAGCTTTACCTTTTTTAGTTGTAATTACAACAACACCATTACCACCAGATATACCATATATAGCGGCAGCACCGGCATCTTTCAGAACGCTGATACTTTCGATATCGCTTGGATTAACTAATGACATATCAGAAGCTTGCACACCATCAACTACGTATAAAGGAGTTGTATTACCAAAACCAGAAACACCACGTACAAACACGGTACTAGGAGCACCCGGAGCACCTGAGTTTATTACAGTAACACCTGATGCCTGACCTTGTAACAATTGCTCAGAGCTTGTTGTAGGAATTTTTTTAGCATCAGAAATATTAATGGTTGCTACTGATCCGGAAATGTCTTTCTTTAATTGTGTAGCGTAACCTGTTACAACAACTTCATTTAAGGAGTTATTAACAGGATCCAATGAAATTGTAAGGAAAGCAGTGCCTTGAATAGTTACGTCTTTGGTTGTATAACCAATGTAACTTATTTCTAACACATTTCCTGTTGCAATGGTGAGGGTAAAATCACCGTTAACATCTGTTACAGCACCTGTATTAGTACCTTTAATCCTTACGGAGGCACCCACAATAGGTTGCTTGTCATCGCTGCCGATAACCTTACCTGTGTGTTTTGTTTGGGCTGTAACTACCAATGAAGATACCAAGCAGCATAAGAGCAGGCAAATGGTTCTTCCTTTTAGGAGTAAACTTTTAAACATGAGATTGAAATTTAGTTGATTAATTTATTTGATTTAAGCTTATTAGTATACAGAAAGGCATAATTTTTTAAGTAAAAAACAATGCTGAAGTTTATTAATGTACCCGCACTTAAAATAAGTGTGAAGGGTTGAAAACAAGAATACATTAAAGAATGTAAAATTTTAATCATGCATTAATATTTTGATATAAAATTTAAGAACCAAATTGACCTGATAGGATGGTAAAGTGCCTCTAAAAATTATACTGTTGTTTATATTGGTTTTAAATTTTTGCTGTTGCAAAAAACTTAATTGGTATTGGTCTAAGATATAAAGTGTGTATTGTTTACACAAGTATTAAAATAAGATTTACGAATTAAATATTATTTTAGGCAATTATTAAAAAAAACTACATAGGATTAGGACATTGTTAAAATATTATTAATAAAAATGACTATTTATTAATAATTTAAAAATGAATAATACTTGCTTATTTGAGGTTTTATACAGCTATATCACTACAATTTCACTTAATTTTGGTTCAAACTATCAGAAATAAAAAAATTAATCCGAAACTTAAAAAATTTAAATCTCCCAATTTTACGTATATTAAAATTTGTTAATATGCTTAGTTATAAAATTATTAAAGCTAAATGCCTTTAAATAATTTAAAGGCATTTAGCTTTATTGAATGGTTAAAAAAAGATAAAACAGAAATAAAATTAAAGTCAATTTTCTATAGAAAAAAACAGACTAAAAATTACTTAAGCCATTGTACCGAAGCATTATTGGTATTGCTCGAATTCGTACCAATTTGTATGATAAATTCTCCCGGCTCCCACACAAATTGTAATTCGTTATTATAAAACTTTAGGTCATCGGTTGTTATGTTAAAGCTAACCTCTTTGGTTTCTCCTGGTTTCAAGCTTATTTTCTTAAAGTTTTTTAACTCTTTTACCGATCTGCTAATACTAGCCACTGGGTCTGATACATATAATTGTACTACTTCTTCGCCTTCAAATTTGCCTGTATTGGTAACGTTAACCGTAGCAAGCAAAGTTTCATTACCCTTTAAATTAGTTTTATTTAATTTGATATCGCTGTATTTAAAGGTGGTATAACTTAAACCATAACCAAATGGGTAAAGCGGATCGTTGGTAATATCAATATAGTCTGATTTGAATTTCGCATTGTCTCCTACGTTATAGGGTCTTCCTGTATTTTTATGATTATAATAAATAGGTATTTGACCTACACTCCTCGGAAATGTTAATGTAATTTTTCCTGATGGATTATACTCACCAAAAAGAACATCAGCAATGGCATTCCCTGCCTCAGTTCCTGGTGCCCAAACATCTAAAATAGCATTAGAATGCTCATTTTCCCAGGTTAAGGTTAATGGCCTGCCGTTAAATAATACAATTACCAATGGCTTACCGGTTTTTGCCAATGCTTTTAAAAGCTTTTCTTGGCTTTCAGGAATACTGATATCTGAGCGACTGGACGATTCGCCCGACATGTTAGCCGACTCACCAACAACGGCAACAACAACATCGGCCTTATTAGCAGTTTCAACCGCTTCATCAATCATCGCCTGTGGCAAGCGGTCATCTTTTTCTTGTTTTAAACCAAAAAAATAAGATCTCGCATTTAATAGTGAATCATCAGTAATATTTGAACCTTTAGCATAAAGGATATTGGCATTAGCTCCCGCAAGTTTTTTTATACCATCAATAACACTTACTGATAATTTAGGATCGCCGGCTACGGCCCAAGTTCCAAGCATTTCTGAATGGTTATCGGCAAGCGGACCAATCAAGGCTATTGTCCCTGATTTTTTTAATGGTAATACCTGATCTTTATTTTTTAATAGAACGAATGAATGTTCAGCAATTTTTTTCGCAAATAACCTGTTTTCAGGAGTTAAAACATTTTTAGCTTCTCTATCCTGGCTAACAGACCTATATGGATTTTCAAACAGACCGAGTTTATATTTAGCTTCCAATACACGTTCGCAAGCCAAGTCAATATCAGTTTGTGATACCTTCCCTTCATTCAATGATTTTTTTAAGGTTTTTAAAAACCCTTCACCAACCATATCCATGTCTAAACCAGCTTTTAATGATAAAGCTGAAACCGTTTGCAAATCGCCCAAACCATGATTGCTAAGTTCATTCACTGCAGTATAATCAGAAACAACGAACCCTTTAAAACCCCAATGGTTGCGAAGTAAATCAGTTAATAACCAATGATTGGCTGTTGCAGGAACTCCATTGATAGTATTAAATGAACTCATGATACTTCCGGCACCAGCATCAATTGCTGCTTTATAAGGTGGCAAATAATCTTGATACATTTTTATCAAACTCATATCAACCGTATTATATTCTCTTCCTGCCTCGGCACCGCCGTATAAAGCAAAGTGCTTTACGCATGCCATTACTGTTTCCGGAGATTTCATACTTGCTCCTTGATAGCCATTTACCAAGGCTTTAGCAACTTCTGATCCGTACCAAGAATCTTCACCGGCACCTTCGGAAACACGTCCCCAACGAGGATCGCGGGCAATATCAACCATCGGAGAAAACACCCAGTTTAAGCCTTCGGCACTTGCCTCTTTAGCAGCCAACTTTGCTGATTGCTCAATTAAATCTAAATCCCATGATGCCGACATACCCAGCGGAATAGGGAAAGTAGTTTTGTGACCGTGGATAACATCTAATCCAAATAGCAAAGGAATATGTAGTCGTGATTTTTCAACAGCAATTGATTGAACTTGTTTTACCTTATCGGCGCCAATTACACCAAAAATACCACCTATGTTTCCGTTTTGTATGCTCGATTCAATGTCCTTGTTTACAACTGAGCCTGTTGTAGGGTTACCACCTGTAACCAAATTAAGTTGACCAATTTTTTCCTCAAGGGTCATTTTTGACATGAGCCCTTTTACATAAGCGTGCATTTTTGTTTCTTCAGCTCCTGTTTGCGCATTTGCCCGTGAAAACGATAAAATAAATAATACGATTATTAGTCCCGCAGGTTTAATAAATACAATGTTATACCTTGTCATTTTAAAATTGGTGGTTAATTGAAATAATAAATATTTTATTTACCCATGCCTATGGTGTGCAGGCATAAATAATAGTTTATAATTGTTGCTTTTTATAAATAACTGAAATATAATTTAGCTACAAATAAAAAACGCAACAATTGTAATATTATATTTTAACTAAATCAAAGTTTTTTTGTACAATAGCAAAAATGTTAACAAAAACAGAACTTAGCAATTATTGTAATGAGGCTAGGGAGAATTATCTCCCTCATATTTCTATTGACTGTGTTGTTTTTGGTTTTCATGAGGGAATGTTAAAAGTGTTATTGCTTGAGACAAAAAATCAAGAAGAATATTACCTACCCGGTGGCTTTTTACAAAAAACAGAGCCTATTGAAAATGGTGCTAATAGAATATTGAAGGAACGCACTGGTTTGGACGATATCTTTTTACAACAATTTCATGTTTTTGGTGATCCGGATAGATCGAAACAACATTTTGATATGTATAAAGAAATGTTACCCGAAAACGAGAATTGGTTTACAAACAGATTCTTAACGATAGGGTATTATGCTTTGGTTGACTTTTTTGATGTAAACCCAAGTCCAGACCAGTTTTCAGTTTCGTGTAACTGGGTTGATTTAAACCAATTGCCAAGATTAGGCTTGGATCATGCCGATATTATAAATACAGCTCTAGCAACTTTACGTGTTCAATTAAATTATCAGCCAATTGGTTACAA
Source organism: uncultured Mucilaginibacter sp. (assembly GCA_903927645.1). Taxonomy (GTDB): domain Bacteria; phylum Bacteroidota; class Bacteroidia; order Sphingobacteriales; family Sphingobacteriaceae; genus Mucilaginibacter. The sequence goes on from CAIYNX010000158.1 coordinate 37,228, forward strand.
TTTGATGCCAAAGCTATTTACCATGCCCGAGCTTCAAAAACTATATGAAACTATACTTGGTAAAAAGCTTGACCGAAGAAATTTTCAAAGGCGAATGCTCGGATATGGAATTTTAAATAAGGCAGAAGAAACAAGAAAAGGTGGAGCACATAAAGCACCCTACCTTTACTCGTTTGATCTGGGAAATTACCAAGCAGCTCTTAAAGAAGGTTTAAAAGGAGGCTGGTAATAAATTCAACCTATTCCTTATTAATTCATAGAGTGTAATGATACTCCATTTCCTTCGGTGTCAATAAACGAAGCCATATAACCATTTTCTTCGTTTATTAATGTTTTAGGCATTATAATTTTCCCGCCTGCTGCTTCAACTTTGTTCAAGGCATTATTTAAATCAGGGTTGCCGTTTAAATATATTTTTGCTCCATCCATACTAGGTTTATGATATGGGCCTTGCACTAAACTGCCTGATACTTTTCCATTCATATTTTCGGAAGGGAAAAAGGCCATTTGCATACCCATCATTTCAACTTCATACATTTGGATGGAGAAAACCTCCTCATAAAATTTTTTAGCTCTCGAAATATCCGATACAGCTATTTCGAACCAATTTAAAGCATTTGTTGTTGCATCCATAATTTTAAGTTTTTAATTGTTTTATAAACTTATTAAAACTATGTTACGATTAGATTATTAAAAAATGAATTAATTATTTAAAAATTTCACAGTATGGATTCAAAAACTTTTTCAATTCCCTGTAAAATATTGCATAATAGGGTACGCAATTACCAACCGTTTCATATCTTCCCAAATTATTAAATTTTCAATATGAATCGGAGTGGTATTTTTATAGTATTTTTTATTTTCATAGTTATTAGTCTGTTGCTCGATTGGTATGTTTTTTCGGGTTTAAAAACAATAACCAATACGTGGCAAATTAATAGTTTAAGGCTATTTGTTAATTGGGGTTATTTTGTCTTTTCATTAGGTATTATAGCCTTATTTCTGTTCGCCATGAGCGGATTCAAGCCTTCCAAAGGTATTTCTACCTTTCAAAGCTGGATACTAAGTATATTTTTGGGGCTTTTAATTACAAAAATTGTAGTCATCATAATTTTATTTTTAGGCGATGTTGGACAATTTATTTATAATTTGGTAAATAAAATTCGACCAGATAATGAATTAATATCCAACACGATTATTAACGGTAGAAGAAAGTTTATAAGTGAAATAGCCTTTATGGTGGCAGCGATTCCTTTAGGCGGAACAATATATGCAATGCTTAAAGGTAAGTATGATTATAAGGTTCATCGCCAGACTATCTATTTTGATGATTTACCAATAGTTTTTGATGGTTTTACCATTACCCAATTATCTGATATTCATTCGGGCAGCTTTGACAATACTACGGCTATGCAACGAGGTATAGATTTGGCCAAAGCTCAGAAAAGCGACCTTTTTGTTTTTACCGGCGATTTGGTGAATAACTTTGCATGGGAAATAGAACCATATATTGACAGATTTAAGGAAATAAAAGCGCCTTTTGGTCAGTTTTCAATATTAGGCAATCATGATTATGGTGATTATGCTGAATGGCCCAATGAAATAGAAAAAACGGCCAACCTTGAAAAACTTAAACAACATCATAAATCATTAGCATATCGTTTGCTTTTGGACGAAAATATTACTTTAGAAAAAAACGGACAAAAAATATCCCTTATTGGTGTTCAAAACTGGGGTAATGGGTTTAAGCAATTAGGAAATCTGGATAAAGCATTAAATGGCGTTGATAAAGATGCATTCAAAATTCTTTTATCACATGATCCTACACATTGGGAAGAAAAAGTAAAAAACCATCCGGTAAAAGTTCATTTAACACTTTCGGGTCATACCCACGGAGCGCAGTTTGGTATAGAAATTCCAGGTTTTAAATGGAGTCCGGTAAAATATAGGTACCCGGATTGGGCAGGTTTAGCAAATGAAAATGGCAGGTATCTTTATATAAATAGGGGTTTTGGCTTTTTAGGATTTTCTGGACGTTTGGGTATATGGCCCGAAATTACGGTATTAACGGTAAAAAAAGCATGATTTATTTTTTATTATTGCAATGTTTCCATTACTAAATAAAAAAGGCCATTTAGGTACAATAGAAAATTAGCAATGAAAATTATAAAGCTATTATGCCATTAAAATCTCAAAAAACAGCCTCAAAACTCTTAATAATCATTGCTTTTGCTACCGTTTACATTGTTTGGGGCTCCACTTATTTTTTTATAGGTATGGCTGAACAAGGTGGATTTGCTCCTTTTTTATTAGGAGCTGTAAGATTTATTCTTGCAGGTGTATTGTTAATTATTTGGAGTGCTATAAGAGGCGAAAAGATTTTTGTTTGGAAAAACATATTTCATGCTTCAATAAGCGGTGTTTTGTTACTTTTTGTTGCTACTGGCATTGTAATTTGGACAGAGCAAACCTTGCCTAGCGCAATGGTAGCCATTTTGGTTTCCTCTTCGCCCATTTGGTTTGTTTTAATTGATAAGAGCCATTGGGCCATCAATTTTAAGAGCAGATCAACCATTTTGGGTTTAATTATAGGTTTTGGTGGAGTAATTGTATTGTTTAGCGAACAAATAGGTGATATTTTTTCAAAAAACTCGGGAGAGTCAAAATTACCGTGGATGCTTTTGTTGGTGTTTGGTACTATTGCATGGTCGTGCGGGTCATTATATTCAAAATATAAATTAACATCAGGCGCTGCACAAGTAAATACATCCTGGCAAATGATAGCAGCAGGTTTTGCATTTATACCGGGCGTGTTTTTACACCACGAATTGAATAATTTCAAAATAGAAAATATCCATACAAATAGTTGGATTGCACTATGGTATTTGGTATTATTTGGTTCGTTGGCTGCATTTAGTGCATATGTATGGCTTTTACAGGTTTGTACCGCAACACAGGTGAGTACCTATGCCTATGTTAACCCGGTTATTGCGGTTATTTTAGGAATTTTATTCGCCCATGAACATATTTCAATTGTTCAAATTACAGGTCTTTTCATTATTCTAGGAAGTGTTTTATTAATAAACCTTGCAAAGTACCACCAGCAACAACAAAATAAAAAAACAAGATTTATTCAAAATTAATTAATCAAATAAGGAAAGTCATCACCTACTAATTTGTCATTTAATATGATAAGTTATATTTCTTTTTTAAATAATTGACTTATATTTAGCCAATTAAAAACTTATAACTCAGTCAAAAAAAAATATGGCAGAAAATAAAACATGGCACCAACACCATAAAGATTCATTAGATTTTGGACAACGCCTCGCAGATTCTGTTGCCAATGGTATGGGCTCCTGGAGGTTTATTATTATTCAAAGTATTATTGTTGCCTTATGGATGATAGCTAATGTGGTTGGGTTTATTTACCATTGGGATGTTTACCCATTCATTTTACTAAACTTATTGTTTTCAACGCAAGCTGCCTATGCGGCGCCCATCATCATGATGGCGCAAAACAGGCAAAATGAAAGAGATAGATCCCATGCCGATGCCGACTTTAAAACAAATGTTGAAGCAAAAAAAGAAATTGAAGAATTGATCCGTAAATTAAATTCAATTGAAGTGGATAAGCTAGATAAAATTCTAGAGATATTACAAAAATCAGAAAATGGAAAATAGGTCTCGTCATTAGGCTTGTGTAATATCCACAAATATTTAGTTTTAATTACCTTTGCTGTAAATGACAAAAATAGAAGACGCAATAGTAAATGAGGTTGAAGAGGAAGTTCATCCGAAAACAATAAAAGCAAAAATTTGGGAAATCACAAAAACCGTATTAAAAATTGCGGTTACAGCTGTTTTACTTTATATTGTTTATAAAAAAGTACCGTTTGCCGATGTAAAATACAGGCTCATACATGCCAATTATTGGTGGATGCTAGCTGCTTTGCTCAGTTTTTTTATTTCAATAGTAATTTCTTCATGGAGGTTGTTGAGCTTTTTTAAATCAATAAACCTCAATTTATCCGCGAAATTTAATTTCAGATTATACCTACTCGGTCTGTTTTACAATTTTTTATTACCCGGCGGTATTGGTGGCGATGGTTATAAAATTTATTTACTCAATAAAACCTATAAACTCCCCGCCAAGAAAGTTTTTTGGGCAATAATGTTTGATAGGTTGAGTGGATTATGGGCCATTGGTTTTATTATTGTTGGCTTAATTTTCTTAATACCACAAATTGATATTCATTTAGGTATCCCATTATCCATATTCATAATCGGCTCCTTAATTTATTACTTGGTTGCCTATAAATTTTTTAAAGAATATACCAAACACTTTTTTGAAGCTCATTTAAAAGCCTTACTCGTTCAGACGTTTCAAGTTTTATCAATTGTTTTTATTTTGATCGGACAAAATTTTCATAGTAAGTTTTCTCCATACCTATTATCTTACTTAATTTCATCACTTGCTACAATTATTCCTATAAGTGTTGGTGGTGCAGGTATTCGGGAAACAGTTTTTACACAACTTACTAAAGTTTTCCCGATGGATAAAACCCTCGCAGTTTTTCTACCAGGAAGTTTTTATTTTATATCGTTAATAGTAGCCCTTTTTGGTGTTTATTATGTTTTGCGACCAAGTAGGTTAGAAAAAGGCTTAACCAATTAAAAAAAGGATAGTATTGATATTCTATTTTCATTTAATAAGCATTTAAAATTTAATTTGAGATAGGCCACACAATTAAATTATGATTAGTTTAGCTAAATTAAAATCATAAAAATAATCTTTTTAGGGCTTTAAAACCATTATGAATATTTTAATTACAGGAGCAAGTAGCGGGGTTGGTTTTGAAGCCGCGCTCGAGTTAATTTTAAGCGGAAACCATAAGGTTTTGGCTTTAGCCCGTTCAAAAGAAAATTTAGAACGCTTGCTTGATATTGCCCATGGCCTTAACCCAAATGCAAATATATTCGCCCTTACTTTTGATATTGTACATGATGATTATGATGGCTTGCAAAAATTTATTCAAGTGCATTTTGAAAATACAGTGGATGTATTAATAAATAATGCCGGGGTTTTAATAAACAAACCATTCCAAAAATTATTGGAAATGGATTTTGTTGAAATGCTACAAAGTAATTTTATTGGTCATGTAAGGATGATACAAGGCATAGTAGACTTAATGCCTAAAGGATCACATATTTTAAATATTGGAAGTATGGGTGGGTTTCAAGGTAGTGCTAAATTTTTAGGTTTATCCGCATATTCTGCAAGTAAAGCCGCGTTACATAACCTTACTGAATGTTTGGCTCATGAGTTAGAGGAGAAAGAAATTAAGGTAAACTGTTTGGCTTTAGGCTCTGCACAAACAGAAATGTTAGAAAAAGCATTTCCGGGTTATCAATCACCAATAATGGCTTTTGAGATGGGCAAATACATTGCTGATTTTGCAGTAACCGGACATCGTTTTTTCAATGGTAAAATTTTGCCTGTGGCGCTTTCTACGCCATAAACTGTTAAATTAAAATTTTAGGTTTCGAAATCCTTCATACAAGTAAATTGAATTTAATATAGAAACTAAACTGTTCTTATTCAATTTACCTTACTAACCCCTTGAAAAAGGATTATTCCTTAGCCTTTTATTCATTTTAAGTATCCAATTAAATTTCCGTTACTTATTTGTTGATTTTAAACTGAATAGAATAAATGCCAAAGGTTTTATTAGCCAAGGCTTCCATCAGTTAATAAATCAATGGATTTAATAGTAACTACTTATATCATATTAATGACATTTACCTTTTCTTATTCAATTACCCAAAATGTATTTTTTTTTAATTAATTGAATTTGTTAATAACAAAAGGTTATAGTTTGGGTATATTAGAAGAGAGGTAAACTTACATTTATCATATTCATGAAAAAAAGAATTTTTCAATAAGCTTTCACATGTATTTAAAAACCTTGTTCCAAATAATGTTATCCAAACTATAGCCTTGTTTTTTTTAATTTTATAATTTAATGAGGTTTAAGAAGCTTTGCCGTTTAATTTCAAAAACTCATTTACAATAATTTCAGTAGCATAATGTTTAAATCCATCCTTATCAACATAATTCCGGTTAGCCAATTTGCCTTCAATAACAATTTCATCACCCTTTTTTAAATAGTTTTCTGCTAGGGTGGCTTTTTCGCCCCAAATAATCAAATTATGCCATTGGGTTTCAACTATTCTTTCCCCTTTATCGTTCTTAAACCTTTCATTGGTTGCTAATGAGAATCGGGCTAATTTTTTATTGCCATCAAATGTTTTTACTTCCGGATCCATTCCAAGATTGCCTACAAGGCGTACACTGTTTCTTAATGAGTTCATGATACTAAAATTTAATTTTTCGTTTGTATTAATATCCCAAAGGTGGTGTTTGTATGAATATTAATCGGTTTTTAAGCGATTATAAGCGATAATTTCCATTTGTAAGCGTTTGCAAACGGATAAAATTTTATACCTTTAAGCAATGAACCAGCAAAAACTTTGTCTCGATTGTGGAACCATATTACATGGAAGAGCAGATAAGAAATTCTGTAATGACCTTTGCCGCAATAACTATAACAACCAACTTAATAGCGCTAGCTATAACATTGTGCGAAATATTAATAATATTTTACGCAAAAACCGCAGAATTTTGGAAGAATTGAACCCCGGCGGTAAAACAAAAACCAATCGTAAAAAAATGATTCAAAAAGGTTATGATTTTGATTACCATACGCGAACCTATGTAACTCAAAATGGTAAAACGTATTTTTTTTGCTATGAATATGGTTATCTTGATTTAGAAAATGATGAAGTTTTGTTGGTTAAAAGGGAAGATTAATACCTGATTTTCTTAGAGTTGATTTAAATTATATATAATTTTATGAAACTATGACCTAAATCAATTATACAAATAGTCCAAAAAAGTATATTTGCATCCAATGATAATACATCAATTTTATGACAAGGGGTTGGCGCATGGTTCATATGCGATAATTAGAGATAATAAAATGATCGTAATTGACCCGGCTCGCGATCCAAAACCCTACTATAATTTTGCTGCTGTAAACGAGGCCACCATTGTTGGGGTAATTGAAACACATCCTCATGCAGATTTTGTAAGCTCACATTTAGAGATACACGAAACAACGGGTGCTGTAATTTATGCCAGTAAATTATTAGGTGCCGAATATCCGCATGAGAGCTTTGATGAGGGAGAAACCATCAAACTTGGTGATGTAAAACTTAAGGCAATTAATACACCAGGGCATTCGCCAGATTCCATTTGTATTTTAGCTATTGATGAACATGATAACGAAAAAGCCATATTTACTGGGGATACTTTATTTGTAGGCGATGTAGGCCGACCGGATTTGCGAGAAAACGTTGGTAATCTGCAAGCTAAAAAAGAAGAATTAGCCTTACAAATGTACAATTCAACACGCGAAAAGTTGATGACTTTACCGCATTACCTTACTGTTTACCCAGCCCATGGTCCCGGTTCATTATGTGGAAAGAATTTAAGTCCGGATTTGCAAAGCACAATTGGCCGAGAATTGCGCGAAAACTATGCTTTGCAATTGATGGATGAATTCACTTTTATAAAAACTTTGATTGACGACCAACCGTTTATCCCCAAATATTTTGGGCACGATGTTAACTTGAATAAAAAAGGGGCTCCGAAATTTGAAGCAAGTATAGCTTTAGTTAAACGTTTGGATAAAGATGCCATTTTAGATAAGAATATCCTTGTAATTGATAGCCGACCAGAAGAACAATTTAAACAAGGTCATATCAGCGGTGCCTTTAATCTTCAAAACGGTGAAAAGTTTGAAACTTGGTTAGGGTCCATAATAAGCCCTGATGAGAAATTTTATTTGATTTCAGAAAATAGTGAGGAGCAGGAAGAGCTAATTAAAAAATCTGCAAAAATAGGTTACGAAGGCAATATTGAAGCTTCGGTTTTATCGCCAGATAAAATGGAGGAAAAATCGGCAGTTTTAAGCTTAGTCGATTTTAAATTAAATGAAAGCAAATATACCATTATTGATATACGGAACACCGGCGAAACAGAAAATGGTTTAATTTTTAAAACCGCGATTACAATTCCGTTACCCGAATTACGTGAGCGAATTGCCGAAATTCCTACAAATAAACCAATTTTAGTACATTGTGCGGCAGGATATCGGTCTGCCTTGGGTAGCAGTATTATTGCCGCAAAAGTTAAAGTAGTGCCGGTATATGATTTGAGTGATGCAGTTAAAGATTTCATTCCATAATGGATGATACCAATACCCAAATGCACAATAACCTGGTAATTGTTCAAACTGAAGATGGCTCTAATACTATTTTTAACAACATAATAGGCGAAAACTACCATTCAAAACATGGCGCTTTGCAAGAAAGTAAACATGTTTTTTTGGAATCGGGCTTAAAGTATTATTTAGATCCATCATTTTTAAACTTTTCTAATATTTCTATTTTAGAGGTTGGCTTTGGTACAGGATTAAATTTTATGTTATCTGCTGATTATTGTACCGAAAATAAAATAAATCTTTTCTACACAGGTATTGAGGCTTACCCCTTAAATGAGGTAATGATTGGTCAAACTGGTTATAATGGATTTATTACTAAAGAAACTTGGGAGACTTTTATTCAAAATTACAATTCAGCGCTACGTGGTAGTGTTTTAATCAATGAATATTGTAATTTACAAATAGCACCCATAAAGTTGATTGATTTTGAAAATGATCAACAATTTGATATTATTTATTACGATGCCTTTGCCTCCACCAACCAACCTGAAATGTGGAATGAATTAGCTATTGCCCATACCATCAAGTTTTTAAAGCCAGAAGGGTTATTTGTAACCTATGCCATAACCGGTAACCTTAAACGAATGCTAAAAGCCTTGGGTTGTACCATTCAAAAAGCGCCGGGCGCACCCGGTAAAAGAGAAATGTTGAGAGCCTTTAAAATGGTTTAATTAGCATACTCAATAAATTACTCCTCTCAATTTCTTTAAAATATTTCAAATTTAGGTGCAACGTTTTTATTGATTGGCAGTCATATAGAAAAAATATATAAAATATTTTGAAATACGAAACTTATCGTACATATTTGTACGAAATAATTCGTACAAATAAAAAAATGGAAATAAAACCAACAGAAAGCGAACTTGAGATACTACAAGTACTTTGGAAAAAAGGCCAGTGCACGGTTAGGGATGTACATGAAGAATTGGCAAAAAACAAAGATGCTGGATACACAACTACCCTAAAGCTAATGCAAATTATGCACGAAAAAGGTTTGGTTGAGCGAGATACAACAGCCAAAACACATTTATACAAGGCCATAGCAACGGCCCAACAAGCACAAAAAACAGCTTTGGATAAAATTATCTCCACTGTTTTTAAAGGTTCAACTGCTGATTTGGTAATACAGGCATTGGGCAATCACAGGGCATCGAAAGAAGAAATTGAAGCTATAAAATCTTTTCTAAACAAGTTTGAAAAACAATAGGTATTGGCAAACTAGTTTGGATCATGATGATTAAAAAAACAAAAGAATTTAAATAAAAGCGAAAAGTAAATAAGGAGGCAGAATTATGGGCAATATGTTTTATAATATTAGTCAGGTTTTGGGCATAAGCATTATCCATTCACTATGGCAAGGATTGATTGTTTATTTCCTGCTTAAAATAGTATTGATGATAAGCAATCAGCTTTCAGCAGCAACAAAATATATCATTAGCCTAATCGCATTGGCCTTTTTAAGTATTTGGTTTGGATATACCTTAATTAGTCAAATCAAATTTTACAACTGGCACAACACTGTTCCAAACAAATTCTCAGCCATTCCAATGTTTCTAAAATTCTCTGATAGTTTAACAGAAGTTACCACCCAACAATTGAGATACTATTACAACATTGAAAAATATTTACCAATTGTTACCATAATATACTTGGCAGGTTTAGCTTTTAACACGCTTAGATTAATTGTAGCACGAAAGGAATTAAAATTCATTCGTAAAAACATACAATTTGATGATTTTTTACAAAGTGAATTAAACAGATTGGTAAAATATTTACCAATAACCAAAACAGTAAAAATTGGATTCAGTAAACTAGTAAATGTTCCATGTATTACTGGGTATATAAAACCCATCATACTGTTACCGTTTACCTTAACAACAAACTTAGGGCATGATGAAATTGAAGCCATTATTTTACATGAACTTGCCCATATAAAGCGTAACGATTACCTTATAAATATTGCGCAGCAGCTAATAACAACCTTACTTTTCTTTAACCCATGCGCATTATTAATTGGGCAACAAATTAATGAAGAACGTGAAAATTGCATAGACGACCTTGTTGTACATGCAACCCAGAGCCCTATTATTTATGCCAAAGCATTGTTAAAACTTGAACAGCTTCGTGGTAATGAATTGCAATTGGCCTTAGCAGCTACCGGAAAAAAATATCATTTATTAAATAGAATAGAACGGATCATGGAAACAAAAAAAACGACCCTAAGTTTACGTCCAACATTGTTGGCGCTACTTATTTTAAGTGTGGGAATCTTATTCGCCACCATATTGAAGCCTGAAATTGCGCATGGAAAAATCTCCATCAAATCGATCAATCAAATAATTGCTGGCTTACAAACTGATACCCCTACTACCGATACCTTGAAAACCAGAAAAGACACTCTAAAAATAAAAAATGAATTGCGCGCAAAAAGATTGATGGAGCATAAAATGGATGTTGATGCTGAACTTAACGACCCTGATCTTCAAAAATTAACAAACGAAGTAGCAAAGCATGGAGCAGCCATAAGTTTATATTATAATAGTCCGGCATTCAAAAAATTGGAGGCCGAATTACAAGCAAAGGCCAAGGAGATGGAGGAGCAATTTAACACCAGTAATTGGAAAGAATTGGAAAAAAAGCAGGAAGACCTATCAAAAGAATTTGGGGATAAATGGGCTGAGTCGGCAGAGACAAAAAAATTGGAAGCGCAGATGGAGCAATTAGGTAAAAAGATTGAAAACTATTATAAAAGTTCAAAATTTAAAAATCTTAACAGCCAATTGCAGAAAAAATACGGAATCGACCCTAATCAAAACTATTCGGAAGATGGAAGTGATGAAAAATATAAAAAATACCACCGAGAGTTAGAGCAAGATATACCAGCCGAGGTAAAAGAATATGCGGTTGATTTAAAAAAACTGGGCGAACAAATGAACGCTAAATTTAACACAGATGAATTCCATAAGAAAAATGAAGAGCTAAAATTGCTGGGCGATAGCATTGGCAAATTATTCAAATCTGGTATGTTTAAAGAGCAACAGTTAGCCATGAAAAAGCTGAATGAAGATATGAGGGCGTACCAAAATAACGGCCAAATGCAAAAAGAACAGGAGCTTTTAAAACGGGCTCAAGAAAAATTACAAGCCTATTTGAATTCTCCGGCTTTTAAAAATCGTATTCAAAAAATGAAAGAGGATGCTAAAAACTGGAGCGAAAGTTGGGATAGCGATTTACAGGCTCCAGAACCGCCAAAAGCTCCGGAAAAAGGCCTTGCACCAGCACCTCCGGCTCCTCCTGCCCAACAGGCGCCAGTTGAGCCAAAATCACCTCCTGCACCACCGGCACCAGGACAAAATATTTGGTAAAATAGCCTGTTTTAAATCCTAATATTTAAAACATTGCACTACCCATTAATAAAGTAAAACCGTAATTTAGTTCCCTCCTAAAAGGGAACTTTTTTTATGCTTCAGAAGCTCTGTATTAATAATTACGCTTTAATTGATAACCTGGAAATTGGTTTCGATAAAGGTCTCAATATACTTACCGGCGAAACTGGTGCAGGTAAATCAATTATTTTAGGTGCGCTCTCCCTCATTTTAGGTCAGCGTGCCGAAAGTAGATATTTCTTCAACCAGCAAAAAAAATGCGTTATAGAGGGTAGTTTTTCTATTGATGATTTTAAACTTAAACAGTTTTTTGAAGACAATGATATTGATTACGAAGCCGAAACAGTTTTAAGGCGCGAAATTTCAGCGGATGGAAAATCCAGGGCTTTTATTAATGATACACCGGTTGTTTTAACCACACTTAAGGCCTTGGGCGAAAAGCTGATTGATATACACTCCCAACATGCTACCTTAGAAATAAATGACCCTGACTTTCAATTATTGGTGGTAGATGCGGTTGCCGGTCATGATGATTTGTTGCAGAATTATCATACCAGTTTCAAAGCATTTAAAAAAGCAACTACCAAGCTTGAAGAACTCATTGTTAACAGCGAAAAAGCTAAGGCGGATCTTGACTATTATCAGTTTCAGTTTGATGAATTAGAAAAAGTCCGATTACAAGCAGACGAGCAAGAGCCGCTTGAACAGGAACTATTTGCCCTAAACAATGCCGACGAAATAAAAAGAAATTTATTAGGTGCTTATAACCTGATGAATGAGGGAGAAATATCGGCAATTATCCAGTTGAGGGAGGCAGCTCATCAACTTTCAACGGTAGAAAAATTCAATCCGGAAATTATTGAACTGCACCAAAGACTGAATAGTACGCTGATAGAGTTGAAGGATATAGCCAATGAAATTGAAATTATTGAGCAAAGCACCCAAACCAACGAGATTAGGGCTAGTGAAATAAATGCACGCTTAAGTTTATTGTACAACCTGCAAAAAAAGCACCGGGTAAACAGCAACGTCGAATTATTAGAAATTCAGGCTGGTCTCTCTGAAAAAATACAACATGCAGTTTTTGGTGATGAAGCCATTGAGCAATTAAGCAAACAACTGGAAGCAGATTTTATTGCGTTAGAAGGTTTAGCAAAGCAATTATCCGCTAACCGAAAAAAAGTAATTCCAGAAATTGAACATGAAATTTTGGCAAGTTTGGCAGAAATGGGTATGAGTAATGCCTTGCTTAAAATTGAACAAAGCATAAAGCAGCCATTAGCCGAAAAAGAAAAAAACAATTTTCAGCAACAAGCAACTGCCTACCTAAGTAAAAGCGGCATTGATACAATAAAGTTTCTTTTTAACGCCAATAAAGGGCATGCCTTAGCCGAGATGAGCAAAGTAGCATCAGGCGGTGAATTATCACGATTAATGCTGTCAATTAAATCATTAATTGCCAAAAACACCGCGTTACCAACCATCATATTCGATGAGATTGATACAGGCGTATCGGGCGAGGTGGCTAATAAGGTTGGTCAGATAATGGAGCGGCTTGCTGGCAACTTGCAGGTAATTACCATTACCCATTTACCACAAATAGCCAGCAAAGGCCATAGTCATTATTTTGTTTATAAAGATGATGATAGTGCAACCACCTACACCCGCATTAAGCAATTGAACCAGCAGGAAAGGGTATTGGAAATTGCCAAAATGTTAAGTGGTGATAAACCCGGAGAAAGTGCCTTGCAAAATGCTAGGGAACTTTTAGCTCACTAACCTTAAAATCTGCGTGAGAACTTATGTTTGTTTAATTTTTGTATTACAAAAGATGAAATTTAAATCTATAAATTCTTTTTTCATAACTATCGTATTCTTAATATTGGCAATTATCAAACCCAAAAACCAGATATTATTTAATAATAATATTTATATAGACAGTAGCGTATTAAGAATAGATACCCTAACGTTAATGGATAGTACGAGGAGAAGAATTATACCAATAGCTATCTATAACAAATATGAGCAGAACGATTTAAAAAACTCATTTCATAAAAATATCAGAAAAAAGCTGGTTTTACTAAATCCTGGTTATGGAGGAACAAATACTGATTACAGTTATATTGCAAATAAGCTTGTAGAATACAATTATCTAGTTGTAACCATTCAGCATGATCTTTCAACTGATGGTTCCCTTCCAACAAGTGGTGATATCTACAAGGCCAGAAAGGTTTTTTGGGATACTGGAGTAAAAAGTATTTTTTATGTAACAGATTATTTAAGAAAAAAATATCAAAACCTCGACTATAAAAACATAATTTTAATAGGCCATTCGAACGGAGGCGATATTTCGATACTCATTGCTAATGAATACCCCAATTTTGCCAAGACGGTAATCACTCTTGATAATCGGCGGGTATCATTTCCGAGGTCAGATAAACCTAAAATATTTTCAATACGGTCAAGTGATCAACTTGCAGATCCAAATGTTTTACCATCCATTGAAGAACAGAAAAAATATAGAATAAAAATTGTGAAGGTGAATACCAAACACAATGACATGGGAGGTATGGGAACAGAAGCACAAAAACAGGAAATAAATAATTACATCCTGGATTTTCTGAACAGTAACTGAGCAATTTACGACCTTAAATATATAACCCTCAATTGTTTAAACATTAAAAATTGAATCAAAACTCCAAAATCATTAATCGCAAATCAGGAATCGTAAATAATAATTATAACTTTACGCCCAATTATTAAACATTAAATATGGCTTATAACTTACTAAAAGGCAAAAAAGGAATTATTTTCGGTGCGTTGAACGAGCATTCAATAGCATGGAAGGTGGCACAACGTGCAGTACAAGAAGGCGCGGAAATTATTTTGAGCAACGCGCCTATCGCATTACGCATGGGCGAATTGAACAAACTGGCCGAAGAATGTAACGCGCCTGTAATTGGTGCTGATGTTACCAGCAATGAGGATGTTCAGAATTTGTTTACCAAATCTCAAGAGCATTTTAATGGTGGGGTCGATTTTGTTTTGCACTCTATAGGCATGAGTGTTAACGTACGTAAAGGCGTTACCTATCCAGAAAACAATTATGATTTTACGCACAAAGGTTTAGATATATCGTCGTTAAGCTTACACCGTATTTTGCAAACAGCCATGAAAATGGATGCCATTAATGAATGGGGATCGGTAGTTGCCTTAAGTTATATAGCTGCTCAAAGGGTATTCCCTGATTATAATGACATGTCTGACAATAAAGCTTATTTAGAAAGCATTGCCCGTAATTTTGGTTATTATTATGGGGTTAAGAAAAATGTTCGTATCAATACCGTTTCTCAATCACCAACGCGCACTACTGCAGGTTCGGGCGTTAAAGGCTTTGAAGGCTTTATCAATTATGCCGAGAAAATGAGCCCTTTAGGCAATGCCTCGGCCGACCAATGTGCCGATTATTGTATTACCCTATTTTCTGACCTTACCAAAATGGTAACCATGCAAAATTTATTCCACGATGGTGGTTTTTCATTTACCGGAGTTACCCAGGCGGTAATTGAACAAATGGAAAAATAATTTGAGTATTATAATACTAATATAAGTTACTTTAAAACAAAAAAACAGCCTTAAAAAGAGCTGTTTTTTTGTTTTGTATGGAAATATTATCCGTTAGAATCAACTAATATAATTTTTACTTTAATGGTAGACCCGGGAGCTACTGCGGTAGTACCGAGAGCAGATTGCGAATATATAGTTATATTACCTGAAGTATAAGTATAACTATAAGCAATACCTCCATAAACCTCAGGTAATTGTTCGTAAGAAACTCCGTTATCAAAAGAAATGGCAACTATTACACCTCCGATGCTTGAAAAATCTGAGGTTAATTGACTTATTGATATTGATCCTGTATATGATTTACCATCAGAAAAAAGAGACCAATCACTTGGGGTTAAATCAGCATATAAAGTTTGATTGGTTGTTGTTGAAGGTGATATGTATTGTTTTGTACATGAAGAGGCGACTATTAAAACAATACAGCCTAAAAGAGTCAATAATTTTTTCATATTATGTATTTTGGTTTTTATATTAAACAACGCAAATGTAAAAAGGTTTAATATAAGCATTGAATTTTTTTACTTTTATATTAGAAAAGAACCAGATTTGGACATTTTTAAAAAATATTGGCTAAAATTATTCCTTAAATATTTAGAATTTATTCTTCCACATCATACTCTCTACAGGCCGCGTGCTAGGTGAATTATATTTAGCATTAATTTTGGAATTGTACAAAGTTTCAATCTCACCTTCTACCACAAAATAAATAAGCTGACCAATAGGCATACCTGCATAAATTTTAACAGGCTGTGTGCAGGAAATTTCTAAAGTCCATGTATTACAAAAACCAACATCGCCTTTGCCGGCTGTTGCATGTATGTCAATTCCCAAACGCCCCGTGCTCGATTTTCCCTCTAAAAACGGGACATGCTTATGCGTTTCGGTATATTCTAATGTTACACCCAAATAAAGCGTGCTAGGTTGTAAAACAAAACCATCTTTCGGTATTTCAAAGGCATCAACCTCGTTGTGTAGCTTAGCATCTAATACACGGTTACGGTAAGTTGCCAAATGTTTCCCAAGATGTACATCATACGAATTTGTTCCTAGGCATTCCTTATTAAATGGCTCTATGATGATGTTGCCAACCTCCATTTCTTCTAATATTCGTATATCCGATAGTATCATTGCGCGATTTTTTAGGGACGCGCAAAATAGAATTATTTAAATAAAGGCACAATATATTGTTGTTCACAAAAGTTTTACAGGTTTGTTAATAAGCTATTTTTATAAATTAAATTATTGTCACAATTATACGGCTATTGTTAACTTTACCAAAAAGGCTTATCTTTTTAACTTTATTTAATATATGTTTGTTCTCCCTATAGGGTTTATACTATGGCCATAGCATATAAAAAACAAATTGATAATGATACAGCGTTTGCCATCTGGAAAATAGAAGAAGAGGCAGATGATTTATATAATCAACTTCAGTTAAATGAGGAAGAAAAGGCTTATTATGAGCAATTAAGTGCCGGAAAGCGTAGTTTACATTGGCTCGGCACCAGGGTATTGCTGC
>CAIYNX010000159.1 GCA_903927645.1 uncultured Mucilaginibacter sp.
AAAAAAGGAATTAAAAAAAGTGTTTTCATATGTTCTTTAATTATTGCCATTTTGTACACCACTTCCATTAAAAATATTGATAACTTCATCCAAGTTATATAAAAAACGAAGTCCTCCTGGATTATTCCCTTTGTCATCAATTGGAATCCAAGATCCTGGCGCATACCAGCCGTTACAATATCCACCCCACCCCCAATTTAAATGAACTCTAATATTAGAATAGCCAGCCCAATAAGTAGGGTAGCAGGTATATGGCGTTGCTTGTAACCCATCACAAATCCACTCATGACCTTCTGCATTCCATGGAAGTAAGGCATATGTAAAACCACCTAAAAGGCAAGGTCTGCCATAAGTCATTTCGGCTAAAATATCATTTGTTGAATAAGATTGTTCTAAACCGGACGAACTAAACCCTGCACTTTTAAAAAAAGAGGGATGATTTGGACTTGAACTAGACCCTCCCTTATTGGATGAATTATAAGACATTCCAATAGCATTACCAATATCTCTTAATAATCTCGAAGTCTCGTTGCTTCCACTAGTAAGTGGCATAGTAGCGTCGGAATAATTATAAGTTTGGGTGCCATAAGTTCCATTTACTCCTGGGGATGTCGGCATAAGCCAAACAGTACCTTTTTGCCAATATTTTAAAATTTGGCCAATTGCTACCGCTTCGCATCCGGCAGGCATATGGTTACAATTATTAATATCCGGATCAGGAGTTGGTGTATAATTATTAAATCCACATCCTTGATTCCATGTAGTTTTAAGAAAAGGGCCAATTACAATTGGCACCTGACAAGGTGGGGGTGGTTGACAAACCTTTCCATCCCATGTATAACCAGTTGGACAAGTTACACATTGGTGTGTTGTAAAATCATAATGTCCATTTGGACAAGTAGGCGCATAAGGTATGACTTTAAATGTTCTATTAACAACGGAAATGTATTTTCCCCATTCAGCTTTTATAGTTAAACTATCGCTGTTTTTTATTTTATTTTTTCTTACGGCATTTATTTTTTCGGAACAGCCATTTGCCCATAAATTAGCCGGATGATTAGAGTTTTTTATATCTACAGGATAATTATCAGTATAAGAATAAGCAAGTATAGGGTGTTCTTTTTGGGTTGCAGAAATTATTAAAAATCCCCCACCCTGATAATTGATAACATACATAGCAATGTTACTATCATGGTCTTTATAAGTAAACGTACTTGCAATTATTTTTTTACTAAAATCTTGAATATCCTGTACGGAAGTTGGAGCAGCACTTAAAACCCTGGTTATTTGATTTTTATTTAAAGACGCATTTTGGACTGATTTATTTATTGGAGGGTCTATTTTATTGGAAGCAGGAACCTGAAAAGTTCTTGCTATGTTCAACGCTGTTTCAATATTTATATCGTCCGGGTTGCTTTTGTTTACTGAAGAGGTATTATTAGTTAAGCCATCTTTTTTACAGCCATGAATGAGGATAGCGAGTGCAATGCAAGTCATTAACCCCCATTTGATAGTTGGTTGTTTATAGAGTAGCGTTATCTTACGCATTTCAGTTCAATTTGTGATTATTAGTATAATTAAACATCAAATTTAAAGAAATAAAAGGCATAAATCAAAACTATTGTGTAATAAAATTTAACCTTTAAATCAAAAGTCTTCACTTGCTATATGCCTAACCAAGCCACCATAAGCTGATAATGGTTTACCCTCTTTTTCGGCTTT
>CAIYNX010000160.1 GCA_903927645.1 uncultured Mucilaginibacter sp.
AAATAAATTAATTTTAAAAGCCGCTTCGAAATATCGAAGCGGCTTTTATCTTTATGGCATGAAAAGAAATTTAATAATTTTATTCCTTGTCTTCTTATCAAAACTTTCAAGCGCCCAACAGGAGTTACTTTCGTTTGATGAGCATAATAAATATATATACTATCAGGTTAATGAAATGCCTGGGCTTAATATTGATACCTTACACAATAGGGGGCTTTACTACCTAAAATCGCAGTTTCCAAAGGTTCTGTTTAAATTTCCTTCAAATAACCAAAGCATTGCTTATGAAGGCAAATTTTTAACCTATTCAGGATCAAGCGTGTTTAAACATGAGCAGGGAGAGGTTAATTATTCACTAACCATAGAATTTAAAGATCAAAAATATCGGTTTTGGTTAACTAACTTTATTTATAAACCTTATGAGCGCGACCGCTATGGTAATTTTGTTCCAAAATTGGGTAAAGAAATTCCATTAGAATCATTAAACAATCAACTTTCAAAAAAGGAAACAGATACCCACTTAAATGAAACAGGCTTATTTTGTAAACAATTTGCTGATAGATTGAAAATTTACATGCTTAATATTCCTAAAAATGAGGAAAAAGTAAAGAAAATAGTGGTAGATAAGTGGTAAATAAAATACACAATGTTGCATTTAATTATCATTCATTAAATAAAACCGATTATTAAATACTAAAATTCAAAAGTACAATACTATTGATTGAAATATTACTAAAAGTAACAAAGTTGCATTAACTTAGTAATATTTAATATTTAAATAACGTTAAATATTAAAATTTAATTTCAATCAATATGCTTATCTCAAAATTTGATTTGTACAAGACCGAGTGGCTCGATCTTGTATTTGACCACCGAAACAAAAATTATGGTGCTTATGAATTAAGGCAAAATTATGCTTCAACTATGGTTAGGGCCATGGGAATTACTTTTGCAGGCCTAACAGTACTCATTGGATTATCATTGTTTTTTAAGGGTAAGGAGCCTGATGCTGTCACTAAAATTTCAGATCACCGAGTAGTAAATATTGATCCAAATATAAAGCCGCCAGCACCTAATCCTATTAAAAAAAATGTTCTTCCTCCTAAGCCAATAAAGCCTAAAACTTTACCACCTGAGGTTGCGACCATTAAAAATTTACCACCGGTGGCTTCACCAGACCAGTTTAGCCAAAAACCGGTTGAGAATTCTCAGTTAACAAATTCCAACATAGGTACAAAAACAATTGAGGGAAAACCAGGAACTGAAAATGTACTTCCTACCAACCCTGAAGGTAATGGTACTCAATCAGTTGTAGATGAATCGGTTCATCTTAATATTGGCTTAGATGTTATGCCCGAACCCGTAGGCGGAGAAAAAGCATGGTCTAAATTTTTGAATAAAAATTTACGTTTTCCGGATGCAGCGCAAGACGAACGGGTTAGTGGTAAGGTATATATTAGTTTTATTATAGAGAAGGACGGGAGTTTATCAAATTTAGTGGTTGATAAGGCTGCCGGACATGGCTTTGATGAAGAAGCTTTACGTGTTTTAAAACTAGCTAAAGCCTGGAAACCTGGTATGCAAAATGGCCAACCTGTCAGAGTTAAATATACCATACCTATTAATTTTCAAATTAGTGAATAATATTCCTAAAACCAATATCACCAAAGTGCAAAGGTTATATTAATAGCCTTGCACTTTCTTTCCAGCTTCCAGCTTTTTTCCTAATTTTGTGGCTCAATAAAAATATATTAAATGGGGCAACTTGAGCTTACTAACCTTGAAACTGCTAAAAAATTAGGCTTACTTCCGGAAGAGTTTGAAAGAATAAATGAAATATTGGGTCGTGTACCTAATTTTACCGAATTATCAATTTTTTCGGTGATGTGGAGCGAACACTGCTCATACAAAAATTCTATTACTTGGCTTAAAAAGCTACCCAAAGATGGTCCACGCATGTTGGCAAAAGCTGGTGAAGAAAACGCTGGTTTGGTTGATTTAGGTAACGGCATTGGTTGTGCTTTTAAAATAGAATCGCATAACCACCCATCCGCATTAGAACCTTATCAAGGAGCGGCAACTGGTGTTGGCGGTATTAATCGTGATATTTTCACAATGGGCGCCAGACCAATTGCTCAGTTGAACTCACTCCGCTTTGGCGATTTATCTCTTGATAGAACAAAGTGGCTTGTAAAAGGTGTTGTAAAAGGAATTAGCCATTATGGAAACGCATTTGGTATACCTACTGTTGGCGGCGAATTGTTTTTTGATGATTGCTTTAATGTTAACCCTTTAGTAAATGCATTTTCGGCAGGTATTGTTAAAGCTGGCGAAACCGTTTCGGCTACCTCTTATGGAGTGGGTAACCCGGTTTATATTGTAGGTTCGGCTACTGGAAAAGATGGCATACATGGAGCCGCCTTCGCCTCAAAAGATATTACCGAAGATTCTATAAATGATTTACCTGCCGTACAGGTAGGAGACCCTTTTCAAGAAAAACTGCTATTAGAAGCCTCGCTAGAAGTGATAAAAACAGGTGCTGTAATTGGCATGCAGGATATGGGTGCTGCAGGTATTATTTGTTCAAATTCTGAAATGTCGGCAAAGGGTGAGCACGGTATGCGAATTGATTTGGATAAAGTGCCGATGCGTCAGGAAAATATGAAGCCTTTTGAAATTTTACTATCTGAATCGCAAGAGCGTATGTTAATTGTAGTTCAGAAAGGGAGAGAAAAAGAAGTAGAGGCTGTATTTGATAAATGGGATTTAAATTGTGCTATTATTGGTGAAGTAACTGATACCAAAAGATTGCAATATTTTATGAATGGTGAATTGGTAGCTGATGTACCTGCTGATGATTTGGTATTGGGCGGAGGTGCACCGGTTTATGAACGAGAATATCGCGAACCTTCTTATTTCCGCTTAAATCAACATTTTCAAATTGATAGTGTACCCGAACCTGAAAGCTTAATTGAGGTAGCAGAGCATTTAATAGCACACCCTAATATCGCTTCAAAACGCTGGGTAACCGACCAGTATGATTCCATGATAGGAACCTCGACCATGACCACGAATCGTCCTTGCGATGCGGCTGTAGTAGCTGTAAAGGATACTGATAAGGCTATTGTATTAACGTTGGATTGTAATTCTCGCTATGTATATGCCGATCCGCAAAAAGGTTGTGCTATTGCAGTAGCCGAAGCTGCTCGTAATATTACCTGTGCAGGTGGCGAGCCTGTGGCTATTACCAATTGCCTTAATTTTGGCAACCCCTATAAGCCCGAAGTATATTGGCAGTTTGTAAGTGCCATAAAAGGTATGAGCGAAGCATGTCTTAAATTTGAAACTCCGGTTACAGGTGGTAACGTAAGTTTTTACAACCAATCATCAGACGAAGGGCCTGTTTTTCCTACACCTACCATTGGTATGCTTGGCGTAATGGATGACTTGGATAACCTGATGACTACCGATTTTAAAAATCCCGGTGACTTAATTTACTTGATTGGAGAAACCGTAAATGATATTGCCTCCTCCCAATATCTGGCATCATACCATAAAATTATGAATGCACCTGCACCTTATTTTGATTTAGATAAGGAATATGCCATGCATCAAGTATTAAAGCAATTGATAAAACACAAAGTTGTATTGTCGGCTCATGATGTATCAGATGGAGGCCTCTATATAGCATTGGTAGAATCATCATTAAGTAATGGATTAGGTTTTGAAATTGAAACTGATAGTTCAATCCGAAAGGATGCATTCTTATTTGGAGAGGCACAGGGTAGGGTAGTGGTAAGTGTTGCAAAGGCCGACCAAGAAAGTTTTATTGAGATGATGGCCACTAGCGAAGTTGATTTTACCTTGTTAGGGACTGTTACTAATGGCTTTTTAAATATTGATAAGGAATTATTTGGCCATATAAATGATGTAAAAATGGTGTATGATAATGTACTCCATGAAATTTTGGGCGAGTAATGCTGAAGCTAAATCAAATTCAACATGTTGCCATAATTTGTGCCGATTATGAAAAATCAAAGCACTTTTATACCGATGTACTTGGTTTAAAAATAATACGTGAAGTTTATAGGAAAGAAAGGCTTTCCTATAAACTTGATTTGGAAGTAGGAAATCAATACCAAATAGAACTTTTTTCCTTCCCAAACCCTCCTGAAAGAACATCACACCCTGAAGCCTGTGGATTGCGCCATCTGGCTTTTGAAGTTGATGAAATTATACAAGCTGTTGATTATATTAAACAAAAGGGAATATCTGTTGAACCAATAAGAATTGATGAATTCACTGGCAAACGTTTTACCTTTTTTGCTGATCCGGATGGCTTGCCTATAGAACTTGTTGAGAAATAAACTTTCTTTATTTTAATAAATCATCATTTATCTTTTTTAAGTTTTCCAACTGCTTACCATAAACTTGACGGGTATGAATATTAATGCAGATATAAGAACCTATAAAAGAAAATAAAATAGTTGCAAAAATGTATAACAAAGTCATTGGACTAATCAATACATTTTGTGACAGAATATACTTCAAAAAAAGCATACCATTATTTCCGCATAACAATATGAATGAAATTAAAACAGCAATTGGAGTAATACACATATTGTATGTTTTATATATTTCTATATTTAATTCTAACTCATAAGTAAGCCTACCAATGCTATCTTTTAAATTCAAATCGTACCTACCTATTTTTTTATAAAAAACATAAAACTTTAAAAAATAAAAACAGTTCAAAACGAAGAATATAAAAACAAAAATGCTGGTTACGTTAAAAAACATAGGTGTTGTTACACCATTATAAATTAATATGGCCAACATTAAGTAAGCTATTAAATATGAAATAAATTCCACTTTCATATTCTTCCGTAATTTAGTTAAGGCAGAGTTTGTTTTTCTTAAACTTTCGGTACTCATTGGCAATTTTATATCATTGGGTACATCTTCACTCCAAACATCTTTTAAATCATCAATATTCATATCTCATTTTTTTAGTTAATTCCTTCAATTTATTTTTTACCCTATTAATTCTAACACGTAAATTTCCTTCCGAAATACCCATGTTTAGGGCAATTTCACTATATGGTAGGTCTTCCATATATAGGTATATTAAAGCTTTTTCAACTTTTTCTAATTTTTGAATAGCTTTATATAATATAGCTAATTGCTCTTCTTTTTCGGTACTTAGGCTATTTTCTTCGGCTATTTCAAAATGATTTTGGATAGGCTCGTATTTAGGTAGTTTGTTTGATTTTTTGAAAAATACCAATGCGGTATTTAGGGAAACCCGATACATCCATGTACTAAATTTGCTTTCGCCACGATAGGAGCTAAATGCTAGCCATAATTGTAAAACCATTTCCTGAAAAAGGTCGTTACGGTCATCTGCATCTTCTTGATATATTTTACTTATCTTTAAAAGGATACCCTTGTTTTCTTTCATCAATTCAAGAAAGCGACTTTCGTTAGTATCCATTTTATTTTCAGGAGTTTTTATACAATTAGTAAGGTAAAATATATTTTGTTACAACTTAATTTAACTTTTAACAGTTTGAGCCCTTAAAATCGGTATAATCAGAACTTTTTCCCAAATTCGCATATGTTTCGCTTTAAACAATTCTCGGTCAACCAAACCAACTGCGCCATGAAAATTAATACAGATGGCGTTTTGTTAGGAGCATTGGCCGAAATGGATAGTCCAAAAACTATTTTAGATATAGGAACCGGAACAGGCGTAATTGCTTTAATGTTAGCCCAAAAATATAGCAATGTCTTAATTGATGCAGTTGAGATTGATGAAAATGCAGCAGAAACTGCAAAACAGAATTTTAATAATTCTACATTTAATAAGCAACTAAGAATTTATATAATTGATATCAATGTGTTTTTAAAAGCAGAACCAACAAATAAATATGATTTAATTATTTCAAATCCGCCATTTTATATCAATTCCTTAATATCTCATTCAAAAAAAAAGTCGTTGGCAAAGCATACCGACCTTTCATTTTTTGAAATTTTGTTTGAAGATATTTCAAACCATTTAACTGAAAATGGATGTTTTTGGATCATTTTACCAATAGATGTAGCCCTATTAGTTAAGCCATTTGCCACAAAAAATGGATTGAATATTCAACAAGTTATTAATATTAAATCATTCAAAAACATTGCCCCCCATAGAGAAATTATTAGATTTGGTTTCAATCTCAACATTCCAATAATAGAAGATTTTATTATCTATGATAAGGTGGGTATTTACTCAAACTATTACAGGAAAATATTACAACCCTATTTTTTGGCTTTTTAATGATTACAATTTGAATGACAAAAATAGGTCTTATCTCAGATACGCATAGTTACCTCGATGATGCTGTTTTCAGGCATTTTGAAAATGTTGATGAAATTTGGCATGCTGGCGATATTGGCGATATAAAAGTTGCTGATAAATTAGCTGCATTTAAACCTTTAAAAGCAGTATTTGGGAATATTGACAGTGGAGATGTACGATTGACTTATCCGGAAAATTTACGGTTTAACTGTGAAGAAGTGGATGTATGGCTTACCCATATAGGCGGTTATCCTGATAAATATAGTCCTTTAGTGAGAGAAGAAATATATCGAAATCCTCCTAAATTGTTTATCTGCGGCCATTCCCATATCCTAAAGGTAATTTACGATAAAAAAATTAATTGCCTACATATAAATCCTGGGGCAGCTGGTAAACATGGATGGCAAAAGGTACGAACACTAATAAGGTTTAGTGTATCGATGGATAAGGTGCACGACCTCCAAATTATTGAATTAGCTTAACAGATTAAATTATGGAATTTTAATTTTAGTAAAAGTATTCTATAAACTAATTCATCAAAATTACTGTTCACCATTCATTAAAACATACGCTCCTTCGCAGCCTCCATTTCAAATACAGAATCAATCAGTAAGTTTTGTTGTTTTGAGGCAGCTACTGCAAGTTCATCACAACGTTCATTTTCTGGATGCCCGTTATGGCCTCTTACCCAACTAAAATTTATTTGATGCAATTTGCTGACATCTAAATACCGTAACCAAAGGTCTTTGTTCTTTTTATCCTTAAACCCTTTGGCAAGCCAGCTTTGTAACCATCTTTTTTCAATTGCATCTATAACATATTTTGAGTCGGAATAGATAGTAACAGTTTGGTTGGGATTTTTTAATGCCTCTAAAGCCTTTATTACAGCCAAAAGCTCCATGCGGTTATTGGTAGTTTTGCGAAAACCTTCAGATAATTCCTTATAATATTTACCCGAACGCAGTATGGCACCGTAACCTCCTGGTCCTGGATTACCGCTTGACGCACCATCTGTAAAAATTTCAATCAACATAAGAAAAATTAAACATTAGCTTATAAAGGTAGCAAATCATAATAAAGCTTGCGTTTTAAATTGCTAAAATTCAATTTCTATAAATGCTATCTGGAACATTATTTAAGCCGTTTCTTTTTCAATCGTAAAGAATTACCAATCACCACTACATCAGAAAATGCCATGGCGAATGCACCAATCATTGGGTTCAAAAACCCTAAAGCAGCTAAGGGTATAGCCACAATATTATAAGCAAATGCCCAAAATAGGTTTTGTTTAATGGTAATTAAAGTTTGTTTACTTATTTGCAAAAATTTTACTACCGAACCTAAATCAATATTTAATAACACCACATTGGCCGATTGTATAGCAACCTGACTACTACCACTCATTGAAACACCAACATCCGCTTGGGTAAGTGCGGGGGCATCATTAATACCATCGCCAATCATAATGGTTTTGCCTTTTTGTTTATATTTGTCAATAACTTTTAACTTATCATCTGGTAGCATTTCGCCGTTTATTTCAGTTATTCCAATTATTTTCGCAACTTTTTCACACCTGCTAATTTTATCACCACTTAACAAAACAGGAATAATACCCATTTTTTTAAGGTCGGCCACTAGTTGAATAGCTTCCGGTTTAATTTCATCATCAATAGCAATATGGGCTATTAAAATTTGATTTTTGTAAAGCGATAAATTATATCCATTATCCAAATCTTTTTTGCCCGAACCTAAAAAATAATTATTGCCATCAGTATCTTCGGCACGCATGCCCAAGCCTTTTTCCTCGGTTGCAAGTTTTAGTATTATTTTGGTTTTTAAATGGTCTTTCAATCCACTAACCAATGATGTAGCAATTGGATGATTGGAACGTTCTTCTATAGCTGTTATAATACCCCTTACCTGTTCTATATTTAAATCATCTTCAATTTTTATATCTTGAATTTTAAATTTTCCGGTGGTTAGGGTACCT
The DNA here is from genome assembly GCA_903927645.1 of uncultured Mucilaginibacter sp. GTDB lineage: Bacteria > Bacteroidota > Bacteroidia > Sphingobacteriales > Sphingobacteriaceae > Mucilaginibacter. The sequence goes on from CAIYNX010000160.1 coordinate 8,334, forward strand.
GTTTTATCAAAAACAACATATTTGGTATTGGCTACTGCCTCAATGGTATCACCACCTTTTATCAAGATCCCATTTTTTGCTGCTCTTCCTAGTCCAACCATTACGGCAGTTGGAGTTGCCAACCCCATGGCACAAGGACAGGAAATAACTAATACTGCTACGGCATTCATTATAGCAGTTTGTACATTTGTATGAACAGCAAAGTAAGTAATTCCAAAAGTGAGAAGTGCAATAATTATTACAATCGGAACAAAAATACCAGCTACTTTATCGCCCAATTTTTGAACAGGCGGTTTAGCACCTTGGGCTTTTTTCATCAGGTCGATTATCTGCGAAAGCACGGTGTTTGAACCTACCTTAGTGGCAATCATTTTTATATTACCATTTAGAACAATTGTTCCACCAATTACTTTAGCATACTTTTCCTTTTCAACTGGCATACTCTCACCAGTTAGCATGGCTTCATCTATAGAGGCATTGCCAGCGAGTACCTCACCATCAACTGGGATTTTATCTCCCTGGTTTACCAAAAGGGTGTCACCCGGACGTACCTCCTTGGCATTGATCACTTCAATTTTACCATCAACAACTTTATTTGCAGTTACTTGCTGAATTTTAACTAAATCTTTTATGGCTGAAGTTGTTTGGGTGACTGATCTTTTTTCGAGTACATTGCCAAGCAGTACCAATGAAATGATAGTCGCACAAGTTTCATAAAATTGATAATGTTCGCCCAGGTTTTGTATGGTGCCTATTAAACTATAAAAATAGGCGGCTGTTGAGCCAGTAAATATTAAAACATCCATATTTGGCATGCCACCCCTAATGGAATTAATGGCACTTTTACCAAAATGAAACAAGCCTACTAAATATACAGGCGTACAAATAATTAATTGAACAAGAGGCTGGTGTAAAAAATGCCAAGGCAAAAACATGTGCAATAGCAACGGGACCGAAAGTATAGAACAAAAAATGAATTTATTTTCAACCTTTTCATAAAAGGGTACAACTTGATTTGTCGGGTCATCTACAATTTTATAGCCTAAACCTTCAATATCTTTTTTTATTAAATCAAGGTCGGCATGGTTTTGGTTGGTAAACTTAACCTCTTCACTAGCAAAATCGACATGTATGTTTTGCAGACCTTTTTTTTCGAGAAGCTTATGTACCGATAGGGCGCAATTATTACAATGCATCCCTGTTACGTTTAATTCTATCAATTGCTCTGCCATATACAAATTTACTATTTTAAGTTGGCTCGTTTGTTTTAATAGCGTAAGGTTACCGTAATTTGAAGGTAATATAAGGAGCTATAAACCTTTAATGTATGTTGTTGTTAACTAATAAGTTTAGATAACCTGCGGACGGCAAAATTAATACCAGATAAAGCCAAAAAGATGAATCAGCGCAATAATCAAAAAAAGACTTTGGAAATCGGCTGAAGATTCCTATTTTTGTTGCCTACAAAACGGTAGATGTAGCTCAGTTGGTTAGAGCATCGGTTTGTGGTACCGAGGGTCGTGGGTTCGAGCCCCATCATTTACCCCCAAAATACAAATGAACTTACAAGGTTTTAAACTTTGTAAGTTTTTTTGTTTTTTAATATTCCGTTTCAATAATCATTAAAATTTAGAAACCTTATGGCTGAAGTTAATTTAAATACTTATCTCGGTGCACTTTTTGGAGTAGGCGTAGGAGATGCCGTAGGTGTACCTGTAGAATTTAAGAGTAGGGAAGAAATCAAGAAATCGCCTATTACAGATATGATTGGTTACGGAACTTATAATCTTCCTCCTGGAACTTTTTCTGACGATGGTTCATTAACTTTTTGCTTAGCGGAAGCACTTACCAAGGATTATGACCTTTATGTAATTGCTGAAAATTTCATTTTTTGGCGATATTCTAATTATTGGGCTGCAAGGGGTAAGGTATTTGATATTGGAAATACAACTCAACGTGCTATTGATAGACTATTAAAAGGTATCACACCTGATTTAGCAGGAGATTTTGAAGAAGACAGTAATGGGAATGGTGCATTGATGCGTATTCTGCCGATAATTTTTTATGTAAAACATAAACCAACAAACGAGCGTTTTAAAATTATTAAAGAGGTAGCATCAATAACACATGGGCATATCAGGTCTACAATCTCTTGCTTTTATTATATTGAATTTGGATTGGGAATAATTAATGGACTAGATAAATTTCAAGTATATGCAAATTTACAAAAATCAGTTCCAGAGTTTTTAGTATCGATTTCAATAAATAAGTCGGAGATTGAAATATTCAATAGATTATTTGATAACCAAATAAACTTACTTAATGAAGCTGAAATTTCAAGCAGTGGTTACGTGATACACTCTCTAGAGGCAAGTATTTGGTGTTTATTACAAACAGAAAATTACAAGGATGCTGTTTTAAAGGCTGCCAATTTAGGAAATGATACAGATACTGTTGCAGCTATTACAGGCGGTTTGGCAGGTCTGTATTTTGGTTATAATAATATTCCTAAAAACTGGATAAGTACCTTAGCTCGCAATAAAGATATTGAAAATTTAGCTTTAGGGATGTTTGAACATCTTGAAACAAAGGGAGCCTGATAAATTATTTAAGCCACCAATTGGAATCTACAAAACAAGCTTTCTAATGTTGCTTTTAAGATTCCTTCCCAATCAAATCCCACAAATTGCCATATAAATCCTCAAATACGGCAACTGTGCCATAATCCTCTTTTATCGGTTCTCGAACAAAATTAATTCCCTTTTCAAACATAGTTTTATAATCATGCCAAAAATCATTGGTTTGCAAAAATAAAAATACCCTGCCGCCGGTTTGATTACCTATCCTTGTTTTTTGTTCCTCATTGCTTGCTTTAGCCAAAAGTATGCTACATTCTGTAGCTCCTTTTGGTCTCACTAAAACCCATCGCTTAGTTTCGCTTAAAATGGTATCTACAACAAGGTCAAAGTTTAGTTTTTCAGTGTAAAATTTGATGGCTTGGTCATAGTCATCAACTACCAAAGCTATATGGGTTAGGTATTGCGTCATACTAATTGTTCAGTCATTTTAAGTTTATCCGTATCAAACCCCTTTGCTTTTAAACTGTGAATGATTTTATTATAAGTATTAGTATCCATTTTAGATGTACGGCAAAGAATCCAAAGATATTTCTTGGTTGGGTCTGATACTACCGCGTAACCATAATCATCCGCAAGGTCAATAATCCAATAATCGCCTTTAAAAGGCCAAAAAAACTGTACTTTTAATTTCGCGTTACCCGAATTATCAACGGTAAAAGCCTTTCCCTTTATGTACGATAGTTTACCATCCGCACTATCCCGGTTGCAGTGGTTTTCAACAATAATGTACCCCTTTTCGCTTATAGAATAGGTGGCTGTTGTGCAATGGCATCTTTTCTGAAAAAAATTGGGATAGGAGGCTATTTCAAACCATTTTCCTATGTATTTATTTAAATCAACACGGGGTACGGTAGTAACATCCTGCGCATTGCTGATGGTTTTCATAAAAAAGTTGAAAATTAAAAAGAAGAGTATTTTTATTTTCATATGGATGATTAATTCAATTTATAATTTGGAACAAAAAGTTGATTTATTTGTTTCATTTATATTAGTTGGATAGATTTAATCTCTATTAATATTAACAATAGTTTAATTAATTGTTTATTTTAGTATTAAAATGCTAACAAAATATCATTTTTGTTATTATATTTTAAATTATGCGTTTTGTATGTACCTTTGTATTGATATATTTTGCAAGTAACAATTACTTGATGAAATATAAAAATATGAATTATTAAATATTTAAAACGATGAAACAAGGACTTTTAATTGATATGGACGGGGTTATTTACAGTGGTGAAACCCTTATTGAAGGTGCCGATAAATTTATTGCCAACTTACTAAACAACAATATACCATTTACATTCATGACCAACAACAGCCAACGCACAAGTTTGGAGGTTGTACGTAAATTAAAGGGATTGGGCATTGAAGTTACCGAAGACCATGTTTATACCAGCGCCATGGCGACTGGCAAATTTTTAGCCTCGCAAGGGCCGGGAGGTACAGCCTATGTATTAGGCGAAGGGGGGCTATTGACTAGTTTGCACGAAAATGGAATAACATTGGTAAATACCGACCCTGAATTTGTTGTTTTGGGCGAAGGCAGGAATTTTACATTAGAGATGGTGCAAAAAGCGGTAGATATGATTTTAGCAGGGGCTAAATTTATTACCACCAACCGCGACCCATCTCCGCAAAAGCCCGGATGGAATAATTTGGGTATTGCTGCAACTACGGCTATGATTGAAGAAGCATCGGGCAGGAAAGCTTTTGTAACGGGCAAACCTAGTCCGGTAATGATGCGCTCGGCACGTAAGTTTTTAGGTTTAGAAACCGCGGAGACCACCGTAATTGGAGATACCATGGAAACGGATATTCAAGGTGGTGTACAAATGGGCTATAAAACTATTTTGGTATTATCGGGCATAGCAAAAAAGGAAGATTTGAGTCACTACGCCTTTAAACCCGATTTAATAACAGGCTCAGTTTCTGAAATTGAATTTCCACTAAAATGGTGGTAAATAAAATGGCTTGGTATTACATTTGAATTCAAGCTATTTTTAATTATATATTGATAGCGGTAAAATTTAATATTAAGATTATTTTAATGGATTAGTTTTGTAAATACCAATTAACATAAACATGAAAACAGCATTAATTACAGGAGCATCATCAGGCATAGGCTTAGAGTTTGCCAAAGTATTCGCGAAAGAAAAAAATAATTTGGTTTTGGTTGCCCGTAGGAAAGATAAATTGGAACATTTGGCCGATGATATTAGAAAAGAATATGCGGTGCAAGTAAAAGTTATTGGAGCCGATTTAAGCGACATGAACGAAGTACAAATGGTTTATGATACCTGTAAGGCTGAAAA
>CAIYNX010000161.1 GCA_903927645.1 uncultured Mucilaginibacter sp.
GCCGATGCTACAATTGCATTAGGCATTGTTGCTTCAAATTTTTACGAGAATCCTTCAACACGTTTAAAACTGGTAGGAGTAACTGGTACAAATGGTAAAACCACCATTGCTACCCTGCTTTTTAAACTCTTCAGAGAGCTAGGTTATAAAGTAGGTTTATTATCAACGGTTGAAAATAAAGTAAATGACCGTATAGTACAGGCCACCCATACTACACCCGATCCGGTTGCGCTAAATGCACTTTTGTTAGAAATGGTTTTAGAGGGCTGCGATTTTTGTTTTATGGAAGTAAGTTCGCATGCCATTGCGCAACATCGCATTGCTGGCCTCACTTTTTCGGGTGGGATATTTTCGAACATTACACATGACCATCTGGACTATCACAAAACCTTCGATAATTATTTAAAGGCAAAAAAGGCTTTTTTTGATGGCTTACCGGCTAGTGCTTTCGCATTAACAAACAGCGATGATAAAAATGGCAATGTGATGCTACAAAATACCAAGGCCCATAAAAAATCATATGGTTTAAAAAGCATGGCCGATTTTAAGGCACGGATTTTAGAAAATCAATTTGAAGGTTTGTTATTACAAATTGACGGTGAACAAGTTTGGTTTAAAATGGTAGGCACCTTTAATGCTTACAACTTATTGGCTGTGTATGCCACTGCCATGTTATTGGAGCAAGACAAGGAAAGTATATTAACAATACTAAGTAAACTAACCGGGGCGCGTGGCAGGTTTGAGTATATTATATCGCCAAATAAAATTATCGGAATTGTTGATTATGCCCATTCGCCAGATGCTGTTCAGAATATTTTAAGCACCATTCATGATATCAGAAAAAGTAATGAAAAGGTAATTACGGTATTAGGTTGTGGTGGCGATAGAGATAAAACTAAACGCCCAATTATGGCAAAAACGGCTTGTGAGTGGAGCGATAAGGTTATTCTTACTTCGGATAATCCACGATCTGAAAACCCGGTACAAATTATTAAAGATATGGAAGAAGGGGTTGATCAAGCCTTTCGACGTCATACCTTAAGTATTGTTGATAGGAGGGAAGCTATCAAAACAGCTTGTATGCTGGCAGCTCCGGGCGATATTGTTTTAATAGCAGGTAAAGGCCATGAAAAGTATCAGGAGACCAATGGAGTAAAAGCCCATTTTGATGATATGGAGGAATTAATTGAACAATTTAAGCTAATGCAATAAAAGTATTACCACGCCATAAATTTAAAAAGGTAGGGCGATATTGATAATTAAAAATAAAAAAGGTACAAATATAAACTAGCACTAAAACCAACAAGTTTTAGGTGCCCAATTAAAAGGACATGCTATATTATTTATTCAATTACTTAAACAAAAATTACACCATTCCGGGGGCAGGGGTATTTCAATACATCACCTTTCGTACTTCAATGGCTGTTATCATATCGCTTCTAATAACAACAGTTTATGGCAGGCGATTAATTGATTATTTAAGAGAAAAACAAGTAGGCGAATCCATCCGTAATCTGGGTTTAGAAGGGCAAATGCAAAAGGCAGGTACACCAACTATGGGGGGTATCATTATCATTTTAGGTATTTTAATTCCAACTCTACTTTTTGCCAAGCTAAGCAATATCTACATCATTATGATGATAGTAACCACACTTTGGCTCGGAGGAATTGGTTTTTTAGATGATTATATCAAAGTATTTAAAAAGAATAAAGAAGGTCTGGCAGGTAAGTTTAAAATTATCGGGCAAGTTACTTTAGCCTTGTTTATTGGCTTAACAATGTATTTTAATTCGGATATAGTTATCCGTCAGGAAGTTAAACTGCCTGTTAAGGATGATGCGCACGTTCAGTTTCATATGCGTGGAAGCAATGCGGTTTATACGCAAGATATAAGATCGACCAAAACGACAGTGCCTTTCTATAAAAACAATGAATTTGATTATAGCAAGGTGCTTAAGTTATTTGGTGGCAATTACCAAATTTTTGCTTTACCGGTGTTTATGATATTTGTAATACTCATAATCACTTTTATATCAAACGGCGCCAATATTACTGATGGTATCGACGGGTTAGCTACCGGAACATCGGCAATCATAGGCATTACTTTAGCTATACTGGCCTATGTTTCGGGCAATACCATGATTGCCGATTACCTGAATATCATGTACATCCCAAATTCGGGCGAATTGGTAATTTTTGCCGGAGCATTTGTAGGTGCATGTGTAGGATTTTTATGGTATAACTCATACCCTGCACAAGTATTTATGGGCGATACTGGTAGTTTGGCTATTGGAGGTATCATTGCTGTTTTTGCCATTATGATACGTAAGGAATTACTCTTGCCCCTGTTGAGCGGTGTTTTTGTGATCGAGAATTTTTCGGTCATTATACAGGTTTTCTGGTTTAAATATACAAAAAAAAGGTTTGGAGCTGGTCGTAGGGTTTTTTTAATGGCACCCTTGCACCATCATTATCAAAAAAAAGGATTTCACGAAGCTAAGATTGTTAACCGGTTTTGGATTATAGGTATCCTATTAGCCATTATAACCGTGATCACATTAAAATTAAGATAGAATACTGCAGTATAGCTGATATATAAATGAATAACGTACATAACATAACTACTGAAGCCAAGGCTATAAAGGGCGAGGGGAAACGTTTGGCCATTTTGGGCGCTGGCGAAAGTGGAGTGGGTGCGGCTTATTTGGCAAAGCAACAGGGATATGATGTGTTTGTTTCTGATTTTGGGTCAATTGGTGCTGCATACAAAAAGCAGTTACAAGATTGGGAAATTCCATTTGAAGAAAAACAACATACCGAAGCCGAAATTTTAAAAGCAGTTGAAGTAATTAAAAGTCCGGGAATACCTGGTAAAGCTCCGATTGTTAAGAAGATAAAGGAGAGCCAGATTCCTGTTATTTCTGAAATTGAGTTTGCAGGAAGATATACCAGTGCAAAGATAGTAGGTATTACAGGGTCAAATGGTAAAACTACTACCACTAGCCTCACCTACCATATTTTAAAAAATGCAGGGTTAAATGTAGGTCTGGCCGGTAATATAGGAAAGAGTTTTGCCTACCAGGTAGCTACTGAAAATTTTGATATCTACGTATTGGAATTGAGCAGCTTTATGTTGGATGATATGTATCAGTTTAAAACAGATATAGCCATATTATTGAATATTACCCCCGATCATTTAGATCGATACGACTATAAATTAGAAAATTACGCGGCAGCGAAATTCAGGATACTTCAAAATCAAACAGAAAATGATGTTTTTATTTATTGCGCTGATGATCCGGAAACTATTAAAGGCCTCCAAACCAGGAAAGTAATTGCTAAACAACTACCATTTTCTATCGAAAAGGAAATTATACACGGAGCTTACCTCCAAAATGAAACTATAATTATAAACACACAAAAAGAACCACTTGAGATGTCAATAAACGAACTCGCGCTGCAAGGCAAGCACAATATTTATAATTCCATGGCTTCTGGAATTGTAGCTAAATTTCTTGAAATCCGTAACCCATTGATACGCGAAAGTATGGGCAATTTCAAAAATATTGAACATCGGCTTGAGTCGGTTGGTAAAATATCCGGTATCAGTTTTATAAATGATTCAAAGGCTACCAATGTAAATTCAACCTGGTACGCTTTGGAAAGCATGACTACTGATGTTGTACTTATTTTGGGCGGAGTTGACAAAGGTAACGATTACTCCATGCTTAAAAACTTGGTGAAGCAAAAGGTAAAGGCGATAGTATGTTTAGGTAAGGATAATAAACTAATACATGAAGCATTTGAAGATGTGGTTGAAATAATAGTAAATACCAATTCGGCCCAGGAAGCTGTATTGGTATCATACCATTTGGCAAAAAAAGGCGATACCGTACTGTTATCACCAGCTTGCGCAAGTTTTGATTTATTCAAAAACTACGAAGACAGAGGTAACCAATTTAAACAAGCAGTAAAGGAGCTTTAAGTTAGGAGTCGGGAAGGCCGAATGATGGAAAGTTTGAATCTAAATAGCTATAAGTTAAAAAAGGTTGCAAAATGACCAATGGTCAAATAAAACGCTGACGATTGACAACTAAACATTAAGTAAAAAAGATGAACAGGATACTAAATAACACAAAAGGCGACCGCTGGATATGGCTGATCGTAATCCTATTGTCGGTTATTTCCTTATTGGCGGTATATAGTGCTACTGAAACCTTGGCCTATAAAAAAGGAGTTGGTGCCGAATCCATCTTGATGAAACACTTGGCAATGATTGTGGGTGGTATGTTCTTGATGTATATTTCACATAAACTCGATTACAGATTATACCGAGGCATTTCTAAGGTTTTAATGTACATTACTGTTCCTTTGTTGCTTTATACGCTGGTGTTCGGTAGTCATGTAAATGATGCAAGCAGATGGATAGCCATCCCGGGTACCGGTTTAAGTTTTCAAACTTCTGATTTAGCCAAGCTGGCATTAATAACCTATTTAGCCCGTATGTTATCGCTTAAACAGGAAAATATAAAGGATGTAAAAGAGTCATTTATCCCAATCATGGGTTCTGTTTGTTTGGTATTTATTTTAATAGCGCTAGCCAACCTATCAACAGCTTTAATGCTTTTTGGTGTAAGTATTTTGTTATTAATAATTGGCCGCATTAGTATTAAACAAATAGCGGTGGTTTGTTTGGCAGGAGCTGTTTTATTGGCAGGTGTGGTGTTTTTTGGCCCAAGGCATAAAACCTATGCTTCGCGCATAAATACCTTTTTTCACCCGGAGTTAGCAAACCCTGATAAATCCTACCAATCAGACCATGCCAAAATAGCTATTGCCACCGGCGGATTATTTGGTAAAGGTGTAGGCAAAAGCGATGAGGTAAATTTTTTACCAGAAGCTTATTCTGATGAAATTTATGCAATTATAATAGAAGAATACGGCTTATTGGGCGGTTTGGCGGTAATAGGCATATACCTGTTTTTATTATACAGATGTGTAAAAATAGTAACCAAAGCACCCAAAGCATTTGGAGCCCTGCTGGCAGCAGGGCTGAGTTTTAGTTTAACAATCCAAGCTTTTGCAAATATGGCTGTAGCTGTTGGTTTGGGTCCGGTTACCGGTATTCCGTTGCCATTTGTAAGCATGGGAGGCACCTCCATATTATTTACCAGTATAGCATTTGGTATCATACTATCGGTAAGCAAGGATATTGATGAACCTAAAAAGGTAATAGTTGGCGAAATTGAAGAATTAAATCCGGTAATGGCATAATTGAATTAATTGAAAAATGCAAAACGATAAACATATAATCCAAACAGATTCCCAAAGCCCAAATGGTGCCGAAGGTATAACTGCGCTTAGGGTTATTATAAGTGGCGGAGGAACAGGGGGGCATATATTCCCTGCCATTGCCATTGCCAATGCATTGAAAAAACAACAACCCACTGCCGAAATTCTTTTTGTTGGTGCAAACGGACGAATGGAGATGGAAAAAGTGCCGGCAGCCGGATATAAAATTATAGGCTTGGATATTCAAGGTATACAAAGAAAAGCAATCTTGAAAAACTTTGCATTCCCAATTAAGGTAATAAAGAGTGTTTCAAAGGCATTGAGCATCATTAAAAACTTTAAGCCAAACGTGGTAGTTGGTGTTGGAGGTTATGCTTCAGGGCCTTTATTATATGCCGCCTCCTTAAAGGGTATTCCTTATTTAATTCAGGAACAAAATTCATATGCCGGTATCACCAATAAATTGTTAGGTAAAAAGGCCAGGAAAATTTGTGTAGCATTTGATGGGATGGATCGATTTTTTCCCGCAAAAAATATCCTAAAAACAGGTAATCCCATTCGGGAAGCCTCTATTGCAATTGAGGGTAAAAAAGAAGAAGGATACAAGTATTTCGGTTTATCGGCAAATAAAAAAACCATATTGGTAACAGGAGGTAGTTTGGGCGCACGAACTTTAAATAATGCAGTTAAAGCAGGAATTGACGATTTATTAGTTGCAGATGTGCAAATATTGTGGCAAACCGGAAAATTTTATTATAAAGGAATTATAGAACAATTAGGGGAAAAATACCATGCAAATATTTGCATTACAGAGTTTTTGGAACGCATGGATTTGGCTTATGCAATTGCCGATGTTATAATATCAAGGGCTGGTGCAGGTACCATTGCCGAACTTTGTGCAATAAGAAAACCTGTTATTTTGGTGCCTTCGCCCAATGTTGCTGAGGATCATCAAACAAAAAATGCACTCGCATTGGTAAACAATGAAGCTGCCATTTTGGTGAGCGATGTTGAGGCTCCCGAAAAATTAATAAGTACCGCTATTGCCTTGTTAACAGATGATCATAAACAGGCAATATTAATAAACAACATTGGTAAAATGGCCATGCTTAATGCCGATGTTTTAATAGCAAACGAGGTTATAAAATTAATAAGTGCTTAAATTATTATATAAATTATGGAATTAGGCAACATAAAATTGGTTTATTTGGTGGGTATTGGCGGTATTGGCATGAGTGGTCTTGCTCGCTATTTTCATCATTTAGGTTGCCGGGTTTGTGGTTATGATAAAACAGAAACCGAGCTTACTTCCGATCTTATTAAAGAAGGTATAGGAATTGTTTTTGATGATAATGAGGAAAGTATTCCGTCTGATTTTCGTGAACCAAATGCCCATACGCTTATCATTTACACCCCTGCCATACCAAAGGGAGCAGAGATTTTGAATTATTTTATAAACAATGGTTTTGAATTGTTTAAACGCTCGCAGGTGTTAGGTATTATTAGCAAGGGCATGTTTACTGTGGCCATTGCAGGTACACATGGTAAAACCACTACCTCAACCATTGTTGCTCATATTCTAAAAGATTCGGGTAAAGACTGCTCGGCTTTTTTAGGTGGAATTTCTACCAATTACCATAGCAATGTGCTTTATGGAAAGAATAATATTGTGGTGGTAGAGGCCGATGAATTTGACCGCTCATTTTTAACATTACACCCTGATATTGCCATTATTACTTCGATGGATGCCGACCATTTGGATATTTATGGCGACCATCAGCATCTAACAGATTCATTTAAACAATTTGCCTCGCAAATAAAGGAAGGTGGTAAATTAATACATCGGTTAGGCTTACCGCTCAATACTGGTTTTACTTATTCAATTAATCAACCTGCTGATGCAAATGCCAGCAATATTTATATAAAAGAAGGAGACTTTTATTTTGATTTTAATAACCAAAATATCGAAATAAAAAACATCAAATTAGGAATTGCAGGTTTGCACAACATTGAAAATGCCGTTGCCGCCATAGAGGTAGCTTTAATGTTGGATATTAATCCGGAGGCTATAAAAGCTGCGCTGGCTAATTTTAAGGGAGTAAAACGAAGGTTTGAATATATTATAAAAGATAAAAATCAAATTTTTATTGATGATTATGCACACCATCCCGAAGAGCTGAAAGCTTGTATCAATTCGGTTAAAAGGTTGTATCCTGATAAAAAGCTAACCACCATTTTTCAACCACATCTTTTTACACGTACCCGTGATTTTGCCGATGGATTTGCCGAAGCACTGGATTTGGTTGATGAACTTTTGTTATTGGATATTTACCCGGCCCGTGAATTACCTATTGATGGCGTAAGTTCAGCAATGTTGCTTCAAAAAATGAATTTGATAAATAAACGTCTTTGTGGCAAACAAGAGGTAATTGAGATAGTTAAAATAGAAAAACCGGAACTGCTGCTTACTGTAGGTGCCGGCGATATTGACAAATTGGTTCAACCATTAAAAATTGCTTTACAAAATGTTTAAAAGGCTTAATTGGCGATTGATTCTTATTTGTGCTGCCTGGATAACCAGTACGGTTTCCTTGTTAGTGCTTATGAGTTTCATTAGCGGCAAAAAGGCGCAGGTTGTTTGTAAAGATTTAAGGATATATATAAAAGGCTCACAATATTTTATTGATAAACATGAAGTGGGCAATATCCTATCAGCAAATAACAATACCATTATTGGCTCGAGGATGGATGCTATCAATTTACAGGATTTAGAGAATAGGTTAAAGGCAAACCCTTTTATTGAGAAGGCTAAAGTATATGCGGATATGGATGGGACTATTTTTGTAGATGTAAATCAGCGCCTTCCTGTATTAAGAATTATTAACCATTTTAACCAGGATTTTTATGTAGATCAGCGGGGGTTAAAAATACCATTATCGAGCAATTTTACGGCACTTGTTTTAGCAGCCAATGGCGATATTGATGAAATGCTTACTATCAAATTGGATACTTTACATACCAGTTTGGCCAAAGATTTATTAAAAACAGCACTGTTTATCAGGAAAGATTCGCTTTGGAATGCACAGATTGCTCAAATTTTTGTAAATAACAAAAGCGAAATTGAACTCATTCCGCGAGTTGGTAATAACCGGATTTTACTTGGTGATGCAGACTCCTTGGCAACTAAGTTTAATAAACTTTATGTGTTTTATAAAAATGTTATACCTCGTGTAGGTTGGGAAACTTATAAAACCATTAATATAAAATATGCCAATCAGGTAATAGGTGTAAAGAATGATAACAGAAAGGCCGATACCTCAAAAACAAGGATGGCTATGGCCGACTCAATAAAATTGAATAATAAAAAGACATTAATTAAGAAATAATATGGACAAAAGCGCAACACACGAAGTAAGTTCCCCAATTGTAGTAGGATTGGATATCGGTACAACAAAAATTTGTGTAATTGTTGGCCGCAGGGGCAAAAATGGCAAAATTGAAGTTCTAGGTATTGGTAAGGCCGAATCGGCAGGTGTTACAAGGGGCATGGTGTCAAATATTGATAAAACAGTATTGGGAATTACCCAAGCAGTTGAATTAGCCGGGGCGCAATCAAACGTTGAAATAAAGGTGGTTAATGTAGGTATTGCCGGTCAGCATATTAAAAGTTTGCAGCACCGCGGACTAATAACTCGTAAAGACCTTCAGTATGAAATTTCTCGTAAGGATATTGACAAGTTAATTGAAGATATGTACAACCTGGTAATGCCTCCGGGTGAAGAAATTATACACGTATTACCTCAAGAGTTTACTGTTGATAACGAGCCGGGTATTAAAGACCCCGTTGGTATGGCAGGGGTAAGGCTTGAAGCTAATTTTCATATCATATCTGGGCAGGTAACAGCCATTAAAAATATTGTAAAATGTGTTAACAAAGCCGATTTGGAAAGTCAGGAGCTTATTTTGGAGCCTTTGGCCTCTTCCGAATCTGTTTTAAGCGATGAGGAAAAAGAAGCCGGGGTAGTATTGGTTGATATTGGTGGTGGTACTACGGATGTGGCAATTTTCCACGAAGGCATCATCAGGCATACTGCTGTAATTCCTTTTGGTGGTAACAGCGTTACCGAAGATATACGCGAAGGTTGCTCGGTAATGCGCAACGTTGCAGAACAGTTGAAAGTACGTTTTGGCTCGGCACTGGCCGAAGAAAACAAGGAAAACGAAATTGTATGCGTACCTGGTTTGCGTGGCCGTGAACCTAAAGAAATATCTATCAAAAATTTGGCCTTTGTTATTCAGGCAAGGATGGAAGAAATTATTGAGCACGTGTATTTCGAAGTAAAATCATCAGGCTACGAGAAAAAACTTATTGGGGGTATAGTTATTACAGGTGGCGGCGCCCAATTAAAGCATTTACCACAATTGGTTGAATACCTAACCGGCTTAGATTGCCGTATTGGTTACCCGAATGAGCATTTGGCTAAAAATGAGATATTACCAAAAAATCAATATGAAGAGTTGCAAAGCCCATCATACGCTACAGGTATTGGTTTATTGATAAAGGGTATACAAAAAATAGAATATCTTGATTTAAAAGAAACACCAAGAGAAATAAAAAGCGAAAAAGGCAAGCAAACCGAAGAAAGAAAATTTGGTTTGTTTAGTAAAATATTAGAAAGTGGTAAGAAATTTATTCGCGATGATATAAAGGACGAAGATTTTTTAAAATAGCATTTAAGAGGGTAATAATTACCTAAAATGTTGTTTTTATGTGTTTTAGGCGTTAGCTAGCGATAGGTTTTAAGGTAATTTATCAACATCTGCGCTATCTTTCCACATTGAAGGTTTGGTTACAATTTTTTTACATAAAAAATGATAATATTACAGTACAAATGGTTGATTAAGCGATGCTTACCTTAAAAAAAAAGCAAGCCATTAACCAGGTACTGCAAATGAGGTGGTTTACAATAAAAGCACCTAAAATTGAAATGAATATTTATTAAAAAGCAGGATCATGAAGTTTGAGATGTTAAAGGACAAGTCGTCCATCATAAAGGTGATAGGTGTTGGTGGTGGTGGTGGAAACGCGGTTAACCACATGTACAACCAAGGAATAAGTGGTGTTGATTTTATAATCTGTAATACCGATGCGCAAGCTTTAGAGTTAAGTCCTATCCCAAATAAGGTTCAATTAGGTGCTAGTTTAACCGAAGGAATGGGTGCTGGCTCAATTCCGGAGGTTGGTAAAAACTCCGCGATTGAAAGTATTGATGATATAAAGGAAATGTTGGGTCCAAATACCAAAATGCTTTTTATTACAGCAGGTATGGGTGGTGGTACGGGTACGGGTGCCAGCCCAATTATTGCCAGAGCGGCTCGGGAGTTGGATATTTTGACTGTTGGTATTGTGACTACACCCTTCTCTTTCGAAGGAAAGCGACGCAAGCAACAAGCGGAATTGGGCATGGAAGAATTGAAAAAGTATGTCGATTCTTTTTTGGTAATCTCAAACGATCGGTTAAGGCAAATTTTTGGAAACCTTACCTTAGGCTCAGCTTTTGCCCAGGCCGATAATATTTTAACAACTGCCGCTAAAGGCATTGCCGAAATTATTACGGTTCCAGGTTATATCAACGTTGATTTTAAAGATGTTCGCACTGTTATGAAAGATAGCGGTGTATCCATTATGGGTAGTTTTGCTGCCGAAGGTGAAGATCGTGCTGTGAAAGCTGTAAAAGGTGCGTTATCATCACCATTGCTAAAAGATAATGAAATTGAAGGTGCCCGTTATATTCTACTTAATATTAGCTCTGGTAGTAATGAGGTAACCATGGACGAGGTAAGTGCCATTACCGATTATATTCAGGATGAAGCCGGTTTGGCTGCCGATTTAATTTGGGGTAACTGTACCGACGAAAGTTTGGGCGAGAAAATATCGGTTACCATTATAGCAACGGGTTTTCAAACTATGGACGAGCGTCAAAAGGAAATCAGCAGTAAAAAAGTGGTATCCATGTTAAATACCGAAACACCTGCTCCGGCTAAGCAAATTAATGAATTCATTAATCAGGTTCCTACCACTAGTCAACCTGCTCCTTATTTAAAAAGTAAGGAACCGGCAAAACAAGCAGGGTTGTTTGATATGTTTAATCCGGTTACCGAACCACCAATAATTAAACACAATTTAATCAATGAGGAGCCTGTGGTTCCGGTAAATGAAAACCCTGATGCGCTCGAAATGACTTTTAAAGTGGCCGATACTACCATGAATTTTGAGCCATTAAAAGAACAATCGCTACCAAAAACAGTAGAAACAGCCAAAGAAGTGATAGGGGCTGATGATCATAAAACAGACGAGTCGATTGAAGAGCAATTGCGTAAATCGCGCGAGCGAATTATGAGACTAAAAGATTTGAGCTTAAAACTACGCAATGGTACCATACAAGATATGGAAAATGTGCCAGCCTATCGCCGTAAGGAAATAGCCTTGCAACAAACAACGCAATCAGATGAAAGTCAGGTTTCAAAGTTTTCGCTAATTCCCGATAAGGATGGCAATACCGAAATCAGGAATAATAACTCCTTCCTGCATGACAATGTAGACTAAATAAAATCGCTAACCAATTATAAGCGGCTTGGTATTTAATATATCAAGCCGTTTTTTATGAGGCCTTAATTTATTTATCGTCATTTTTTTGTTAAAACACTAAACAAGATAGCTTAAGCTTTGTTTATAGCCTATAATAATAAGTAATAAGCATTGTTAAGGTATTTTATAAGCCTTATATTTGTAGTTTTAATACCTTAAATATTTTACCATTTTGGATTTATTTGATAAGATAACAAAAAGTATGGGTGGCCCACTTGGGCAGCACCAAAAGTGGTCGCATGGTTATTTTTCTTTCCCTAAGTTGGAAGGCGAAATTGGCGCTCATATGCAGTTTAATGGCAAAGAACATTTGGTTTGGAGCTTGAATAATTATTTAGGTTTAGCCAATCACCCGGAAGTTAGGGAAGCCGATGCCCAAGCAGCTGCCGATTATGGTATGGCATACCCTATGGGTGCCCGCATGATGTCGGGAAATTCGATCCACCACGAAGAGTTGGAAAACGCTTTGGGTACTTTTGTTGGTAAAGAGGATGCTTATTTGTTAAATTATGGCTATCAAGGCATGGTATCAATTATTGATACCTTGGTGAGTCGTAATGATGTGATCGTGTATGATGCAGAATCGCATGCTTGTATCATAGATGGTTTGCGCATGCACATGGGTAAACGTTTTGTTTACAAACACAACGATATTGAAAGTTGCGAAAAACAACTGGAACACGCCACCCGCTTGGTTGAACAAACAGGAGGTGGTATATTATTAATTACCGAAGGCGTATTTGGCATGTCGGGCGCGCAAGGTAAGCTCACTGAAATCATCGCTCTTAAGGATAAATTCAATTTCCGTTTATTGGTGGATGATGCGCATGGCTTTGGTACCATGGGCAAAACGGGAGCCGGTACACACGAAGAACAGAATTGTATTGATGGGGTAGACGTATACTTTGCCACCTTTGCAAAATCAATGGCCGGGATAGGTGCTTTTGTTGCCGGAGATAAGGTATTGATTGATTATTTGCGTTATAACCTGCGTTCGCAAATATTTGCAAAGGCATTGCCCATGCCAATGGTTATAGGTATTAAAAAACGACTTGAACTTTTAAAAACCAAACCAGAATTAAAAGCTAAATTATGGCAAATTGCCACCGCGTTACAAACTGGGTTAAAAGAGCGCGGTTTTAATATTGGCAATACCAATACCATGGTTACCCCGGTATTTTTAGAAGGCGATTTGTACGAGGCAACCGCCTTAACACGCGATTTGCGCGAAAATTATGGCATTTTTTGCTCCATCGTTATATATCCGGTTATCCCGAAAGGGCAAATTTTGTTGCGTTTAATACCTACAGCTGCTCATAGTTTGGAGGATGTACAAAGAA
>CAIYNX010000162.1 GCA_903927645.1 uncultured Mucilaginibacter sp.
GGATGGATGATAAAGGCAAAGTGGTGGAAGAGTTTATGCTGAAACCTAATGTTCAAATAAATCCGCGTATGGGTTTAACCCCAACGCCCGATACCAAACATTATTTGTTTCATGATTTATACTCACATATAACAGCCTTGCCGCCTATTAGCGAAAAACCCGTAGCTGATAACACTGGCGGAGCCCATGGAGAAGAAAACGATGATAGCAGCTATGACCCACCTGTTGTACATGAAATTACCATTGGCGATAGTATTCCGTATAAGAATGGAGTAATTATATTAAAATCATTAAACCGGGAAGCCAATTTGCAGAACATTCCGCTTGGTAAAAACGATGTGGCTATAGGCGCTAATTTAGAAGTAATAACAAATCGTAAAACCTTTTCAGCTGCTCCGGTTTTTATGATTAAAAATGGCAATGTATTTGATTTTGCCCGTAAGGTTGATGAAGCAGGTTTAAAATTAAGATTTACCAAAATAAAACCTCAACCTGATAATAAGGTGAAAGTAGAGATAACCGTTTATGAACAACCCGAAAATAAAAAACCTTGGATAGTAATGCGAGTGCTTGATTTCCCTTATATCAACTTCCTATGGTCGGGTACAGTGATTATGATGTTGGGTTTTATTTTATCCATTTTTAGAAGGAATAAAGAGTTGAAAGTGGAGTAATTCAAGTGAGGGGTATGAATATTTCTGCTTGATTTTACTTTTCGCACTTCCCGAAATTTTCCTACATTTGCCCCTCCAAAAGTCAACCCTTTGTTAAAACAATGTTAAGGAGATAGGCTTTAAAATAAATTTTAAAAATTATCCGGTATACAATATGAATATTTCACAGGAAAAAATTGATAACCTGAATGCTGTTATAAAAATCAATATTAACGTTGAAGATTATCAAACACGTGTTGAAAAAGCGATAAAAGAACAAGCCAAAAAAGCCAAGATTCCGGGATTTCGTCCGGGCATGGTTCCTGCCTCTCATATAAAAAAAATGTACGGAAAAAGTATTTTGGTTGATGAAATTAACCATTTACTATCTGATACCTTAAACAAATATATTGATGAGGAGAAATTAGAAGTATTGGGGCAGCCTTTACCAAATATTGAGGAAGACAACCACTATAACTGGGACTTTACTGATAATTTCGAGTTTAATTACGCGGTGGGTTTAGCACCTGAGTTTGCACTTGATTTTTCAAAGGCCGATAAATTAACCAGGTATGTTATTAAGGTGGATGAAGAAACCCTGGCATCAAGGATAAAAAATATCCGCAGAGGTTATGGAAAAATGACAAATCCTGACGTATCGGCAGACGGGGACGTACTTTACAGCGATCTTGTCCAACTTTCGCCTGATGGTGCTGTTTTTGATGGTGGAATAACGGTGACCGCTTCGGTACGTATCGACCAAATTGCTGATGAGGCAATAAAATCAACCTTAATTGGTTTAAAAAAGGAAAGTGAATTAACCATCGACCTGCAAAAGGCATATAATAACGATGCGGCTAAAATTGCCGGTTTATTAAAAATAGATGAAGGTACAGCTGCCGATTTAAAATCGAGTTTTAAATTGACGGTAAAAAATGTAAACCGCTTAGAGGAAAGCGACCTCGACCAAGCGTTCTTTGACAAATTATTTGGTGAGGGTGCAGTAACCACCGAAGAGGAATTCACGGCCCGTATAACTGCCGAGTTAGAAGGCATGATGACACAAGATTCGGAACGTAAATTACAGGACGAAATTTATCATTACAGCCTGGGTAAAGTGAACTATAATTTACCCGATGATTTTTTGAAACGTTGGTTGAAAGCAACCAATGAAAAATTATCAGCCGAGGAACTGGAAGGTGGTTACAATGATTTTGCACAAAACCTAAAATGGACCTTAATCGAAAATAAGATTATCGCCGGTAATAATATTGAAATTAAGTACGAAGAGGTTTTTGAATTGGCTAAAATCCGTTTAAATGAGCAATTCAGAATGTACAGTCCGCAAGGAATTCCCGAAGAACAACTTGGGCAATACAC
>CAIYNX010000163.1 GCA_903927645.1 uncultured Mucilaginibacter sp.
AAAGAAAAATGAAATCCAAAAAACCCGAAAACCCAAACGGGTTACTTAACAGTGTGGGGTGTTGTCATAGGGTAACCTAACCGAATATTTATTTTTTCTTTGTCAATCAAAAATTATAAACTTTTTTCACAAAGTTTTTTATAAAAGTATTTTTGTGAATTTTTTATTCACGAAACTTAATAATATTTTATTTTCTTTAAATAGTTTATTAAAACAACAAATAAAATAAAGAAAATATTAATAATGACTTCTACTGTTGGTCCTCCTAAAACCGTTGTAAACGCAAACCAATTTAGAAGCACTAATGTTTACGGTTCTTTTAACGTAATGGACAATTCTTCTAATTCCATTCAAGCGCGCGCTGCTTTCGGTCGTGACGTGTATATTGGCGGAAATTTGTATTTAGCGAATGGTGCAGTTGATGCATCAGGTGCTTTTTTAGATTCGACGAGTAACATTGAATTTACTTTGAATAAAGCAATGGTTGCGGTTCCTGTTACTTCTTTGAATTATATTAAAAATTGTACTAGTGATATACAAACGCAGTTGAATACTTTATCAAGTAAATCTACGGGCAGTAGTTCTTCTACTGGACTTGATGTTTCTGGAAATATAACTTTCACCGGCAGTATAAACTCAGTTGGGAAAGGAACATTGGACTATATTAAAAACGTAACTAGCGATATCCAGGCGCAAATCAATAGTAGTAATACGAATATTACAAATATAAATAACAAAATATCATATAGTATTATGGACATATCCTGGATACCAGGAACGATTAATGCGACAAACATCGCAAATAATTGTAATACAAAAACGTTAACATTTTCCAACACTTTGAATAATATTAGTACAAGTACGTTTGGTTTTCTTTCGGGAGTAACCAGCTCTATACAAGATCAGATTAATAATTGTAATACAGCTGAATATAATTTAGGATATCAAATTAATAATACAAATAATACTTTAAATTCGGTCGAACTACGAACACGAGATATTAGCTGGACCTATGGGGCTGCAAATGTAACTACCATTGCAAATTTCTGCAACACAAGCTACTTATCTTTTTCCCAGAGCTTAAACAATATTTCAACAATTACGTTTGGATATCTTGCTGGGGTAACTTCGTCCATTCAAAATCAAATAAACGCATTGGCAAACAGAAATCCGCCCGGTTCGGTTATCCTTTTTGCTGGCAGTGCTTCGTCCTTAAGTGGTTACTTGCCTTGTGATGGGCAAATTTATAATTCTCAAAATTATCCGAATTTATATAACGCTATCGGGACTTTGTATGGTGATGGATTGAATGGAAATTTTTCCGTCCCAGACTACCGAGGCATTTTTTTGAGGGGTTTGGGAACACGTTTCGTTGCTGCTAAAGTTGTTGGTGGAGGCGGTCTACCCGTTGGGAAATATTTTACTAGTCCCGATCTTGGTCATTTTGTTGTTGATCAATCAGTTGAAACAGTAGTGAATAATTATAGTTTAAATCAACAAGTTAAGCGATTTGTAACTAATGGAAAACAATACATTGGACCGCCGGACTCGAATTTTGATTTTAGTAATGCAATTGCGTCAGAGACTCTCGATATCACAACAAATTTTGTAAATCAAGGTTATGATGAAACGTTTCCGGCAAATACATCGGTCCAATACTTCATTAAGTACTAAGAAATATCTGGAGTTGCGCGGCCTCCGGCCGCATGCGACCTTCGGTCGCACCGCCGAAGGCGGAACGCTCGGGAATTTCGGATATTTCCTATATATAATTCTCTGTTTTTCTCGATTCTCTATTTTCTCTGAGATTTTCAAACTTTTTCTTAGAGAATCGAATTTCTTAAAATACTTTATAAAAAC
>CAIYNX010000164.1 GCA_903927645.1 uncultured Mucilaginibacter sp.
GGCAATATTTGCACTATTGCCCTTGATTTTACACCTGTAATGTTTGTTTCATCCAGTGTAGTAACCAGGTTTTCGTAAGTCGACTTATCGCTAGGCTTGATAAGAACAATCATAAAATTATCGGGAGCCGCATGTGTGGCTGCAACATTTTTACCATTTTCTATCAAGGCCTTACGCAACCCGTCTTTCCCATAGTTATCAACCGTTGGAGCTGTTTTACCGGGTAAACCCATATACCATTCAATTTTGTTATGGCTACCTAATAAAACAGTCATTGTTCTGGTTTCAGCAATTGGTAATTGGCTGGTTTTTACCGAATTATCGGGCATGGCCAGGTCCAATTCTTTCTTTTTTGCAAGGGTAGTGGTTAACATAAAGAAAGTAATCAATAAGAAAGCCAAATCAACCATTGCTGTTAAGTCAACACGGGTTGATGCCTTTTTACTTCTTACCTTACCGCCTTTATGTTTACCCCCGCCGGAGGTATCTAATTCTGCCATAATTTTTTATTTCTTTTTTTCCGTTTTGAGGTCGGTTATTAAATCAAATTTGAATATTTTTTGTTGACCTAAAATAGTAATAATAGTATTAACAACAGGATATTGTTCTTTTCTATCACCTTTAATGGCTACTTCAAGTGCTTTGTCATGCAAACCTTTTTGTGCTTGTCTGGAAGTTAACAACCAATTAGAAAGTTCGCAATTACCAGAGGTATCAGCAGGAATCCCTTTTTGGGGGAATTTCGCGCGTTGATCACCAGGGGTGCTTAAAAATGATTTTAATTGATCAATAGGTACTCCAAAAACTTCGGTATTAGCAAAAATTGCTATCTCTTCGGGTGTAAATGATACTTTATATTTTTCACCCATTGTTTTTAACACAGCAGCTCTCACATCGTTACCGGTAACAGAGAAGAAAATTTGGTTTTCTTTACCGATACTGATAGTAGCAAGGTTTTCATCAGGTACTAATTTATCAGACGAAGTTGATGGAACCTCCGCCTTGGAGGGATCTTCAACTTTAGGTTTAGCCGTTAATATGAAAAAGGTAAGCAACAGGAATGCCACATCGCACATGGCCGTCATATCAATCGCTGTACTTTTCCTGGCAACTTTTACTCTTGGCATAATTTGTTAATTTTTTTAATATTGTGTATATATTGTTTACACTAACCTGGGTATCCTTTGTAAATAAAGGATACCCAAGTAAAACTAAGCAATAGCGTATTTGTTATTTATTTTTGTGTGATGCAGCAAATGTTTGAACAATGCTAAATCCTGTTTCATCAATTGCATAAGTTAACTTATCAATTTTTGAAGTAAACACGTTATACATAATAATTGAAATAGCTGAAGTACTGATACCTAAAGCTGTATTTACAAGTGCTTCAGAAATTGAAGCAGATAATGCAGTTTGACTTGCAGCACCAGAAGCAGCTAAGGCGGCGAAAGCGTTGATCATACCAAATACTGTACCTAACAAACCTGTTAACGTACCAATAGCCACAAATGTAGCAATGATGTTCAGGTTTTGCTCAAGCATTGGCATTTCTAAAGTGGTAGCCTCTTCAATATCTTTTTGGATAGCTAATACTTTTTGGTCTGTATCTAAAGAATGATCTTCGTCCATTTCTTTGTATTTTTTCAAACCAGATTTAATTACGTTTGCTACAGAACCTTTTTGTTTGTCGCACTCAGAAGCTGCAGCTTCAATGCTACCTGCATTTAAAAGAGCTTGAACTTTACGAACAAAAACATTGATGCTAGTTGTACCAGATGCTTTACCAATTACAACAAAACGTTCAATTGAGAAAACAATTACTGATAATAAATATGACATGATTAGCGGTACTAAGTTACCACCTCTGTACATAGTTCCTAATATATTGCTTGGTGTACCTTTTTCAATATCGCCATCAGCAAAATTACTTGGAGCACCTAATACTAATTTAAATATGATAATTGCTACCACAATAGCAATAGGTATAGTTAAGGTTGAAAACAAGCCCGTTACACTTGATTTTTCTTTTTTAATAGGAGTTGTTGGTTTTGTTGGTGCGTTTGCCATTACTTTTAGTTTTTAATTTTAGTTTTAGTTATAAATGAATTTAGTTTTGTGCGTATAATAAGTGAATAACAAAAATATGATTTTTAGTAAATAAAAAAACCATTTTGTTAAATGTTTATAATTTTTTAATACAATGTTTACTTATAAATTGGGTATTGGGTAACTATTAACGTATTATATTTTAAAAATTGTATGCTAGCCCAATAATTATTGCAATAAAACCTATTTTTTTTAATATTAACAAGTTTTAGGTAAAATTTTATGAAAAAATATATTAAATGAGTTAGTTGTTTATTGTTTTTGAATATAAAACAACCGTGGCAAATTTGTTTATTAGCCCTAATTTAAAAAAAGGATCTTTCTATTCATGGTAAATTTGATTGAACTTAAAAATTCGAATATCTTTATCCACCTGCTTTTTTAGCTTTAAAATTATCTGCCTGTAAAAGCAATAAAATTTTATCCCTAAAATCACCTTGTATCATTATTTCGCCATCCTTTACAGTACCACCAACTCCGCATTTTGATTTTAGTTTTTTCCCTATTATTTCTAAGTCGGCCTCTGGCCCAATAAAGCCATTAATACGAGTTACCACCTTGCCTCCACCCTTACGGTCGAGGTAAATTTTTAAGTTTTGTTGCTGTGGTGGCAACAAACTATGGTTCTGGTTATTTTCTTCTTGATATTCAAAATCAGGATTGGTTGAATAAATAACGCCTGTAAAATTTTTCTTTGCCATGATTTATCAAAACTCTTTTGCTAAATACTTTTCTGTAAATGTAAAAAATAGCTGCCTAAAATTAGGCTTTTATAGTTTTCGGCCCGTAAAAACCCTTAAGGATCCCGGTTCAATTTCAATAATTACCTTGTCATTAACTATACGTGGTTCGCCATCCAAATGTGTCGAGCCTGCTTGGCTCCGTTGCACAAGAACTTTTTTACCACGTAAAATTTCTACATACTTTGTACCTTCTGATGCTTTAAACAGCATTCGCAAGCCCATTTCGAGCAAGCGCCAAAAAGGGAATTTTCTAATAATGCATACATCAATCAAACCATCCTTAATAGAGGCTCTTGGTGAGATATGCGCGTTGTTACCATATTGTGAGGAGTTGGCAAAACTTAACATAAAGGCTTCCTTGTTATAGGTAACCCCATCAATGGTAATGGTATAGGCTTGTTGATTATAATGATTAAACTCCCATACAGATGATTTAACATAATTAAAAAGCCCCCTATTTTTATCAACCGAAAAAACTTGGCTAATATGGGCATCAAAACCTAAACCAGCCATATTAAAAAATGGCATCCCATTAAGGGTGGCAGTATCAATTAATTCGGTATGGCCTTTAAAAATGGTTTGCAAGGCTTTTTTTAAATTTAATGGGATGCCCAAAAACCGAGCAAGTCCGTTCCCCGAGCCAAATGGTACTATACCTAATATCACATCAGTGCCTTTAATTGCCGAGGCTACCTCATTTACTGTACCATCGCCACCAACTGCAACTATAATTTGATAGCTGTTTGCTGCCTCTCTGGCTATTAAATTTGCATGTGATATGCCATCACTAAAAACAATGAGGGTGTTAAATTTTTCGTGGTCAATGTATTTTTTTATCAGTTCAGGAACTCGATCCTTTTTTTTCCCACCCGAAATAGGGTTTATAATAAATAGTATTTTCTGTTTCAAGCCAAAATTATTGCAACGCCAAAAGTAATTGTATTTTCCACTTTGTAAAAAATGTTTTAATTTAGCCCCCGTTATGTGGACTGATTTAAATGTTTACAATTAATATAGTTTTGCGTAATTTATAACTGTAAACCGGATTGCAACCACTAAAAAAGTGCTAATACCGTGCTTCTTTTTTTTACAATCCCCACACTATTTTAATAACTTTAAATTTCATCATTTACTTTTAATTTATCTTATGTCATATTTATTCACTTCAGAATCTGTATCAGAAGGACACCCGGATAAGGTAGCAGATCAAATATCAGATGCCTTAATTGACAATTTTTTAGCTTTTGATCCCGAATCAAAAGTAGCATGTGAAACACTGGTTACAACCGGTCAGGTTTTTTTAGCGGGTGAAGTAAAATCGAAGGCCTATCTGGATGTTCAAAAAATTGCCAGAGATGTTATTAACAAAATTGGTTATACCAAAGGCGAATATATGTTTGATGGTAGCTCTTGCAGTGTCTTATCAGCTATTCATGAACAATCGCCGGATATTAATCAAGGAGTTGACCGTAAGGCAAAAGAAGAACAAGGTGCAGGCGACCAAGGCATGATGTTTGGTTATGCTACCAAGGAAACAGACAATTATATGCCATTGGCTTTAGATATTGCCCATGCAATATTGATTGAATTGGCAGTTATCCGTCGCGAAAATACCGATATCAAATATCTTCGTCCGGATGCAAAATCGCAAGTTACATTGGAATACGATGACAACAATCAACCTATCCGCATTGATACCATTGTATTATCAACCCAACATGATGATTTTGACGAAGAACAAGCCATGTTAGCTAAAATAAGCACAGATATCATCAGCATATTAATACCACGAGTAAAAGCTAAATATCTAAAATACGCGCACTTTTTTGGTAACGAAATAAAATACCATATTAACCCTACCGGTAAATTTGTAATTGGTGGTCCGCATGGCGATACCGGCTTAACTGGTCGTAAAATTATAGTTGATACTTATGGTGGTAAGGGCGCCCACGGTGGTGGCGCTTTTTCGGGTAAAGACCCTTCCAAAGTTGACCGATCTGCAGCTTATGCAACTCGCCATATAGCTAAGAACTTGGTTGCTGCAGGAGTTTGCGACGAGGTATTGGTTCAAGTATCCTATGCAATTGGGGTAGCTCAACCAATGGGTATTTACGTAAATACCTATGGTACCGGTAAAGTTGGTTTGCATGATGGTGATATAGCCAAAAAAGTAGAAAGCATTTTCAATATGACTCCATACGCTATTGAAACACGGTTTAAATTGCGAAATCCTATTTATAGTGAAACAGCCGCTTATGGTCATTTTGGTAAACCAAGCCAAACAGTAACTAAAACATTTGTGAGCCCCGACGGACAAAAAGTTGTAAAAGAGGTGGAGTTATTTACCTGGGAAAAACTTGATTACGTTGATAAAGTAAAAGCAGCCTTTGGGTTGTAGTTATTTTAGTTGATTGGTGAGCCAGTTGATTAAGAGAATGGTTGATTGGGTGAATAGTTAGGCTATTCATTTAATCAACCATTTTTGTTTAGTTATGCTTATAGCTTATGATTAAACCTTTTTACAAAAAAATACGCAACCAAAAGAACCATTCAGCTAATCAACTCAATTAACTTAATCAACTTAACCACCAAATGTTAAGCAAAAATCATTATAATGCTATTTAGTTGTTAACGCTATAAAAATTCATTAAATAAGTGTACCTTTGCGCCAAAATTTAGAGGCGCATTTGCATGCAAAAAATTAGAAATATAGCGATTATCGCACACGTTGACCACGGCAAGACTACCCTGGTAGATAAGATTTTACATAGTTGTGCCATTTTTAGGGACAACGAACAAACCGGTGAACTGATACTGGATAACAACGATTTGGAACGCGAACGTGGTATTACCATTGTTTCAAAAAACGTTTCGGTAAAATATAAAGACGTTAAGATTAATATTATTGATACCCCTGGTCACGCCGACTTTGGCGGGGAGGTTGAGCGGGTATTAAAAATGGCCGATGGCGTTTTATTGCTTTGCGATGCTTTTGAAGGCGCCATGCCTCAAACTCGTTTTGTTACCCAAAAAGCACTTGCTCTTGGTTTAAAACCAATAGTAGTTGTTAACAAGGTTGATAAAGTAAACTGCCGTCCCGAAGAAGTATACGAACAAATATTTGAATTGTTTTTTAACTTGGAAGCTACTGAAGAACAGCTTGACTTCCCGGTTATTTATGGCTCGTCAAAACAAGGCTGGATGAGTACCGATTGGAAAAAGCCAACAACTGATATATTTCCGTTGATGGATGCTATTTTAGCAAACATCCCTCCTGCTCCAATTAGTGAAGGTACTTTACAAATGCAGATTACATCATTGGATTATTCTTCATTTGTTGGTCGTATAGCCATTGGTCGTGTTGCAAGGGGTACCATTAAAGAAAACATGCCGGTATCATTGGTGAAACGTGATGGCACTATTCAAAAATCAAGAATCAAAGAATTATACACTTTTGAAGGCTTGGGTAAGGTTAAAGCAACCGAAGTAAGCTCTGGCGATATTTGTGCCGTAGTTGGTATTGATGGTTTTGATATTGGCGATACCATTGCCGATTTTGAAAAACCAGAACAACTAGAAGTAATAAAAATTGATGAACCAACTATGAACATGTTGTTCACCATCAATACTTCACCATTTTTTGGTAAGGAGGGTAAATTTGTTACTTCTCGTCACCTGCGCGATCGCTTGTACAAGGAAATGGAGAAAAACCTGGCGCTTAAAGTGGTTGAAACAGAATCGCCCGATTCGTATTTGGTATATGGTAGGGGCATTTTGCACTTATCGGTATTAATTGAAACCATGCGCCGCGAAGGGTATGAGTTACAGGTTGGGCAGCCACAGGTTATTATCAAAGAAATTGACGGGGTTAAATGTGAACCGGTTGAAACCCTGATTGTGGATGTACCCGGTGAAGTTGCCGGTAAGGTAATTGAATTGGTAACTCAACGTAAAGGTGATTTATTGGTTATGGAGCCTAAAGGCGATTTACAACACCTTGAATTTAATATCCCTGCTCGTGGCATTATTGGTTTACGTAACAACGTATTAACAGCCACAGGCGGAGAGGCTATTATGGCACACCGCTTTAAAGCCTATGAGCCTTGGAAAGGCCAAATTCCTGGTCGTTTAAACGGGGTATTGGTATCAATGGATACTGGTAAAACCACCGCTTTCGCTATTGATAAATTACAAGACCGTGGTCGTTTCCACATCGACCCGGGAGTTGATATTTACGAAGGCCAGATATTAGGCGAACACATCCGCGATAATGATTTGGTGATTAACTTAACCAAAGGCAAGCAGCTTACCAATATGCGCGCTTCCGGAAGTGATACCAACGTAAGGATAGCACCAGCTATTAAATTTTCGTTAGAAGAATCTATGGAGTATATTCAAGCTGATGAATACATTGAAGTAACACCACAAAGCATCCGCATGCGTAAAATTTTCTTGAATGAAAATGAACGTAAGGTAAACGCGAAGAAATTTGTGAATCAATAATTGGTTTATAAAGTTTAATTAGTGAATGGTTTATTAGGTACACTATTCTATTTAAATAAGCAAAAAGCATTCTGAGTTTCAGGATGCTTTTTGCGGTTATAATGCTCTTGGATTAATTAGTTATTTGAAAATAAAAGTTAAACCTAATCAACCAATCTACTACTCACTCAATCAACTTCTAGATTCATTCATTCAAAAATAATACATTTGCTTCAATATGCGCTTACCCAATATCCCAGGCTTTGACCAGCAAGCTTTTGAAAAGTATTTCAAAAATACCGGAATGCTTTTTATTGGCAGGGTGGGTAGTTTG
Organism: uncultured Mucilaginibacter sp.; assembly: GCA_903927645.1. Lineage (GTDB taxonomy): Bacteria > Bacteroidota > Bacteroidia > Sphingobacteriales > Sphingobacteriaceae > Mucilaginibacter. The sequence continues at coordinate 7,666 of CAIYNX010000164.1, forward strand.
CTTATTAAAATGATTGTAAGTATTAGCGTTGCCAATTATTTAGGGAGAGCAAATAATGGTATAATTGCTGGTGCCACAGTTTATATTTATTTTTTTTCGGCCTTAGCAACACTTGGGCTCGATCAGTTTATTGTTAAAGAGCTCCATCAATACCCTGAAAACCGCGACCAAATTTTAGGCACATCATTCATGATGAAAATACTTGCAGGCATTTGCTGTATCCCATTAATTTATCTTGCTTTCCTGATTATTCCGGCCAAAGAAACACCTTATTATTTTGTATTTGTCCTGTCATTTACTGGAGTTTTACAGGCATTCAATATAATTGACGCTTATTTCCAATCAGAGGTACAATCAAAATATATAATGCAAGTTCAAATAATCGGGAACTTTGCGTCGGCTACTATAAAACTCTTATTAATTTATTACA
>CAIYNX010000165.1 GCA_903927645.1 uncultured Mucilaginibacter sp.
ATTTTGAAATTACCTACCGCCATCATGAATAAATATGGTGAATGTGGTAATTCCATTTTCCATGTGTCGGTCCTAGTACCATCACCATTTAACTTTTGAAAGGCTAGGCGACCATTAGAAAGTGTAACATATTTTGCAGGAACAGTCAGGCTGATTTCATCAGTGGTTTTTTGTTCCGGCTTGTCAATTGTCGGAAACCATGCCGATGATCCTTCAGTTTCGCCTTGTGTCCAAATTTGAACCGGCTTATCTTTTTCTGTACTGTCTGGGTTTATAAAATAAAGGCCTTTGGCATCATTTATTGCAGCGCTACCTTTTACTTTTAGTTCGTTTGGTTTGGCAGTATAGTTTATATATAAGGTATAAGTTTCGTTGTTTTTGTATACTTTGTCAAGCTGTATTGCAACAGTTAAACTATCATATACAAATTTTAATGGTAAGTTCTTTCCATTTTTAACAAGGGCAATTGTTTTTAAATCCATACCCTTTGCATCTAAACGCAATGTATCAGTGGGGTAAAAGTGGGGTTTAAGAGTTACCCATTCCTTACCGTTCAAGTAACGTTTTTTGTAATCAAAACTAACGGCTAGTTTAGTGTGCACCAAATCATTTATCCTTGCCGGGGTTTCCCTGTAAATTTTCATTAAGGGGTCGGCAGGTTTAGCAGTTGGTGCTTGGGCAAACAAAGCAGGTAATACCAGAAAATTAGCTAAAAAAACAATTAAATTAGTTGTTACTTTTTTTCTCATTAGCATTATTTTTACAAATTATTTTATCTTAAAACAAAAATAGATTAATTTCATTATTCTCATTAATTATTTACAAGTACCTAAAAGGAAATTAAAACTATTTTATGATCTCCACTCGTTTCAACCTGAGTAATAATTAAAATAAACATATATTGGAATGATATAATCATTACAATTTGTTAAAAATCTGACAGAAATTATATTTTTTAGGGTTTATATGGTTTTCAAATTCCATCTTATTAAGATAGCCACATTTTGTTTTTAGACGGTTATTCAGCAAACTTGTTACATGGAGATTTTAAACAATTAAAATTCGGGCATGAATTTTAAAATTGAATTAAATATTCTATTTCAAAATTTTTTAAAATTGAAAGGGCTGAAAATGCTTACACCATTTTCAGCCCCTCTTATTGATAAAATTTAGCAATATTGATCAAATGCGCCTACCAAATTATCAGCTATCATTTGTGCTGGCCTACCTTCTATTTGATGACGTTCGATCATATGAACCAATTTGCCGTTTTTAAACAATGCCATAGCTGGTGATGACGGAGGGTATGGCAACATATAGGCTCTTGCCTTATTCACTGCTTCAGTTTCCATACCTGCAAAAACAGTAACAAGTTTGTCGGGGCGTTTTTCGTTTTGAACCGCTAAACGAGCAGCGGGTCTGGCCATGGCGGCGGCGCAACCACATACTGAATTTACCATAACGAAAACTGTTCCTTCGCTTTCAATGGCTTCGGTAACAGCATCGGCGTTTTTTAATTCTTCAAAACCAACTTTTGTTAAATCTTCCCTCATTGGGGCTACTAAATATTCGGGGTACATCGCTTTTTATTTAAATTTTAAGTAAAGGTAACCATTGATAGACAAATAACGTACAAAGTTAAAAATATTAACATTTAGCTGACTACACGTCGTTATATTAGGATTCACAATGATTAATAATAAATTACCAGATGCAGAATCACTCCCAATCTAAGGATAACTAAATAAATAGCGAAAAAAAACATTCAGCTATTATAAAAACAAATTAAAATTTTAACATTAAATTCAGATGACAATTTTTATATTGCGCCCTGATTTATAACTTATATCATGACTGATAAGCAAACTGACGTTAGTACGGTAATTATTATAAATAAAAGCCAAATTGGGCCAAAAACATTACAAATAAAGACTAAACATCTTAATAACTTTAATAAGTATATTTTAGGTATAATTGTTTTAATTATTTCATTAACAAGCAGTATTTTTTATTTGAGATATGTTAATGATAAAAAAGAAGTTGAAAAGCAACAACTATTAACTCAGGTTAACAAATTACAGGCATTATTGCCTCCTTCAGTAACAGGAGTAAAAAAGGTTAATAATTCTCAATTATATATTCAGGGCATTGAGCAGAAACTTCAAAAAATAAATGAATATCTGAAAAAAAGAGGGCTTCCTGGCTTTTCCAACAAGGCTGTAGGTGGCAATCCTAATGCGGAAGATTCAAAACTTACTGATGAAGAAAATTATTCTCTATACAACGAATATTTAGGCCGTTTGGTTAATGCAGTAGCATTAACCCCGATGGGTTACCCGCGTAATAGCTCACTAACCTCTTTTTTTGGTTACAGAAACGACCCCTTTAATTCAGAACATGCAGAATATCATCCCGGATTAGATTTTAGGGGAAGAAAAGGCGATGAAGCTCGTTCTACAGCTAAAGGTAAAGTTATATTTGCCGGCTGGTATGGTGGTTATGGAAATTGCGTAAAAATTGCACATGCAAACAACTACGAAACATTATACGGACATTTATCCCACATTAGTGTAAAAGTTGGACAGCAAATTTCAGTAGGTGAAAAAATTGGGGAGGTTGGCTCAACAGGCCACTCAACGGGAGCTCATTTACATTATGAAGTTCGTAAAAACGGCAAAGCTGTAAATCCAATTAATTTTCTTTCATTAAACAAATAAATTCCTAATTATTTAACATGGCTTTTTTCTCAAAAAAAAATGTTGCAATTGATTTGCAAACTATTTCAACACTTATAAGTGAAGGTTGTGTAATTGATGGCAATTTAAAAGCCCCAGCATTTGCTAGGATTGATGGTATATTGAAAGGGGATGTAGTGGTTGAAGAGGGCTTAATATTAGGCGAAAAAGGTTCAATATTGGGCAATATTATAACCAAGGAATTGGTAGTTTATGGAACAGTAAACGGTAACCTTCAGGTAATTTCGTTGGAAATTAAGAAAACAGGTAAAGTTAACGGCGAAATTAAAACCCAAACCCTTACAGTTGAAAATGGTGCAATTTATAATGGAAGTTTAACCATGTCTCAAAATAATAAAATTGATACCAAAATAAGTCATCAAAAAGTTATTGAAGGGTAAATTGTAATCATAAAAACATTTTTACAGCACCTACCATACATTTTTATTCAAAACAGCCGATTCTGTTAGTTACAATTTCTTAATTATATCTTTAATAGCTAGCTTTGCATCATAAAAAATTAACGCAATGTCATCAGTAGAAACATCTTATCTTAAGTTTAAAGTAAAAGACCTTTCCCTTGCTCCTTGGGGTCGTAAAGAAATTGAATTGGCTGAGGCAGAAATGCCTGGTTTGATGGCTTTACGCAAAGAGTATGGACCTTCTAAAGCTTTAAAGGGTGCCCGTATTGCCGGTTGTTTGCACATGACCATACAAACCGCCGTATTAATTGAAACATTAATTGAGCTTGGTGCCGAAGTTACTTGGTCGTCATGTAATATATTTTCAACTCAAGACCATGCCGCTGCTGCTATTGCGGCTGCCGGAGGTGCAGTTTATGCCTGGAAAGGTATGAATGCCGAAGAGTTTGACTGGTGTATTGAACAAACCTTATTTTTTGGAGAAGACCGTAAGCCCTTAAACATGATTTTAGATGATGGTGGCGACTTAACCAATATGGTATTGGATAAATACCCTGAGCTAATTCCAAATATTAAAGGTTTATCAGAAGAAACTACTACTGGTGTTCACCGTTTATACGAACGTGTAAAGGCTGGTACTTTACCAATGCCTGCTATAAACGTAAATGATTCGGTTACGAAATCAAAATTTGATAACAAATATGGCTGTCGCGAGTCATTGGTCGATGCTATTCGTCGTGCTACCGACGTAATGATGGCGGGTAAAGTGGCCGTTGTTTGCGGTTATGGTGATGTTGGAAAAGGTTCAGCTGATTCATTACGCAATGCCGGTGTACGCGTGATTGTAACTGAAATTGACCCAATTTGTGCATTACAAGCCGCTATGGAAGGTTTTGAAGTTAAGAAATTAACTACTGCTATTGCCGAAGCCGACATCGTTGTAACGGCAACAGGTAATTGTGATATATTACGTGAAAAGCATTTCCGCGCCTTGAAAGACAAAGCAATTGTTTGTAATATTGGTCACTTCGACAATGAAATTGATATGGCTTGGTTGAATGAAAACTATGGTAATACCAAAGTTGAAATAAAACCACAAGTTGATAAATATACCATCAATGGTAATGACATCATCGTGTTGGCCGAAGGTAGGTTAGTGAATTTAGGTTGTGCTACTGGTCACCCAAGTTTTGTAATGTCGGCATCATTTACCAACCAAACGCTTGCACAAATTGAGCTTTGGAACAATGCCGATAAATACGAAAATAAGGTATACACCCTTCCAAAACATTTGGACGAAAAAGTTGCCCGTTTGCATTTAGCTAAAATTGGCGTTGAGTTAGAAGAACTTGACCAATACCAAGCAGATTATATTGGTGTGCCAGTTGCCGGGCCATTTAAGCCAGAATACTATCGCTACTAGTAAACAATATTAAATATTACCACAAAAGCCGAAAAGTACTAACCTTTCGGCTTTTGTGTTTTTTGTAATCAGCCTAAACAAGTCTATCTTTACCACATGCGTTTTGATATTATTACCGTATTGCCAGGTTTATTGGAAAGCCCATTTGCTCATTCTATATTACAACGAGCCCAAAAAAAAGGCATTGCCGAAATAGTTGTGCATAACCTACGCGATTACACAAACAACAAGCAAAAAAGTGTTGACGATTACCCTTATGGTGGTGGCAGTGGCATGGTAATGGGCATTGAGCCATTTGCCAATTGCATTGAAAAACTAAAAGCCGAACGCAATTACGATGAAATCATATTTATGACCCCGGATGGGGTAACGCTAAACCAGCAAATAGCAAATCAACTATCGGTAAAGGGCAACATCATGATATTATGCGGACACTATAAAGGGATTGACCAACGCATTAGAGATTTATTTGTTACGCGAGAAATTTCAATTGGCGACTATGTTCTTTCAGGTGGTGAATTACCCGCTGCAGTTTTGGTTGATTCAGTAGTACGGTTAATTCCGGGTGTTCTGTCGGATGAAACTTCCGCTCTTTCTGATTCTTTTCAAGATGGTTTGCTTGATGCCCCTGTTTATACACGACCAGCTGATTGGAAAGGCCATAAAGTACCCGATATTTTACTGAGTGGCAATACCCCCGAAATAGAAAAATGGCGGTTTGAACAATCAATTGAACGAACCAAACAAAGAAGGCCTGATTTGCTGGAATAATTGAATTTAATTATTAACTGTTTTATCTAGCGGATATCCCTTAGCAATCCAATTAGTTTTTAAATTAACAGGGAGGTCTAATACCTTGATATTTGTAAATCCCAACTTTTTTAAAGTTAAAAAAGCGGGTTGTATGTTAGGGCATCGGGTAAAAGGGCAACAGCCACAATAAATTATAATTTGGGTGCTTTTTGATATATTGGTTAGTTGCTTTTTAAATGCTTCTAAATTAGGTGCATTATTTACAGCACCAATATGGCAGGCCCCCTTAATATCTTCAACCGCACCAATATTAAAAATTACCGGTAAAGAACCATTTGGGGCAGTTAACAAAGCATTCAAGTCTGCAGGTTCCATTAATTGGTTATTTGCCCATGGATATGTTTTTTCGGGTAGGCCTACGGGCGTAGCCGTTGTTTGAGCCTTTAGTGAAAGTGCAAAAAAACAGAGAAATGAAATAAAAGCTATTATACCAGGCTTCATCGTTTATTAATTTTATTATTAAACAAAGCTATCATAAATTTATATTGAATTTAAAATTGTGTAAGCAGATACTCATCATTATCTTATTTTTGAAACCATAATTGCTTAACTATGTTTGGTTCAAGGAGCATTATTGATATTTTATTACAGAATATTTTTTGCTATAAAAAACTTTTCAGTAGTATACCATCAAATAAACAATCATAAATATGACCATATTCTCAAAAATAGTTGCTGGGGAAATCCCTGCGTATAAAGTAGCCGAAACCGCTCATTATTTGGCTTTTTTAGATATTAACCCCCTAACAGAAGGCCATTTATTGGTAATACCTAAAAAGGAAGTTGATTATATTTTTGATTTGGATGATGAAACTTACTTGGGCTTGCAACAATTTGCTAAGACAATTGCTATTGGTTTAAAAAAAGCAATGCCGTGTAATAGGATTGGTGTAGTAGTAATGGGATTAGATGTTCCACATGTACACATCCACTTAATACCTATGAATGTTGCCAATGATATGAACTTTGCAAAACCTAAACTTAATCTTAATAAAGAAGAGTTCATAGCCATTGCCGAAAAAATAAAAGCAAATTTGTGAAATTATAGGATTAATACTTAAAGAGTGGGTTACAAAATAGTTCCCACTCTTTAGTAAAATATTCCCTAATGCATTAACATAACTTTACAAGTCACTTCTCCACAACTCTGTATTGAACCACACTATTGGCCAACCATAAAAATGGCGTTACCTAATAGCAGGTCTCCATTTTTCCAAAAACGACGGAATATAGGGTCATCTGCAAAAATAACAATACTTCCCCGACCCATATTTTGTACCCCAAGCAACATGCCTTCCTGTATTTTGGCCTTTGTTTTCTGACCAACAAAACCAGCAACATATCCATCTTTTTTTATTGTCCCAACATTCCATCCATCGTCTTTTAAATATTCAAAAATATTGTCATTTTGTTTGAGGGAATAATAGTAGGGTGGAAAACCATAACCTAAAGGGTGGGTATTATCAAGGTTTAACTTATAAATAGCTCCCGGAATACTGCTTGATAAAGCATCACGATCCCGATCTGAATAACCAACAGAAGGTTTGTTAAGCGGTTTTTCATTTGTTTTATCATCCTTCTTAACTTCTTTTATTTTGATATTAAAGCCCTTTTTATCCGCTAATGCGTTAATGGCATTTTCAATAGCGATCAATTTCCCTCCCTCATTCACCCAGCTTTGTAACCTATCTGCCGGAAAATCATCATAATCACCATCCGGAAAAATTATCACATCATAATCTTTTAGCCGTGCGCGTTTCAAATCCTCATACCTAATTAATGTAACCGGATAGTTTATTTGCTGTTCAAAGTAATGCCAAATTTCACCCATCGCCTCAGAAGAAGTAGCTGTACCAGCAATCAAAACCACCCTCGGCTTATTGATATACCTAATTGAAGTTGAGCCAAAATCAAAGCCACTTTCAACAAAGCCGGTAGAAACAGCTGTTATTTGATGTTCTTGATCAATGGCAATTTGATTTATTTCTTTATCAAAACCGTCAAAATCATTGCCTGCTCTGGTAATTATTAATGAACCGGCATTAAACTTTTTTCCAGCTGTTTCAAATGGCGTTTCAGAATAACGCACCTTTATGCCTTTGTTTAGCAATGCTGCTAAAAACTTAACATCATTAACAGATTGCCATGATGAAACATAAGCATAACTCTTTTTAGCACTAACATTAGCTTGAGAATTATTATTTAAAGATGCAAAAGCCGGTTTAAATGATTCTTTAACTCCATAAGTGTTTAAGCCAAAAGCATATGGTAATGACCATGCGGTAATATCGTAAGTGTTTGAATCACTTATAAAAGTTTTGGGCTCAAAAAGTACATTTAACAAAACCGATTTTGGCTGGTAAGCGTTAATTACCAAATCGTTATTGGTTGCCACAACTGCCTCTGTTTTTTGAGTAAAATAATTATATCCTATAGCGTTTCCTTTTATGCCATAACCATATTTTATACCATTTCTATCAAGCAAGGTGGTTAGTTCTTTTATTTTATCGGCATTATCATTCTTTACAATATACGTTTTATATTCTCCCGTTGGTGCGTTTCGGCAATTATCATAAAAGTGTTTAAATTCTGTTATTAGCCTTTGGGCATAAGTAGCGCTTACTTCAATGGTGCTCAATGCGGTTGCCCGATGGTGGGCAATACGGTCAACAAGCGTAACCGAATCAGCTGATTGATTCATTACTGCCAGTCCGGCACCTATTCCTCCTTGTTCATAAGTCATTCCAATGGCTCCATTGTAAATTGGGTAGGTATCGCCGTATGATGGGTATAATAAATCATACTCCTCTTTTGTAAAATATAACCAACCATTTTTATCAAAATATTTAGCATTAGTTTTACCAATAATAACCTGAAAATCTCGTTGCCACTTTGTGATATCCTCATGATATGGCTCACCTGCTGGGGCAAAATAATAGGATTTTTTATATCCGTTTTCATGAAAATCAACATGTACCTGAGGCAGCCATTTATTGTATACAGCCAAACGAGCTTGTGTTTCTTTTTGAGTTTGCCATGCCCAATCGCGGTTTAAATCAAAATAATAATGGTTTACGCGTCCACGTGGCCAAGGTTCTGCATGCTCGCGAGACGATGGGTCGGCATTTGGCACCATTCCTTTTACCGAATTGTAAAAATTAACGTAGCGGTCTCTGCCATCGGGGTTTAAACATGGGTCTATAACCACTAAAGTGTTTTTTAACCAATTTTTAGTTTGAGCATTTAAAGGATCGAGCAAATCAAACAAAACCTGCATAGAAGTTTCACTTGATGCTGGTTCATTTCCATGTACATTAAAACTCAACCATACTATTACTGGTATATTATTTATATTGTTTACAACATTCTCATCTGCCAGTAGCCCTGCTGTTTGGAGATTGTTTTTTCTTATCTCTTCCAATCGGTTTATGTTTTCATCTGATGCTACATAAGCAAGTATTAGCGGCCTACCCTCATTAGTTGTACCATATTGCGTTAGTTTTACACTTTTAGATGCTTTTGCCAAGCAATTAAAATATTCAATAATTTTATAATGTGGCGTAAATTGTGTTCCCAATTTATAGCCTAGAAATTTTTCGGGCGATGGTATTTCTTGTGCAAAAAGACTGTTAATGCAGCCTAATAGAATAAGTGGTAAGAGAATTTTTTTAAACATATATTTTTATAATAGACCAATATAGAATAATATTTGTAGTCAAGTATCTATTATTTAAAATATTTGTTTTACTTGCATTTTGTTTATTTTTAAAAACCAAAAGGCAAATTATTTATTATTGAGCTATAATTTTTTTAAATAAAAAACAAATTCACATATTTGTAACCAGGCAATTGTTCAGCTTTTAACCAATGAATAAAGATAAAGACGCCTTACAGGCATTGCAGAAATATTTTGGCTATAGCAGTTTCAGGCATGAGCAAAGTGCTATCATACGTCAGGTTTTAAATAAAAAAGATGTATTGGCTCTTATGCCTACAGGTGGTGGTAAATCATTATGCTATCAACTTCCGGCAGTAATTTTTGATGGTATAACCATTGTAATTTCTCCCTTAATTGCGTTGATGAAAGATCAGGTAGATAACTTAAACGTTAACGGCATACCTGCCGCTTTTTTAAATTCAAGCCAAAATCCTGATGAACAATTAAAATTAACCAAACAACTACGAGAAAACAAAATTAAGTTGCTTTATCTTGCTCCCGAGCGTTTGTATAATAATGATGGGAAATTAATTGGTTTTTTAAAAACATTGAATATTTGCCTCTTTGCAATTGACGAAGCGCATTGTATTTCGCATTGGGGTCATGATTTTAGACCGGAATATTTGGCTTTGGCGAGTTTAAAAACAGATTTTCCCGGTGTTCCGGTTATTGCTCTTACAGCAACTGCCGATGCGCTTACAAAAAAAGATATTCTTGATAAGCTTAAACTACATCAACCTGAAATCTATATTTCATCATTTAACCGAGATAATATAACCTACCGGGTGAATCGAAAAAAAGATAGTTTTAAACAATTACTTGCCTTTTTAGATGAGCACAAGGAAGAAGCAGGTATTATTTATTGTCTTTCCAGAAAATCAACTGAGTTACTTGCTGTAAATTTAAAACAATATGGTTATAAAGCTGCCGCTTACCATGCCGGTTTGGATCATGAATTAAAAGCGAAAAATCAGGAAGAATTTTTACGAGACGACCTCAAAATTATTGTGGCTACGATAGCCTTTGGTATGGGCATCAATAAATCAAACGTGCGGTATGTGGTACATATGGATTTACCTAAAAATATTGAAGGCTATTACCAGGAAACCGGAAGAGCAGGCCGTGATGGATTACCTTCTGAAGCTTTGCTACTTTACTCGCCAGCTGATGCCATGAAATTGAGACAGTTTGCAATGATTGAAAATAACCCTGAACAAAGTCAGATTATGTTGAATAAACTAAATGACATGGTACATTTTTGCGAATTACAGGCTTGCCGTCGTCAATTTTTATTGAAATATTTTGGGGAGGATTTTCCGGCAAATTGCAACTCCTGCGATTTTTGCCTAACTGAATATACCCGTTTTGATGGTACTTTAATTGCACAAAAAGCGCTTTCGGCAGTAGTGAGACTTAAGGAAAATTTTGGGATTAATTATTTAATTGATTTTTTAAGAGGTTCAAAAAGCGATAAAATATGGGCGTCGCACAAAGAACTTAAAACCTATGGTATTGGTGCCGAAATTTCAAAGAATGATTGGTTAAGCTATTTTAATGAATTAATAACCATGGGATATTTACAACCAACTGATGGCGCGTACCCGGTGTTAAAGCTTACCCCGCAAAGTTTGATTGTTTTAAAAGGGGAGCAAAAAGTAGCATTTATTGAACGTGAAGTAATAGATAACCATAAACCAACTGCAAGCTTACCTTACGAAATTGAATTATTTGCAGAATTAAAGAATATCAGAAAAGAAATAGCTTTTAATGAAAACTTACCTCCTTACGTAATCCTCTCGGACGCAACACTTATAGAAATAGCTACGTATTTACCGCAAAATTTGGACGAATTGCGGCAAATTTCTGGTTTTGGCGATGTAAAATTAGCTCGTTATGGTCGGGATTTTTTACTGCCTGTGGTAAATTATTGTCAATTAAATAATTTAACATCAAAAATAACTTTAAAGGCACCAAAGCGCGAAAGAAAAGCAAGTAACCCTAATAAAATTACAGATACAGCCACCGAAAGCTTCAACATGTATAAATCAGGCAAAAGTATTGCTGATATAGCCGCATTTAGAGGATTGTCGCCCAATACAATTGAAGGCCATTTAACCCAATTTATTTTTACCGGAGAGTTAGATGTTTCTATCTTTGTAACAGAGGATAAAATACAGCCTATAAAAGAAGCTATTGAAAGTTATGGACCAGAAACACTTTCTCCTTTAAAGGAAGTTCTTGGCGATGATTTTTCCTATGCAGAAATCAAAGCAGTTATAGCGTGGATGCGTAAACAAGGAAGCATATAGACTATAATCTATCTAACCCAAACCTATCGGCTAAGCCATTCAAATCATTTACTACCGCCTCTACCAGTGGAATGCCATCTTTTTTTCGTGCTGATTGCGCTGCTAATTCAGGTTCGCCCGGAATAACTACTTTTTGATCAGGTTCAATCACTGTTGCCTCTTTAAATCTGGTAATCCAATTATCCATATGATTTTTAAATTCATCGGCAGGACGGAAACCATCCACCCGCATAGCACCAACAAAATGCCCAATGCCCAAACCAACCGGATTTTCGGATGGTTCAAGAAAAGAAACAAAAGGAGGTACCCAAGGGCCATAATTAGCCCCCGATAATACTGCTGAGAGTATATCAACTGTTGCGCTTAATCCAAAACCTTTATGGCTGCCATGCTCACGGTCGCTACCCAAGGGTAAAAGCGAGCCGCCAGTTTTTAAAGAATGTGGGTCAGTTGTATTGGCTCCATTAGCATCTTGTATCCAACCATCGGGCACTTGTTTACCCAAACGCTGTGCTATTTCAAGCTTACCATTTGCTGCAGCCGATGTAGCCATATCAACAATTAATGGCGGGAACTTACCAGCCGGGAAGGCATAGCACATAGGATTAGTCCCCAACATCCGCTCATTGCTAAAGGTTGGTGCTACCAAAGGGCTTGCATTTGTCATGGCAAAGCCTATCATATCCTTTTCAACTGCCATTAATGCATGATACCCGGCAATACCAAAATGGTTGGAGTTGCGAACTGCTACCCAGCCAGAGCCATAAGTCTCTGCCTTTTCAATGGCCAATTTCATGGCAAAAGGTGCTACAACTAAACCCAAGCCGGCATCACCGTCGACGGTAGCGGTAGTGGGGGTTTGGTGAACAATTGAAATATTCGGTTTTGTGTTGACACGGCCTTTTTCCCAAAGGCGTACATAACCAATTAAACGAGCTACCCCATGCGAATCAATACCACGCAAATCAGACATTACCAAAACATCCGCTGATAGGATGGCGTGTTCCAAACTACAGCCCATTGCCAAAAAAATGTTTTGCGTAAAAGTTCGAAGGGATTGTTCGGTAATTATCATGCGCCAAACTTACGAAGTTTTAAAAATAGGAAGGCTTTAAAATTATAATTGAACAACATGTAAATGTATTAAAGTCTTGTTTATTTATATGCGTTAGCCTACCTTTAAATACTGTTTAATTATTGTTTATTAAGCCCATGAAAATTGCCATTGCCTCACCTCCTATTCCAAAAAATATCCATGAAGGTTTAATATTTCTCGAGAAATTGGTAAAGGATGCCGCAAATGAACAAGCTGAAATTATTTGTTTCCCCGAATCATATTTACCTGGTTATCCGGGGATGGATTATCCAGCGGAAGACCAATCACCTGAAAGTTTGAAAGCTGCTCTGGATAAAGTTTGTAAAATTGCTGCTGAAAATGCAATCGCTATTATTATACCAATGGACTGGCACCTGCCCAAAGGGTTAGTAAACTTGGCTTTTGTGGTATCAAATATCGGTGAGGTTTTGGGTTATCAAACAAAAAACCAGTTGGATCCATCGGAAGATCATATTTGGGTGCCGGGTACTGAGCGGCATATTTTTGAGATCAAGGGATTGAAATTTGGCATTGCCATTTGCCATGAAGGTTTCCGTTATCCCGAAACGGTACGCTGGGCTGCCATGAAAGGAGCGCATATTGTATTTCATCCCCATTTTGCAGGCAGTAATACTGATGGCCCAACCCTAACTGAATGGGGGGCAATCACCAACCCTTATTATGAAAAAGCAATGATGATGCGTGCCCTAGAAAATACCATTTATTTTGGCAGTTCAAATTACGCATCCCAATACCCCGAATCGGCAAGTGCGGTAATTAACCCGGATGGTAGTTGTTTGGTTCATGAAACTTATAAGCGGGCTGGTATCATTATAGCTGATATTGAACCAGATTTGGCTACCGGTTATTTGGCGAAAAGATTGAAACCTGCGCTTTATGCAGAATAGCACGCTTTAAACTTTATTATTATCTTAATTATTCTGATAGCACAGTAAACTTAAAATCCAAAGGTCCAAAGTGTTCTATGAGTTGGTCGATAAAATTTTGACCCCATTTTACATAAAAAAGGCCAAAATTTTCAGATCGCTCTTGAAGACTATCTTTGGGGAATAGGTCGGTTTTAATATTTTCTATTTGAACAATTCTGGTTTCAAAGTTCTTTTTCTCTGCTTTCACCAATTTTTTCTCAAGGTTATCAATAGCTCTTTTTAACCTGGCTTGTACTGCTGATGTTGAAGGCGCCAATGTTGGATCTATTTTAAAGGCTCTTAATTTTACTTTTTCAAAAATAGCATTCATTTCGCGCCACTCTTCAGTTAAGTTAAGAGCATGTTTACTATGCTTTTTTACCCAATTGTTTTTAATGGTATCCGACTCTAAAAATAATTCTGCAGGCTTAAGTTCCATTCTATTTATTTTAGCCGCGGTGGTTTTATTAATAACCAATGCCGAATTGCGCAAAATAAGAATCGGGAAGTCTACTTTATAATATTCAAAATTGGATTTTAGCTCGAGCCAATACACTACTTCGGCCCCTCCGCCAATGTAAGCAATATTAGGCAATATACATTCCTGATACAAAGGGCGCATCACCACATTTGGGCTAAATCTTTCCGGAAATTGGGCTATTTCTTCCTTTAATGCAACTTCTGTAAAACTAATTTCTGTGTTTAAAACCTTATATAAATCGTTTTCAAAAACTATGCGTTCTCGTAAACCATCCAGGAGGTAAAAAAAGTTAATCTCTCTGGGATTTACTTGTATGTGTATCCCTAAATCTTCAAGTTTTTTATTTGTTGCGGTAATATTGTTAAAACTATGCTGCCCAATAATATCGTTTACTATTATTTGGGAAAATTGTTTTTTAAATTGGTGGTCATCTGCATCTATCACCACCAAGCCATATTGGCCAAATAAGGCATTTACCAAATAGCGTGTTGCGTCGGCTAGCTTTTCAAAACGGGTATAAGCTGTTTCAATAATTTCAGCCAATTGAGCAGCATGGTGGTCAATCCCCAATACTCCTTTATATTGGTTAATAGCTTGCCGCATGGTTTCTGGGTTTATCCTTCCGGTTGCACCCGAAGCCTCATACCACCAATGTACTTTTTTACCTCCTATATTGGTATAATTGATCTCGGCAAAATCATGGTCCTCTGATGCCATCCAATAAACAGGAACAAAATTTTTATCAGGATGTGCTACCTTTAATTGTTGAGTTAGTTTTATGGCAGTAACTATTTTATAAATAAAATACAAAGGACCAGCAAAAATATTTAATTGATGACCTGTAGTTACCGTGTAAGTATTGTCAGAATTTAATAAATTAAGGTTTTGGGAAACTAGATGTGAATTGCCTAATGGAACACCATCCCCATATTGTTTTTGCAAAATCTCAACCAATATTTTTCGATCGGCAATTACTTTTTTGGTTTTAAGTATTTCAGCAAATCCATTTAAATCAGGACGTTGGCTATAAAATGGCCGCAGGGTAGGATTGTCTTCAAGATAATCAATCACCGTTGGCGAAAAACCTCCTGTTTCTTTATAATCAATGTACAATGCCTCCATTATCTAAATGCAAAAATTAAACGGCTAAACCAGTTAAGTGTTTCATTATTTAATAATATGACCATAAAGATCAAAATCCTCTGCTGAATCTATTTTCACATTCACAAATCCGCCAATAGCTGCATAATTAATATTGGCATCTAACAAAACCTCATTGTCAACCTCGGGAGAATCAAATTCGGTACGACCAACAAAAAAATCACTATCTTTTTTATCAACCAAAACTTTAAAGGTTTTGCCAATTTTGCCTTGGTTTTTATCAAACGAAATACCTTGTTGAATTTCCATAATTGCTTCAGCACGTTGTTGCTTAATTTCATCAGGAACATCATCATTTAAGGCATGGGCAGAAGTCTTTTCCTCGTGCGAGTAGGTAAAACAACCAAGGCGATCAAATTCGGTTTCCTCTACCCATTTTACCATCTCCTCAAAATCGGCCTCAGTTTCACCTGGATATCCTGTTATTAAGGTGGTGCGCATGGCTATGCCAGGTACTTTATCGCGAATGTTGTTTACCAAATCAATAGTTTTTTGCTTGGTAATGCCACGCTTCATTGATTTTAACATGCCATCACTAATATGTTGTAGCGGCATATCCAAATACTTACAAATGTTTTCGCGCTCATTCATCACCTCCAATATTTCCATCGGGAAGCCTGAAGGATAGGCATATTGAAGCCTTATCCATTCTATACCATTAACATCTGATAATTGACGCAATAACTCATCCAAATTGCGTTTACCATAAATATCTAAGCCATAATAAGTTAAATCCTGAGCTATTAAAATAAGTTCCTTTGTGCCGTTTTTAGCCAGGTTTTTGGCATCCTTTACCAATTGTTCAATAGGTTGAGAAACATGCTTGCCACGCATTAATGGTATTGCACAAAAAGAACATGGACGATTACATCCCTCGGCAATTTTAAAATAAGCAAAATGGCTTGGGGTGGTTAATAAGCGCTCACCCATCAATTCATGTTTGTAATCAGCACCCACTTCTTGTAGTAAATTTTGCAAATCGTTGGTGCCAAAATAGGCATCAATATTGGTAATTTCGGCTTGCAATTCGGGTTTATAACGTTCAGACAGGCAGCCGGTAACAATAACCTTACCTACTTTACCTTGTTCTTTTAGCTCGCTAAACTGTAGGATGGTATCGATAGACTCTTGTTTAGCATTATCAATAAAACCACAAGTATTTATAACAATAATATCATTCGAACTAACTTCTTCGGCTTCATGTATAACCTCAAAATGGTTGCCTTTTAGCTGCCCCATTAAAATTTCAGAATCGTAAATATTTTTTGAACAACCAAGGGTTACTACGTTGATACGAGGTTTATTTTTTATTACTAATGGAGCTAATCCTTTTACTTTCATTATTATTTGTTGATACCTCTTAATTTTTTTTATTTGTTGCCTTTAGTACGGTAATTTTTATAAATCTTTACCATTACCATTATCAAGGTAGTGAAGCCAAGCAAGCCAACAATACCAAAAACCCAACCAATTGTGTTTTTTAGAACCACCAAAAAAACAATGGCAAATAATATTATAGTTGCAACCTCGTTCCAAACACGTAATTGTGTAGAAGACCAGTTGAAAACTCCTTTTGCCATTTGTTTCATTTTATTTTGGCAAATAAAATGGTAAACCAACAAGCCAACTACAAATGCCAATTTAATTTGCATCCAAGGTTGATTTAACCAACCCGGGATAATGAACAACATGCTGATACCGGCAATTACTACCAATACCATGGAGGGTACTGTAATAATATACCATAGTTTGCGCTCCATAATTTGAAATTGATCCGAAAGGATTTTACGCTCCATTTCTGGCTTTTCTTGCGCTTCAGTATGATAAATAAATAACCTAACCATATAAAATAAACCTGCCATCCAGCAAACTACAAATATGATGTGTATGGCTAATACGTATTGGTACATTTATTTATCTTATTATTAAGCTTTAAAAAAATTATTAATAGCGGTATTCTTTTATAATATCAACTGCGTATTTCACATTATCAAAAGGAATATCAGGCATAATGCCATGACCCAGATTAAATATAAAACCATTTTCGTCTTTCATCCGATCGAACAATGCATAAATGCGCT
This sequence comes from uncultured Mucilaginibacter sp., assembly GCA_903927645.1. GTDB lineage: Bacteria > Bacteroidota > Bacteroidia > Sphingobacteriales > Sphingobacteriaceae > Mucilaginibacter. The sequence goes on from CAIYNX010000165.1 coordinate 17,169, forward strand.
GTTTTATAACTTTTTTATCAGCATATAGAATATGTGGATCGAGGTTGCCTTGAACAGCCACCTTGCCAGGCAATCGTTTTTTAATATCCAACAAATCAACATTCCAATCAATTGAAATTACATCCGGTTTTGCTTCGGCCATCAATGGTGCAAAAACCGAACTTCCTTTACAGAAAGAAATAACCGGAATATCTTTACGGTTTAATTTAGCTATAATTTCGGTAATGTAGCGGTGCGAAAATTCTTTGTAATCGTCCCAAGCCAAAGCCTGTGCCCAACTATCAAAAATTTGTACTGCGTTTACACCGGCGGCTATTTGCAGGTTAAGATAATCAGCGGTAACTGAGGCTATTTTTGATAATAACCTGTGGGCCATTTCAGGCTCATTATGCAGCATTAATTTGGTAAGCTTAAAATCTTTTGATGAACCCCCTTCAACTAAATAACTCATTACAGTAAAAGGGGCACCTGCAAAACCAATTAAGGGTATACTACCATTTAAACGTTGTTGAATTACTTTTATAGCATCGGCAACATATTGCAATTTATCAATTACATTGGTTTCTAACCGGTCTATGTCGGCAAGTGTTCGCACCGGGTTAGCAAAAAGAGGGCCAACACCCTGGTTAAAGCTCAAATCACCACCCATTGCTTCGGCTGTAACTAAAATATCCGAAAACAATATTGCTGCGTCTATGCCTAACAAATTTACCGGCAACATGGTAACATCAGCTGCCAATTCAGGTGTTTTGCACATTTCTAAAAAAGAATATTTGTTTTTAATATCCCAATATTCTTTCATAAAACGCCCTGCCTGACGCATCATCCAAACAGGTGGGCGTTCTGTCTTTTCAGAAAACGCTGCCTTTATAATTAGTGAGTTTCTCATATAAATATATTACCGGCCTAAAATAATTGCCGGCATTGAGGCAAAGGTTTATGTATAATTACTCCCTATTGCTTATGTGATTTTAATTCTTTTTTAAGCCTTTCAATAACATCCTTCATTTTGGCATTTATTTTATCGTCGTATTGATTTGCCAAATCAATAAATACCGCTGCCTTTTCATAGTTTTTTTGTCGGATACTGATATTGGCTACATGTACCAAGGCAGCCACATGGTCATTGACAGATCGCAAAGGATATTTCACTGCATTTTCATAATGTTGCAATGCTCCGTCAAAATCATGGTTTTGAAGGCATACCCCCCCTTTAATATATTCATAATACCCACGTCTTTTTTTTCCTAACCAATCAGGTCTTTTTATTTGGGCCAAAACCTCGCTGGTTTTTTGATAATCCTTATGAAAAAAATGTCTTGATGCTATGATTAGTGTACCTTGATTAAAATAATCCCAAACCAAGGCTACAAGCATCAAAACCGCAACCGCGGCAAATTCATAAAACCGCAAGCTTATAAGCGAAATAAGTGAAATAAAAAACAATGACCCTATAAACAAGCGGGTACGATTGGTAAACATTAATGCTGACTATCCGTAAATTTATATCCTACACCACGTATTGAATGAAAGAATACAGGGTTTTTGGGATCTGGTTCAAAATATTTTCTAAAAGTAAGTATAAAATTATCAATGGTGCGAGTTGAGGGGTAAACATCGTAATTCCAAACTGTTTCCAAAATTTGCTCGCGCGAAACCGCATCGTTTCTGCGTTCAATCAATAACTTCAACAGCATGGTTTCCTTTTTAGTTAATGGGGTAATTGATCCATCCCCATTTACCAGCTCAAACGAATTAAAATGTATGGTTTTATCACCAATTTTATAGCTATTAAACTCTTTTAATTCATCACCCTTTAAACTGCGTTTTACCAGGTTGTTAACCCTTAAAATCAGTTCTTCCAAATTAAACGGCTTTGTTAAATAATCATCGGCACCTTTCTTTAAGCCAGATATTTTATCCTCATTTGTGTTTTTAGCTGTTAAAAACATAATGGGTACTTCCGAGTTTTCCAGTCTGATCGTTTCAGCAACCACAAAGCCGTCAATTTCAGGCATCATTACATCTAGTATTACCAAATTAAAACGTTCTTCTTTAAATATCTGCAACGCTTTTTTACCATTGGTGGCGGTAGAAACCTTGTAGCCTTCAAGCTCAAGGTTTAATTTAATTGCTTCTAACAAATGTTCTTCGTCTTCGGCTAATAATATTCTCTTTTTTGTTGGCATTTCCATTTTTTTAATTGTAGCGTATTAACTAATTGGTTTATTATAATAACACTTCCATTTTTTAAAGTTAACAAAGGGTTGGTAATATGCGTGTTATTATTCAAAAACTACTTCAAATATACTGCCAACCGGACGATTATCTTTTACTTTTATACTGGCTTTATGTTTCTCGAGCACTTCTTTTACAATATACAGACCTAAACCTGTTCCTTTGGTGTTACGCGTCTCTTCACTACCTACTCGGTAAAACTTGTCGAATATTTTACCTTTCTCATTATCAGCAATGCCTATTCCACTATCTGCAACTTCCAAAAACACTTTCCCATCCTTTAAAAACAACTTTACACCAACTGTTTGACAGGGTCCGGAGTATTTTATAGCGTTTTCTATCAAATTAGTAACTACTGATGTTAAGGCAAATTTATCGCCGGTTATTTCAATTTTAGGTTCAATTTCGGCCTCAATTATTTGTTGCGAGCCTTCGCATTTAGTTAATTGCAGGCGGTTTACAATACTATCAACCAGTACCGAAAGGTTAAATTTATCTTTGGGGAAGGTATAAGAGCTATTATCAATTTTTGAGGCCAAGAGCATATTCTCTACCATGTCATCAAGGCGTTCAATATCAGTTAATGATTTGCCAATAAAATCAAGCATCTGCTCTTTTGACAGGTCGCGCTTTTGTATGGTTTGCAATAATATTTTTATAGATGCCAACGGAGATTTTAGCTCATGTGTAACTGATAATAAGAAGTTTCGCTTTTGCTCCTGCAACTTCATTTGCCTTTTTAATGATTTGTGTAAGGATAAGGCTCCAACGAAAAAAATGATGATAAAAACTGAACCTTCGCACATAATCATGGCCATGCTACTTGGCTTGGCTTTTACCAATAAATAAGCCCACCATGTTAATTCGGTAATGGCATAAATAATAATGGTATAAAAAATTAAAAGCGTTTTTTTCATTTTCTTACTAATTTTAAATAATTCAGTATTTTAACAGCCTTTCAATTAAATTATTCTTCATTAAAAACAAGATCTAAACTTTCAAAAATAGCTTTTTTGGCTTTATCTAAATCAGCATTTGTATGTGCTGCTGATATAAACCCAACCTCATAACCCGAAGGTCCAAAGTAAATACCCCTATTTAGCAACTCACGATGCATTTTTTTGAATTTTTCCATGCTAGCTGGGTCAATTTCATCTGCTCGGCTAATCATGTTTTTTTCTGTAAATGCAAGCCAAAATATGGACCCTATGTTAAATACCTTAAATGGATATCCCCGCTCTCGCGTGTAAGCTTGTATGCTTTCAACAAATTCATTGGTAATAGTTTCTAACGCTTCATAAAAACCTGGCTTTAAAAGCACAGATAGTTGGGCAATTCCTGCTGCCATGGCAACTGGGTTACCCGATAAGGTGCCACCTTGATAAACGCCACCATCCGGCGAAACCATGCTCATAATCTCATTGGAGGAACCATAACAACCAACAGGGAGACCGCCACCAATAATCTTCCCATAAGTTAAAATATCTGGCTTAATATTATAATAACCTGCTGCGCCTTCAAAACCAACCCTAAAGCCTGATATTACCTCGTCAAATAATAACAAGGTGCCATTGGCTGTACATATTTCTCTTAAAAATTGGAGATACGCTTTATCCTGCAACAGCAAACCATTATTTGCCGGTATGGGTTCAATAATTACAACCGCTATTTGGTCTTTAAATTCTTCAAAAGCTTTTGTTAAGGCTTCTTTATCATTGAGTGCTATAACAATGGTTTCGTTCACAAAAGCTTGTGGTACGCCTGCTGATGAAGTTTCGCCAAAGGTTACCAAGCCCGATCCTGCCTTCACTAGCAAAGCATCGGTATGCCCATGGTAGCAACCTTCAAACTTTAAAATCTTATCTCGTTTGGTGTAACCTCGTGCCAGTCTGATTGCCGACATAACTGCCTCTGTACCTGAGCTTACAAATCTTATTTTTTCAATAAATCGGTTATTGCCTATAATTAGCTCTGCCAATTCGTTTTCTAATGCGGTAGGTGCACCGAAGGACATGCCATTATGCATGGTAACAATTACTTTTTCTCTAACTGCCGGATGGTTATGTCCTAAAATTAGAGGGCCCCATGAACAACAAAAATCAATAAAATGGTTGCCGTCAGCATCCCACAAATGGCAGCCATCGCCTTTTTCAATAAATAATGGAGTTCCGTATACCGATTTGAATGCCCTTACCGGCGAATTTACTCCTCCGGGAAAATACTTTTTTGCTTTGCTATATAAGGCTGCCGATTTTTCTCTATTGATATCTGGTACTATAGCCTGCTTTTCAGGTATATTGGTAGCAGGTGTAAATATCTTTTTTAATGTCTCGAACATGGTATATTTAAATATGACCTTTTTAATGGTTTTTATTATTCAATTCAAATAATTTGCAAAGTAGTTCTTATAGCCACTTATTTACCAATACTTCTTTGGCATGGTAAGTTAAAATTGCTGTTGCGCCAGCTCTGCGTATGCTGGTAAGCACCTCGGTAATGGCTTTTTGCTCATTTAGCCACCCATTTTGTACTGCTGCTTTTATCATGGCATATTCACCACTCACGTTATAAGCTGCAACAGGTAAATTGGTATTGTCTTTAATAACTTTTATAACGTCTAAATATGATAACGCAGGTTTTACCATTAAAAAGTCTGCTCCCTCAGCCTCATCCAGTTCGGCTTCAATCAAGGCTTCTGTTTGGTTTGCAGGGTCCATTTGGTACGTTTTTTTGTCGCCAAATTTAGGTGCCGAATTCAAGGCATCTCTAAAGGGCCCGTAAAAAGCACTCGCATATTTTGCCGAATATGACATGATGGACACATTGGTAAAATTGTTTTCGTCCAAAACCTCACGGATATAACCTACTCGCCCATCCATCATATCCGATGGGGCAATAATATCGGCTCCGTGTTGGGCATGAGCCAGTGCCATTTTACCCAGCACTTCCAATGTTTCGTCATTTAATATATGTCCGTTTTCTACTATCCCGTCGTGCCCGTCGCTGCTATATGGATCCATGGCAACATCGGTAATAACACAAGCTTCCGGAAAGTTCTGTTTTACTTCCTTTATAGCCCGTAGGTAAAGACTTTCTTCTTTATAGCTTTCTGTGGCATATTTGTCTTTTAATGAATCATCAATATTGGGGAAAAGATCAAATGAATTCAGACCTAAATTTAGGCAACTTTCAACCTCCCGCAGCAAATTATCAATCGAATACCTGTAAATTCCCGGCATTGAAGCAATTTCTGTTTTTTGCCTTTTTCCTTCAATAATAAACAAGGGAAATATCAAGTTGGAAGCACTTAAATGTGTTTCGCGCACCATTTGTCGTATTACTTCACTTTTACGGTTTCTTCTTGGTCTTTGTAGCATCTTTTTTTGCCCTAATTACAGCCGGTAAATATAGCAACAACAAAGTTATTGAATTGTAATAAATTATGGCACTCCTTATCCTAAATCCAGCCTTTATAATTTACCAACTACAGTATTTTCAGCCATATTTCGACAAAATTTATAAGCATTATAAGTAATAATTTTTTGAATCAATTAATATTGTACCTTTAGCTTTAAAAAATTAAAGGGTGTTAGTTAAAACATTTGGAAGCGCGGTGTATGGCATTGAGGCCATTACCATTACTATTGAAGTGAATATAATTGCCGGTACTAAATATTTTGTGGTGGGTTTAGCTGATACTGCTATTAAAGAAAGTTATTTTAGGATTGAGTCGGCCTTAAAAAATTGCAATTACCGCATGCCAAGGCAGCAAGTTGTGGTAAATATGGCTCCTGCCGATATTCGGAAAGAAGGTTCGGCTTACGACCTAACCATTGCCATCGGGGTTATGGCGGCCTCCGGTCAGGTTGAAAGTGAAGAACTCGAAAAGTATTTAATTATGGGCGAACTTTCATTGGATGGTAGCTTACAACCCATAAAAGGTGCGTTACCTATATCTATCCAAGCTCGTAAAGATGGCTTTAAGGGTTTTATTCTGCCAAAACAAAACGCTCGAGAAGCAGCCATTGTGAACGATCTTGAGGTTTACGGTGTTGAAAACATTAAACAGGTGGTTGATTTTTTCAATGGTTCCGGAATGCTTGAACAAGAAATTGTAAACACAAGGGAAGAGTTTTATAAGAGCCTTACCACCTACGAAAGCGATTTTAGTGAGGTACGCGGGCAAGAAAACATAAAACGAGCACTCGAAATTGCAGCCGCCGGTGGGCACAATGTTATTTTAATTGGCCCTCCCGGTGCTGGTAAAACCATGCTGGCACGTAGGCTTCCCTCCATTTTACCTCCCTTAAGTTTATATGAATCGCTCGAGACTACCAAAATACATTCAGTTGCCGGGAAGTTGGCTGCTGCCGATGCTTTGGTTACGGTGCGCCCATTTCGTAGTCCACACCATACCATTAGTGATGTTGCCTTGGTTGGAGGCGGTTCAAATCCGCAACCCGGCGAAATATCATTGGCGCATAATGGTGTTTTATTTTTGGACGAATTGCCTGAGTTTAAACGAAGTGCCCTGGAAGTAATGCGCCAGCCTTTAGAAGAACGGCGGGTAACCATATCAAGAGCCAAGTTTTCGATTGATTACCCGAGCAGTTTTATGTTGGTTGCAAGCATGAACCCATGCCCTTGCGGGTATTTTAACCACCCCGAAAAAGAATGCGTTTGTCCGCCGGGAACCGTGCAGAAATATTTGAGTAAAATATCAGGGCCATTGCTTGATAGAATTGATCTGCATGTGGAAGTTACCCCGGTAAACTTTAATGAGCTGGCAAGCGACCGCCTTGCCGAAAAGAGCGAATTGATTCGGGAAAGAGTTATACAGGCTCGAGGTATACAAGCTGAAAGATTTGGTAACCGACCCGACCTGCATGCTAATGCCCAAATGGGCACCCAACTGGTACGTGATATTTGCAAAATAAGCCCTGCCGGACAAAACTTGTTAAAAAAGGCAATGGAAAAACTGGGCCTATCCGCCCGCGCGTACGACCGTATTTTAAAAGTTGCGCGCACCATAGCCGACCTTGCCGCTAGCGAAGAAATACAAATAGAACACCTTGCCGAAGCCATCAACTTCCGTAGTTTGGATAGGGAAGGTTGGGCAGGGTGAGTTTTTTGGGTTGAAGGTTGTAGGTTGTGATGTAATATTTAGAGATTTACCATTCTGGTTTGAAAACGTTTTATAGAAAACTAAAAACTACTTTAATGGAATTGGAGATTTTTCCTGCATTTCCATTCTGCCCCATGCTTCTACCTGTATTAGGATGGGTATAAGCGTTTTGCCCTTTTCCGTCATAAAGTATTCAACTCTTGGGGGTATCTCAGCATAAATTTGGCGGGTAATTAGTCCGTCTAATTCCAACTCTCGCAATTGTGCAGTGAGCATCTGTTTACTAATACCCGGTACTGCCCTTTGCATAATGCCAAACCTGTTTAAACCTACATTTATTCTGTGCAAAATAATGAGTTTCCACTTACCGCCAATTTTATCCATAGCATGCCTTACAGGGCAATTTTCAATTTTCTTCTGAAACTCATTTAAAATTATTTCTTTTTCTATCATTTTTAAGTTCTTGATAATCAACAATAGTCTTTAAAACAGTCCTAAGATTAATTAATATGACTACTTGTAAAAACCATACAAATTTAATTTTTTTACAGAAATAAAATAACATTATGGAAGAAATACTTGTACCAGTAACCGCTTTTTATAACAAATGTTTAACTGTAAACACTGATACAGATTTATTGGAAGAACTTTATAACCTATTAGATGATGATTTCCAATCAATAAATGCCAAGGAAACTAAAAGTAAAGCCCAGTTAATGAATCAAATTGCTGCATTCTGGAAAATAATACCCAATCTTAAATGGGAAATTAAAGAGCTTTTAAATATTGACGATAAGGTTGTTGTACGCAGCGAGTTTTCCGGCACGCCAATTGGGTCGTTATTTGGTTTAACGCTTGATGGTAGCAAATCATTTAAAACAATGGCCATTGATATCCATACCGTTAAAAATGGTCAAATAACCAACGTTTATCATTGTGAAGAATGGCCTACAGCTATTGAACAACTAAAATCAAACAGTTAATGAAGAATTTTAATTTGACCTTTATCCTTTACCCAGTAAATAAATGATGGTTAGCATGCAAACAGGTTAGCAACCATGTTTGGCACATTGGCCAAACAAAAAGCCAAGTAACCTGTAAAGCCTGAGATTTAATCCTCAGGTTTTTTTTTGATATTAGCAAACAAATTTTTTTGTTAACTACTTTTAAACTCCCCAATATGCCATAATATACCTGATGGGTCGTGCAAAAAAAACTCTTTACCCCAATCAAGTTCAATAACAGGTTTTAATATGACCCCGGGAAATTTTTCGGGCAAGTTTAAATCAAATACTTTTTGGTAATATGCTTCAAGATTATTCATCTCTAAAAAAACCATCGTATTATCAATCCAGTCACTTACGTAAGCATTTTGTAGATAAAATGCTATAGTTTCGGTTTTAAAAAGACACATATTTGGTAATATTACAATTTCTTCAAAACCCAGAGATCGATAAAAACTTCGAGAAATTTCGTAATTTTTTGAGCCTAAAAACGGGCGAATTGAAATGGCTTTACTTTGCATGTTTTCAATAAATTTTGGGTTTAATAATTATACCACTATAACCAATACATTTCATCATAATTTTACCCTGGGCAAGGGTTTGAATATTTTTGAAATTTTAAATTCAATTGTCACAAAAGTAAAAATATTGTTACTTTAAAACATTCGCTTTTTGTTTTACTTATAAAGTTGTAATTTTAATAATAGAACAAAATTATGAAACCTAGTATAAGTAAAACACAAGACCAATTATTTATTCGAGAAAATATAATTGATCTTATTTTGGGTCTGGTAGCTTTCTTAGTAGGTGCTGTTTTTTTTGTTTATATAGCCCAGTATCCTTTTTAAAAAACAATTCTAAATTCAAATATCAGTAAATATAAATTATATTTTGCCTAACAAACCTGCCTTAAGCAAACTTATTAATAATCTTTTGAATACCTTTATAGGATAGAAAAGTAAGCTAAATTAAAAAGAATTAATAATTACCCTCCAATTTTATGATGAGTTTTCTACAACAACTTGCATATCGAGATGAATCTCTTTTTATTTTTGGATTATGCAATCTTTTCTCGGCGGGGCTATATATTGTTTTTTCTTTTTTTTCAAAAACCATAATACTAGGGGTTAATGCCTGGATAAAACCAATAAAGTTTGCTTTATCAATCGGTATATTTTCATTAACAATGGGCTGGTTTATAGCTGATTTGAACGCCCCCGCAATTACCAATATTTATAATTGGGCAGTAATTATATTCTTAGGTTTTGAAAACGTTTATATTGCAATACAGGCTGCCAGGGGGCAATTATCACATTTTAACAGAAGCAGCCCGGTATACGCCTTTATGTTTGTATTAATGGGTTTAGCTGCTGCCCTTACAACACTATTTACGGGTTACATTGGTTTATTATTTTTAAGTCAAGATTTCCCGGCTTTACCCGCTTATTACCTTCTAGCAATAAGGCTAGGCATTTTTTTATTCGTTATTTTTTCTTTTCAGGGTGCCATGATGGGTGCTAAACTTAGTCATACTATAGGTGGTGAAGACGGCGGACCAGGCATACCTATACTAAACTGGAGTACCCAATACGGCGATTTACGTATTGCGCATTTTATAGGAATGCATGCTTTGCAGCTTTTACCCTTATTGTCATTTTATGCTTTCAAAAATGTATTAACAACCGCTATTGCCGGCATGCTATATGCATTATTGGCCATTTATACTTTGTTAAGGGCTCAAAAAACAAGGCCATTGTTCGGGGAAATTTTTAAGAATTCTGTTCAATAGAGCGCTTGTTAATACATCGCCAATTTAGTTTTTTTTGCTAGGTTTATGATAAATTTTATACTTTTCACCAATAAAATACAGCTGGTTGTTGTTTTGTTAACCAATACAATCTCAGTACTCAAAATTTTATAATAATTATATGGCAGCATGCAATTTTACTCTACCAATAACTGTTCCGGTTTCTGATTTGGTTAAAACCCTGCTAACCAAAATTGAAGGGCAGGGTGGTAAATTTAATGGTAACGAAACAGGCGGTACATTTGGCATCAGTTTGTTAGGTAGCACTATAGGCGGTACTTACAGTATTGAAGGCACCCAAATTACTATTGAAATTAACGAGAAACCATTCTTTATAAGTTGCGACCAAATAAAAGGTTATTTGCTAAATAATTTATAAAAAGTACGGCACTTTCCTTAACCTAGTTAATGGTAGTGCCGCCTTTATACATCAGTTTTTGATGCAATTTAAATTGGATTTGGAGTAGGTATCAGTATCGCAATAGGCCTATAATTAATTAGTTTCCTTGTTGTTTTTTAAATAAGTCTTAATTATCATCCAAATAATTATAAGCAATCCCACAAGATACAAGTAATGGATTATGGTAATTGATGTACTTTGTGTTTTTAAAACAGTATAAGCATTATCATCATCCACTTGGTTGGGTGCAACTTTACTTGCATACTGCATCTCTAATAAATAGATCCCCACTTTTTCTATGCCTGTCCATATTGCTGCAATTAGCATCCAAAACAGGATTTTTATAGTTACTTTTTTCATTTTTATTTCTTATTTTTTGATGAGGAACCTAAATTTTTTGCTCCGTATAAATCCATTAAACTCATACCCGGCGACATCACCAATGTTTCGGGCCAGGTTAGTTTACCTTCCTTAATTGCTTCAGCCAATGCATTCATCATATTAACTTCGGCATCCAAGTTTTTTTGAGATTTTATGGCTTCGCTTGCCTTAGCATACTGTTCGGCGGCCATTACTTCATTTTTAGCAGCGTCATTTTTCTTTTCGGCAATAAATTGTGAATTTATGGCAGTTTGTATCTCGGCATCTGTATAGGTAAATTCACCAGCCGCGCCTATATTATCAATTCTTATACCTCTTGATGCAAAAAACTCAGTGGTTTTAATCTTCATTAAATCAAAAACTTCCTTCCGCTGCCTTTGGCAAGCCGAAAGGTCGCGTTGACCAAATTCACGGGTCAAAATATCCTGAACAAATGAGCGTACGTTATTATCAACGGCTGCTGCCAATGATTTACCGCCATACCAATATAAAAATTTAGAAGCATCTTCTTCCGGTATGGAGGCTGTACAAGTAATACCAACCGTAAAACCAATTGAATTACTCGACTCAACATTGATTTGCTGATTTTCACTGCTGGTACCTGTACTGGTTGATTTTGTCCATTCGCGCGTAACCGGCGAACGATCAACCTTTATAACAACTACCGATGGGATCCACTCTCCTTCATTCTCACTCCTACCAGTTTGATGCCATACGGTTGGTGTGTAAATTCTTTTTGTGGCAACCTTTTTCTGCTCCAAATATTCAACAGATTTTAATTGTTTTTGGTCGCTCTTGGTGCCTTGCTCTAAAGGAATAACAAAGGCGGTTTCATTGGGGTTAATGTCAATGTACTTTTCTTCATGGTAAGGCCTGAAATTACAGGCGCTTACTAAAGCAATTGTTGTAATTGCTAAACTTATTTTTTTCATCTTATTTATTTTATTAATCTCAAAAAAGATTGTTTTATATTTAGATTGAATCCAAATAAGATTATTACAAAAAACAGGCAATTTATTTTTTAAAATGAAACTACCAGGGCGAAAGTTATTTTAAATGAAAATTTAATTTTTACTTTATTTGCAACCAAATTGCTTTTACATGTTTTTAATAAATCAAAGAAGTCTTGTGTTAAATTTTTCTTACTTGAAAAAAATTTACAACTTATTTACCTTAATATGGTTGTTAATTTAAAGGTGATAGTTCATTTTTGTATCAAATTTTTAATATGAGAGTATTTATACTTGTTTTTTTTATTTTGGTACCAACATTATTATTGGCACAGAGTGGGGTAATATCAGGTATAGTAACCGATAAAAATACCCAAAGACCGATTGATGGCGCAAGTGTTATTTTTGTGAACAACTCAAATACAGGTTCAAAAACAGATTCAACAGGAAAGTTTAGGCTATTGAATATCCCAACAGGTAGCTATGAAATAAAAATTAGCTGTTTAGGGTATACAGACGAATTTCTTTACAACGTAATTATTAGCTCCGGCAATGAAAACATATTGGCTATAAGCTTGATACCAGCTGAGGCCCAGGCATTAAAGGAAGTAAAAATATCAGGGGCTAAATCAGCAAGAGTGGCCACTTTAGCCACACCACTATCGGTACAAAGGCTCACTTCCGAAGAAATAAAGAGCAATCCGGGTGGTAATTTTGATATTTCGAGGGTGATTCAAACCTTGCCGGGAGTAAGTGGCACTGATGGTAGCAGTGGCGGTTTCAGAAACGATATTATTATTAGGGGTGGATCGCCAAACGAGAATGTTTTTTATCTGGATGGTATAGAAGTACCTGTTATTAATCACTTCAGTACCCAAGGTAGTGGTGGCGGTCCGGCTGGCATCCTGAATGTTTCATTTATCCAGGATGTTAAGTTAAGTACCTCAGCGTTTGATGCAAAGTATGATAATGCACTGAGCTCCGTATTTCAATTCACCCAAAAAGAGGGAAACCCAAATCATTATCAAGGGAATATTCGCCTAAGTGCATCAGAAATAGCGGGCACTTTTGAAGGTCCGATTGATGATAAAACTACTTTTTTAGCTTCCATTCGCCGTTCATATTTGCAATTACTTTTTTCATTGATTGATTTGCCAATCCGCCCAAACTACTGGGATTTTCAAACTAAAATAACCCATAAATTCAATAAAAATACCAGTTTAAACTTTATTGGTATTGGCGCTATAGATGAATTTACGTTTGCCGGCATCAAAAATGCCACACCCGAAAAATTGTATACTTTGGCAAACACCCCAAACATCAACCAAAACAACTATACCGTTGGCTTAAGCTTAAAACATTCATTAAATCACGGTTATTTCAACATGGCTTTAAGCCGTAATGTTTTGAACAACAAAATTAATAAATATGATGACAACCAAACCAGCGATCCTACTAAACTAAGGTTGAATATCACTTCGCAAGAGGCAGAAAATAAGTTGCGGTTAGATTTTAATTTCTTTAATCATGGCTGGCAATGGGCCTATGGTGCATCAGCTCAATATGAAGAATTTACCAATAACTATTTCCAACGTTTTAGGGCACAACTAACTGATAATTATGGAAATATTATACAACCGGCTATTATTTTTAGTTCAAATACAGGTCTTAATTTTTTTAAATTTGGTACGTTTGCACAGGTTGGGAAGCGTTTGTTTAACAATAAGTTAGGATTAAACTTTGGTATTCGCAGCGATGAAAACACCTTTACAACGGATGGTTTAAACCCCGCTAATAGCATTTCACCAAGGTTTTCGGTATCTTATTCACTATCAAACGAATGGAACCTGAATGCTTCTGTGGGCACCTATTACAAAACCCCCGTTTATACCGTTTTAGGCTATACAGACCAAAATGGGAACTATGTGAATAAAGATAATAAGCTTACCCGATCAGACCATTATGTTGCTGGTCTTGAATATTTACCACGTCCATCAACCAGATTTACTTTGGAGGTTTTTGATAAAATTTACAGTAACTATCCTGTTTCTGTTCGCGATGGCATTTCGCTGGCCAATGAAGGTGGGGATTTTACCACCTTGGGTAACGAGGCAATTGTAAGCGTAGGAAAGGGGCATGCTTATGGAATAGAATTCTTTGCGCAACAAAAATTAACCGACAAGTTTTTTGGGGTATTATCATATACCTTATTTAACAGCACATTTTCAGGAATTAATGGAAAATCAGCACCATCAGCTTGGGATAACCAACAACTTCTTTCATTAACATTTGGCTATAAACTACCCAAAAATTATGAGTTTGGTTTAAAATTCAGGTACCAGGGCGGTGCACCTTATACACCATTTGACGCCAATGCTTCCAGAGCAAATTACTTAACAACAGGTGGAGGGGTATTGGATTATAGCCAACTAAATACTACCAGATTAGCAGCATTTAATGCATCAGATTTACGGATTGATAAAAAATGGAATTTCAAGAAACGCTCGCTCGATTTATACTTGGATGTAACCAATTGGTACAATGCCAAGCAGCCAGCCTATCCGGAATATACCTTTGAGCGAAACGCCACCAACACCGCTTTTGTAACAACCGATAATAAAGCCATACAGCAAAATGGAGCAAATGCGATTCCATTTTTATTAAATAATGATAGTGGAAGTGTTTTGCCTACAATTGGGTTTATTTATGAGTTTTAAATTAAATAGAATTAACCCCTAAAAAGTATTTGTTGCAAATCAATTTTAGCCCTTTACTATGATATAGCTTCTTCCAAACTAACTTTTAAACGATTTTGCTTTATCAATTTCAAAAACAAAAAAGTTAATATCCCGGTAGTAATACCGGCAAGTATAGATAAGGTAATACTCCCGTACAAATATTGCTCAAAATGATGCGTAATAAAATTCCACGAAAACGCGTTAAAATGATCTGGAGTTTTCGTTTTTACCCTAACCCATAACAAGCCTGTTTGGTAACTTAAGTATATTATAACCGGAAACATTGGAGGAAAACTTATATGAACAAAAATAAGCACTAGCGCCTTGTTTAATTTAAGGCCAATAGCCGCAAATATTGCCGCAATAGTTTGCAACCCCCAAATAGGCAAAATACCGATAAAAACCCCAATGGCTGCAGAAGCAGCTTTGGTTAAATCAGATTGGTCGGGATTATAAAGTTGACGAGAAATTTTGTTAATCGTTTGTTTTGAAAACAACTCTTTTAAAAAAATCTTTGATTTATTGCTCATCATCACTTATATAATACAAAAATACCCATATAGCTTAATCAAATAGCTCTTTAAACATTAAATTTTTGTAAACAAAAAAGGCACCCGATGGATGCCTTTATATCATAAATTTATATTTGGCTTAAACAGTTTCAGCTTCCATTGCCATTTGCTCATCAACTAAAATACGTCCGCAATGTTCGCAAACAATAATTTTTTTGCGTTGGCGAATGTCTGATTGACGTTGTGGCGGAATCTGGTTAAAACAACCTGAACATGAATCGCGCTGAATGGTAACTACCGCTAACCCATTTTTGGCATTGCCACGTAAACGGTTATAAGCAACTAATAAACGTTCTTCAATATGTTGTGATGCCTTATCAGCCATTACAGTAAGTTCATTTTCTTCCTTTTCTGTTTCGGCGGTAATGGTACCTAATTCGGCTTTTTTAGCATCTAAATCAGTTTTACGTGCTTCTAGGTCAGCAAGTGCTCTGTCATAAACTTGTGTTTTAGAGGCTATTTCAAAACCAAACTCACGTATCTTTTTTTCGCTAACCTGAATATCTAGCCCTTGTATTTCAATTTCTTTTGAAATTGCTTCGTATTCACGATTGTTTTTTACTTCGTTTAGCTGGCCTTCATATTTTTTTATATTGGCCTGAGCTTCCTTTATCAAGTTTTTACGAGTAACTATATCGTCTTCAAAATCATCAAGCTCGTTTTTAATTTTTTGAATTCTGGTTTCTAAGCCAGCTACATCATCCTCCAAATCAGCCACTTCCATAGGCAATTCACCCCTAACTTGGCGAATTTTATCAATTTTTGTGTGGATGGTTTGTAGCTCGTATAAAGCTTTAAGCTTTTGTTCTACGGTTTGTTCCATTAAATATAATATTTGACGGGGTTTGTATTTATTGTTGTTAAACGGACGGCAAAGGTAGTAAATTTATTTGAAATAATTTCAAACAATAATTGTTGTGTAAACTGCTCACTTTCAAAGTGTCCGATATCGCAAACTAATATTTTACCTTCCGCATCAAAAAACTCATGGTATTTATAATCGGCAGTAACAAAAGCATCCGCTCCAGCGGCAATGGCTTGTTTTAATAAAAAGCCTCCTGCACCGCCACAAACGGCTACTTTTTTGATGGGTTTATTAATAAAATCGGTATGCCTAATTACTTGCAGTTGCAAATTCTCCTTTAACAACTTCATAAAATCCACCTCGGTAATTTCGGTTTCAAACTCGCCGATCATTCCCGACCCAACTTGTTGATTTTTGTTGGTTAAAGAGATCAGGTCGTATGCTACTTCTTCGTATGGGTGCGTGTTAATTAAGGCATTGATGATCCTATTCTCGTAAATGGCAGGATAGATGGATTCAATCCTAACTTCATCTTCATAGTGGCGTTTACCCGGCTCGCCTACATGTGGGGTGGTGTTTTCATTTCCCTTAAATGTACCTACACCTTGTATATTAAAGCTTACCTCGTAATAATTGCCAATATTACCGGTGCCGGCATTAAATAAGGCTTCGCGCACCACATCGGCATGGCTTTGGGGCACAAAGGTGATGAGCTTTTTCAAAAGATTGCTTTTGGGTGCCAATATTCGGGAATTGCTCAAACCTAAAACTGAACAAATACGCGCATTTACCCCCTTGGCTATATTATCCAGATTGGTATGTATGGCGTAAATGGCTATTTTGTTTCGAATGGCTTTTTCTACCACCCGCTCTATATATGTAGCCTGGTTAAACTTTTTTAAGCCTTTAAAAACAATAGGATGGTGAGATATAATGAGCTGGCAACCGGTGACTATGGCCTCATCAACCACCGCCTCAGTACAATCCAGACTAATCAAGGCGGCATTTACTTCATCATCTGACCTACCAACAATCAAACCCGAATTATCATATTCTTCCTGGTACGCTAAGGGGGCCAAACCTTCTAAAAAATTGATAATTGCTGCTATTTTCATGGTGTTGCAAAGAAAGTTGTTTTTGGGGTAAATAAGCTAATTATTACGTTAAATTAAAAACCAAATTACAGAAACCCTAAAACAACGAAAAGGCAGTATAATGTTCAAATCAACTGCCTTTTATAAATTATAGGTTTAATTATGCTTTAAAAGCCTCCCATTTTAGCAATTTGATAACTTTCGAAGGCCATTTTTTGGTTGTATTCTAATGCAATAGTTTTATTATTAACCAAATCCATAATCGAGCCAATAAAACATAACCCTAAGGTGAAAAGGTATAAAATACCCATACCTATTTGACCTGTGATAAATCTTTGTAGTCCGGGCACTACAAAAAGACCTATTATGCTAAATATAAGTATATCTTGTGGAGATTTACGTTTGCCTGAGTAAATAACATAAAAAGTTTTTTGTTGTTCCTCTGTTAAATCAGCAGTTCCTTGTTGCAGAAAAGCCAATTCTTCGGGAGATATGCCCGGAAATGACATAAATTGATTTGTGTTCATGATGCTAATTTTTTTGCTATATGTTTTAATGTTGGTGTAAAACTAAGGTATAAAAAAATTGCGACAATGACAAGCTGGCAGGCGACAATAAATTGTCGGCAAAAAGGTGGAAAATTACGGCGAGTAAAACTGGTAAAAATTATCATTTGATCGTGCAATACTTTAAGTAACTATCATTTGACTACCATTTTTACCAACATTTTTTCCCAAACAAGGATGGTTATGCGGTATAAAATAATACAAACTGAGGGGATGCCAAACCAATGAGCATGGAGAGAGGAAACAACATCGCCATGAAATAAAAAAGAAATACTATGTCCCAAGCCACAACCAGGGCACCAGGTAATGCCCATAGCCTTTAATGGGCATAAAGAAAAATGGGTTGCAGCTGTTGGGTTACAAATGGCTAAAGCAAGCAATCCGCCAAGTAAAAAGGTCAATTCAAAATATTTGCGGAATAGCTTTTTTACCATGTGCTATAATTTTCCTGTTTTTGCAAAGTATAAATTTAGTATAAATCCTGTTTCATTGTATTGTTAAATAAATATTTAATGCCCCTTTATCGTAAAAATTAAAAATCCTTTTTGCCTATATTTGCGCTGTTGAATATTCGTGATATATTAGCCAGATACAAGACCGACAGCCGGATTGAGGAATTGGCACTTGCTTTAAATGCCTCCAAAAACCCAAGGGTGCAGCTGCGTGGATTAACCGGATCGAGCGATGCGGCAGTGGCTACCGTGCTTTATTTTTTACAGCATAAACACCAGGTTTTTGTTCTGCCCGACCGTGAAGAGGCAGCCTATTTTCAGGCGGATATTGAAAATCTAACTGGTAAGGAATGTTTATTGTTCCCCTCCTCCTACCGCAAGCCATTTGAATTTACCCAGCCCGATAGCAGTAATGTGTTGGCGCGCGCAGAGGTTTTGAACGATCTGAATCACGCTACCGAGTACGGCCAAATCATCATCACCTACCCCGAAGCCCTTGCCGAAAAAGTAATTGACCGAGCCTCCCTCGAAAAAAATACGCTCGAGATTAGCGTAGGCAATAAGCTAAGCATTGAATTCATCAACGAGTTTTTGGCCGATTATGCCTTTGAACGGGTTGATTTTGTTTACCTGCCAGGGCAATATTCTATCAGAGGTGGTATTGTTGATATTTTTTCTTTCTCGCACGAGCTGCCTTATAGGGTAGAGTTTTTTGGCGATGAAATTGAGTCCATCCGTACCTTCGAGATCGAGAGTCAGCTTTCGGTACAACAGGTAAAAAGCATTACAATAGTGCCAAATGTACAATCTAAATTCCTCACAGAAAACAATATATCCTTATTGGAATATGTAGAAAAAGGCACCCAAGTTTGGATAAAGGATGTACAATTTACCCTGGATATAATTAAGGCCGGCAATACCCGCGCTATCGCTTTGTGGAAAGCGCTTAGCCTTGAGGAAAAAGGGCAAAACCCCGATTGGATTGACCCTAAGTTTAACTTTAACGACGAAAAACTGATTGCCGACCAACTCCACGACTTTCCGATTATTGAGTTTGGCAAACAATTTTTTTATCAGGATAGCAAGGTAATTAATTTTGATATGCGTCCGCAGCCATCCTTTAATAAGGATTTTACATTGCTCATCCACAACTTTAAAAACAATGCTGCCGAGGGGATTGAAAATTATATCCTGACCGACTCGGCTAAACAGGTGGAGCGTTTATATGCCATTATGGACGACCTCGACAAAACCGTAAAATTTACCCCCATCAGCGTATCCATACGTGAAGGTTTTATTGATAGGGAACAAAAACTAGCCTGCTACACTGATCATCAAATATTCGACCGCTATTATAAGTACAAACTAAAAAAAGGCTACCAGCGCACGCAAGCAATTACGCTAAAAGAGTTGCGTGAGCTAAAGCCCGGCGATTTTGTTACTCATATTGACCATGGTATAGGCAAATATGCCGGATTGGAAAAAGTAGAGGTAAGCGGCAAAATGCAGGAAATGATTCGCTTGGTTTATGCCGATAATGATTTGCTGTATGTAAACATCAACTCCCTAAACCGTATTTCAAAATATAGTGGCAAGGAAGGCACTGTACCCAAAATGAATAAACTGGGAACTGATGCTTGGGAGAAGCTAAAAAAAACTACAAAAAAAAAAGTTAAAGACATTGCCCGCGACTTGATAAAGCTATACGCTTTACGCAAAGCGCAACAGGGTAACGCTTTCTCGCCCGATAGTTATTTACAAAACGAGTTGGAGGCTTCCTTTATTTACGAAGACACGCCCGACCAGGAAAAAGCCACTGCCGATTTTAAAAAGGACATGGAATCGCCGCACCCGATGGATAGGCTGATTTGTGGCGATGTGGGCTTTGGCAAAACAGAGGTAGCCATCAGGGCAGCATTTAAGGCAGTGGCTGATAGCAAACAGGTTGCTATTTTAGTTCCTACTACCATCTTAGCGGCGCAGCATTACAAAACATTTTCAGATAGGTTGAAAGGTTTCCCTTGCAATATTGATTATGTAAACAGGTTTAAATCGGCCAAGCAAATAAAAACCACGCTCGAAAATTTGAAAGAAGGAAAGGTGGATATTATAATCGGCACCCATCGTTTAGTAAGCAAAGACGTTAAGTTTAAGGATTTGGGGTTGATGATTATTGACGAGGAACAAAAATTTGGCGTAAGCACCAAAGAGAAATTAAAACAAATGCGTGCTAATGTGGATACGCTTACGCTTACGGCTACGCCTATCCCACGTACCCTGCACTTCTCGTTAATGGGCGCGCGCGACCTTTCCATCATCTCTACCCCGCCACCAAACCGCCAGCCGGTAGTTACCGAACTGCATGTTTTTAACGACAAGCTGATTAAGGAAGCCGTTGAACAAGAAATTGACCGTGGCGGACAAGTATTTTTTATCCATAACCGGGTTGCCGATTTGCCACAATTGGGTGGCATGATACAAGGCTTGGTGCCAAAAGCTCGAATAGGCATAGCGCACGGTCAGCTGGATGGCGACGATTTGGAGGATGTAATGCTTAAATTTGTAAACGGCGAATATGATGTATTGGTAGCCACCACCATTATTGAAGCAGGGTTGGACATCCCCAATGCCAATACCATCATCATCAACTATGCCCATATGTTTGGCTTGAGCGATTTGCACCAAATGCGTGGCCGTGTAGGGCGAAGCAATAAAAAGGCGTTTTGCTATTTGCTGAGTCCGCCGTTATCTACCTTAACCAGCGAGGCCAGGAAAAGGTTGAGTGCCATTGAGGAATTTTCTGATTTGGGCAGCGGCTTTAACGTGGCCATGCGCGATTTGGACATACGCGGCAGCGGTAACCTTTTAGGTGCCGAACAAAGCGGTTTTATTGCCGAAATTGGCTTTGAGATGTACCATAAAATATTGGATGAGGCCATACAGGAATTAAAAGAGGAAGAGTTTAAGGGGGTATTTCCGGATGATAAGCCAAGGCCTTATATCTCCTTTACCCAAATTGATACCGATTTGGAGATATTGATACCGGATGAATATGTTACCAGCATAGCCGAACGCTATAACCTGTATACCGACCTGAGTAAGCTGGAAAACGAAACCGAGCTATTGGCCTTTGAACAACAACTACACGACCGCTTTGGCCCCGTACCACCCCAGGTAGCCGATTTGCTGAATACCATGCGCCTGCAATGGCTGGGCAAAAGTTTGGGCTTTGAAAAAATATCCCTCAAAAAGAATGTGCTGCGCGGCTATTTCCTAACCGACCAAAAATCGCAATACTTTGAATCGGAATCGTTTAGGCAGATCTTGAGCTATGTACAGGCCCACCCCCGCAAATGCAACCTGAAAGAAATAAAAAACTCGTTAAGGCTAAGCATTGAAGGTGTGTTTAGCATTGACCAAGCCGTTGGGTTGTTGGGTGAGATTGGGGAGTTGGTGGGTGTG
>CAIYNX010000166.1 GCA_903927645.1 uncultured Mucilaginibacter sp.
AGAGATTAAGGAGATGATGGAAAAATTTAGGACCAACCCTCCCATTACCTTAGGTGGCTCAAAAGTTACTACGCTAAAAGACTATGAAAAGAGCATAGAAACCGATTTAGTAACTGGTAAAATCAGTAAAATTGAATTGCCAACATCGGATGTGTTGCAATTTATTACCGCGGATGGTAGCATCATATCTGCCCGACCATCAGGAACCGAACCAAAAATTAAATTTTATTGCAGCGTAAATGGTAAACTGGCCAATGCCGCAGTTTATCAGGAAACTGATAAACAACTTGAATTGAAAATTGATACCATAATTAAAGATTTAGGCGTTTAAGTTTTTTAATTTGGTTGAAGAATAATACTGAAAGTCTAGAGGTATAGCCTCTGGACTTTTTTATTTAATTAGGGGTTTATCCGACCCCATTCGGGGTCGTACCTTTTACAATTCTTCTTTCCTATATACCTGTCAATCCTTCGGATTGATTATAATCATAGAAAAATACCTTTTATTTTGAATTAAATTTTAGTACCACTATCAATCATCCTACATTTTTAAAAAAAATCTACTACATTGAGGTCATAAAAATTGAACCTAAATAAGCGTTCAAACAACATATATTTAGGCATTAACAATCATCCTTAAAATGAAAACGAAATATCCATTATTTTTTATATTGATATTCTTATCAACCAATACATTTGCCCAAACCATCATAAAACAAGATTCAAGTATTAAAAATATGGTGGAGGAAGTCTCCGCAAAAAATATCGAAAATACCATCCGAAAGCTGGTAAGCTTTAAATCGCGACACACATTGGGCGATACCAGCAGCAAAACCGAAGGTGTTGGAGCTGCGCGCAACTGGATCAAGGCCGAAATGGAAAAATATGCCGAATTATCGGGCGGGCGTATGAAGGTTCAGTTTGACAACTTTACCCAACCAAAAGGCGAAAGAATAGATAAACCCTATTTGTTAAAAAATGTAATAGCCACCCTAAAAGGTACCGACCGAAATGATACACGAATTTATATTGTTTCGGGGCATTTTGATTCGCGAAAAAGCAATGTGATGGATCCTGATGGTTTTGAGCCGGGTGCTAACGATGATGCATCGGGCACCGCGGTATCAATGGAATTGGCGCGGGTAATGGCTAAAAAATCTTTTCCGGCTACCCTAATTTTTATGTGTGTAGTGGGTGAAGAACAAGGGCTTTATGGCTCAGCAAATGTTGCCAAACGTGCTAAAGCCGAAGGCTGGAACATTGACGCCATGCTAAATAATGACATTGTTGGAAACACCCATGGTATGGAAACCGATCTAAAAGATAACCGAAGCGTTAGGGTATTTAGCGAAGGGGTTGCTTCTGTTGCCGATGAGGATAAAAAAATGGTAGCTAGTTTAATTGCTATTGGAGGTGAAAATGATAGCCCCTCCCGCGAATTGGCTCGATACGTGAAAGAAATTGGCGAACGTTATATTGACCAGCTTGATGTTAAATTGATTTACAGGCGCGACCGTTATTTACGTGGCGGCGACCATACCTCGTTTCAATTACAAGGTTTTACCGCAGTACGATTTACAGAAATGAATGAGGATTTTACCCGTCAGCACCAAGATGTTCGAACCGAAAAAGGTATTGACTATGGCGATTTGCCTGATTTTGTAGATTTTAATTATGCCCAAAAGGTAGCGCGGATGAACCTTTCTGTTTTGGCGAATTTGGCAAGTGCCCCCGCACAACCAATAAATGTTGGTATTATAACCGGTGAACTCACCAATAAAACTACCTTAAAATGGGATGAGCCAAAGACAGGTAAAAAACCAATTGGCTATTACGTTTTAATGCGCGAAACGATTAGCCCCTATTGGGAAAAGAAATTTTATGTAACAGAAACCACTACTACCTTAGCCTATTCGAAGGATAATTATTTATTTGCCGTGCAATCGGTAGATGCTGATGGGCATGAGAGTTTGCCGGTATTTCCGAAGCCAATAAAATAGTATACCTTTACAATAAAAAAGAACTTCAAGAGGAATTAGGACAATACGATTACGGCGCAAGGTTCTATGATCCGCTAATTGGTCGCTTTACAACGATAGACCCTTTGGCCGAGAAGATGCGTAGGTACTCGCCCTATGATTATGCCATTGACAACCCTATCCGCTTTATTGATGTTGACGGTATGGGTCCTGGTGACCCTTGGTGGAAAAAAGCTGCTGATGCTATTAAAAATAAAGCTAATGAAGTAAAAAAAGAGGTTAAAAGTTTACTTAATAAATATACTATTAAGGCTGAATTTAAAACTACCGCTGGCATTCAGGCAGGCATTAAAACTCCGGTCGGAGAAGTTAAATTTGCTCCACTAGCGGTGGTATTAACCAAGGATAATGTTACCCTTGAAAAAGCGAAAATAAAGGAGAATACAAGTACAACCTTAAACAAAGAAATAAATAATAAAACAGGTGAAGTGTCTAATAATAAATCAGTTGAAATAGAAAGTAAGCTTGGAATAGGATTTCTTCAAAGTGGTGGAGAAATCGGACAGTCACAGAAAATAGACGGAAATTTAGATTCAGTACCTGGTTCGGCAACCGGTTATGCTAAAACTTCAGCATTTGGGTCTGAACATAAAATTACTGAGAATGCAGACGGTAGTTATACGAAATCTAAAGGTTTTGATATAAGTTTCGGTGTATCATTTTTTGGTGGGTTAGATTTTACTTTACACATAGAAAAAAACAAGGAAAACTAGATGTTATTAATATTATTATTTTTATTTACATTATTAGCACTTTCAGCTACAATAGTAATGGCTTACTTTTTTTTAAAGCCATACATGCAAACTAAAGAACAAAGAATTAAAGCTTTGCGTATTTTGCTAATTTTAGTGCTATCATCTATTATATTTTACGTAATAATAACTTACCTTACATATACTACACCATCAGTTGAAAATGGAGTCGAACTACTTGAGAAGAGGCAAGACATAAGCAATAAAATTGGAAACTATCAATCTTATACCTATTTTGATAAAGACTTGCCAAAAAAAGAAGATAATCCTGCTTCTTTTAAGGTCGCATTAAATGGCTCATTAGCAACTATTTATCTTTCATGTAAAGTTCGTAAAGATACATTAGGGGTATGGCATCTTATTGAGATAAAGGAGGATAGCTTAAAAAAGAAGTAATAACCCAGTTGTGCGTAGTTTGCTCAAACCGCTGCCCGAATGTTTCTAACTTCGGGCTACCAAGCAGGTAGTTTAAAACCACCGTAACCAAGTGCAAACCAAAGCCTGCCCGTTAATAAATGGGTGGGTTTTGTTGTTTAATGGGCATAAGCTTTTTTAGCTTTAAAATCCCTAATAAGGGCATCAAGGGTTATATAAATATGATTCTTTTCATTATCGGTAAGTTTGGTTACTTCCTGCACCCTGTCAAGCGTATTTTTATCAAGTTCGATATCGGAAT
>CAIYNX010000167.1 GCA_903927645.1 uncultured Mucilaginibacter sp.
GATATTAAAACAAAAAAATCAAAAAAGTTATCGTTAAGTGCCGATGAGGAAGAAATTTTGGTTTTAGCCTCCTTGGCACCAAGCGGGCATAATGCCCAACCATGGTTTATTAAATACAACGAGCCTTATCATTGGATTATTTGTAATGATAAAACCAGGTGGTTACCAGCTGTTGACCCACACCAACGGGAAACTATTTTATCTATAGGTGCCTTTGTTCAAAACTTAGAATTTGCCGCGAATAGTTTAGGTTACAAATGTGATTTTACTTTGCTTGCCACTACCAATCAAGACGAAAACGTAATGAAGGTAGCATTGACAAAAACCGATTATAAAACCAAATATTATATTCAAAAAATAAAACAGCGAAGAACCGTTAGGGCCAATTACCTTAATAAGCCATTAAAAGTGGAAGACCTGAACTATTTATTGAGCGGAGAATATGATGTGTTTAACTTTATTCCAAATACATCCGTCAACTACCATCTAATAAATGAACAAACCATTGAAGCAAACAAACTACAATCGTACCGAGACCCTGCCGAAAGGGAGTTGGCTAATTGGATACGGTTTTCGAGCGACGAAGCAGAAAAAAAACGCGATGGATTAACTACCGCGAGTATGGATTTAAACGGTATACCGGGCTGGGTTGTAAGGAATTTTTACGACCAGGCTAGTGTGATGGACAATAAATTCAGAGATCAAAATATAAGTAACGTAATAAAACAAGTTTCAGAATCAGCTGGTTGGATGTTGATTACCAGTAAAGATAATTCAGTAGCAAGTTTGATTGAAACCGGAAAGCAAATGCAAAGATTGTTTTTAAAGGTGCGTGATAAAAACATTGCTATGCACCCCATGTCGCAAATATTGGAAGAATCCGCAACCTTGACATCAATCAACCAATTACTAGGAATTAATGAAAACATACAATTTATGATGCGAATTGGGTATGTAAAAGAGTATCCTAACCCGGTATCACTTAGGCGAGCGGTTGATAAGATTATACACGTTTAGAAATAATTGGTATGCTATTATTAATTGAAAAACATGAAAACGCCTTTTAATTTAAATCAGTTTTTAGCAGTTTTCAAAAACTATAACGAGACAATTTTTCCACTTCAAATTGTATTCAATTTGGCTGCTATATTTATAATTTATTTTGCCTTTAAACCAAACCATCTATCGGGTAGAATAATAAGTGGTGTAATTTCATTTTTGTGGCTTTGGATGGGGATTGTATACCACATCATTTTTTTTACTTCAATAAATAAGGCAGCCTTCTTATTTGGTGCATTATTTATACTTCAAGGAATTCTGTTTTTATTTTTTGGTGTTTTCAACAATAGGTATTCTTTCGAATTTAATAAAGACAAATTTGGTATTGTGGGAATCTGTTTGATGTTATTCGCACTCGTTATTTATCCGCTACTTGGCTATACATTGGGGCATCAATATCCATCTTCGCCAACATTTGGTTTACCTTGCCCTACTACAATTTTTACATTTGGATTGCTTTTAATAAACAGTAAGAAAGTCCCAAATACAATTTTTATAATTCCGATTATTTGGTCGGTTATTGGCTCGATAGCAGTATTTCAATTTGGCATGATTGAAGATATCGGTTTAATAATAGGTTGCTTAATAGCGTATACTTTATCGCAAAAACGAAACAAAATATTTATAAAAAATGAAAAAGATATTGATTATCAATGGGCACCCAAGTGCCGATAGTTTTTGCCATAGTTTGGCCGAAGCCTATAAAAGAGGAGTTATAAAATCGGATGCCGAGGTTAAAGAAATCATTATTGGTGATTTAAGGTTTAATCCAAATCTGGAATTTGGTTACGAAGAAAAAAGCGAATTAGAACCCGACCTATTAGAATGTCAGCAAAAAATAAAATGGGCCGATCATTTGGTTTGGGTACATCCGGTTTGGTGGGGCGGACTTCCAGCCATTACCAAAGGTTTTATTGACAGGACTTTTTTACCCGGCTTTGCATTCAAGTATAGAGAAAACTCTGTTTGGTGGGATAAGTTGCTCATAGGAAAAACTGCCCATATCATTACCACGCTCGATCAGCCTAGCTGGTATTATTGGTTGGTATTTGGTAGGCCAAGTATTAATCAACTAAAAAAAACAGTTTTAGAATTTTGCGGAATTAAACCTGTTAAGGTTACTTACATAGAGCCAATTCGTAATTCAACCATCGAATTCAGAAATAATTGGTTAAAAAAAGTGGAAACAATGGGTAACAAAATGATGTAAGAACAATCTGTAAACCAAGCGAATTTTAATCTTATGATTTTATGATATTCATCTTAGTAACGGTTATCATCATTATAACCTTGATCCTAATACCATGTTTTACTCCTTCCATAAAGGATAAACAAGGGAATAAGGTACCGGGCAGCATCGCATCACTTGAAAAAGTGACCATTGGCGAAAAAGAACAATGGATACTTATTAGAGGTGCAGATATAACCAACCCAATCATTCTTTTTCTACATGGTGGTCCGGGCTCTTCCGAGCTGTTTCTTTTGAGAAAATATACCCAAGAATTAGAGCAACATTTTATAGTTGTAACTTGGGATCAGCGAGGAGCTGGCAAATCCTACCAGGCCTTAAATCCGAATGCATCCATCACTATCAACCAGTTTGTTTTAGATACGGGTGAATTAACCAAATTGCTTTGCGATCGATTTAATCAAAAAAAAATATTTTTAGTTGGGCACTCATGGGGAAGTGCCATTGGGGTGCTTAGTGCGCAAAAATTCCCTGATTTATTTCATGCATATATTGGGATTGGACAGATTGCTAACATGTTTGATAATGAAATTGTTTCGTACGAATGGACCTTGGCACAAGCTACCAAAGCCAAGGATGCACATGCTATAAAAACACTTACCAAAATAGGCTCTCCCCCATATACAGGCGATTGGTTAAAAAAACTGATAACCCAACGCGGCTTACTCGGAAAATTTGGCGGAGAGTTTTACGGGAGTTCAAAAGGGGCAATGCCTTTAATTTTAAATAGCTTAATTTTTGCTACCGAATATAGTCTGATTGATAAGGTGAATTTTTTTAGAGGAATATTTGCCTCCAATAAATTGCTATGGCAGCAACTTTTAACCATCGACCTAACAAAGCAGGCTACCATATTTAAAATGCCCATATATTTTGTTTTGGGAAGACATGATTATGAAGTACCATCCATACTTGCCGAACCTTATTTTAATATAATTGAGGCTCCGCATAAAGAACTAGTTTGGTTTGAAAATTCCGCCCATTTTGCCAATATTGAAGAAAAGGAAAAATTTAGCGATTTATTGATAAATAGCCTACTACCAGCATCAATTTCAGCATGAATAAATCAATTTATAAAGTTGGGTTTTGGGCGGGATTGATAGCATTTGCTTCAACGGTCGCGTTTTTTATCGCGCAGCTTTTACAGGTTTTGGGTATGATCAGTTTTCCCTGGGATCAGGTTTTTATTTTTGGATTTTCGCTATGTATTTCAATTCCGTTTTTGCTCGAAATACTTGCGCTACACTATTTAACTCCTTTAGAAAAAAAATTCTGGAGCCATGCCGTACTGCTCTTTACTTTGATTTATGTGGTGTTTGTTATCGCCAATTATGTTGTTCAGTTAGCAACAGTTATCCCGATGACACTCAACCGTACCGATCAAAGTATTCAATTATTAAAACAAACACCGCATTCTCTTTTTTGGGATTTTGACGCCATCGGGTATATTTTTATGGGTTTAGCAACTTTATTTGCCATACCCATATTTAAAAAGCAAGGATTTGAAAATTGGATCAGGTATTCACTCATCTGCCATGCGCTTACTACCCCTTTAATTGCCATTGTATATTTCTATCCCAATTTCTCAGAAAGGTTATTATTTATTGGAGCACCTTGGGCCATTACAGCTCCCTCGTTTATGTTGGTGCTTGCAATTTGGTTTAAGAAACAATACAAAATTACATGAAGCCCCAAACAGTGAATCTATTAATGTTTTTAATAGCATTCCTAGGTATAGGCGCAATTGGCGGCGGTGGCATTTTAATTATTTCGCCAATAGGTAAACTAATTGGTATACCATTATCTATTTTAAAGCATTCTCCTTTTCATAATTTTCTAATACCAGGAATTATCTTGTTTACTGTTCTTGGTATTGCACCATGTTTGCTTGTCTATCCATTATTAAAAAAACCTGCATCAAAACTTTTTGTTAAGTTGAATGTTTTTTATGATATGCATTGGTCATGGTCGTTTTGCATTTACGTTGCTTTTGCCTTGATTATTTGGATTCAGGCCGAAATGATGTATCTGCAATCAGTAAGTTGGTTACATACCTTTTATATGTTGTATGCGATTCTGATTCTGATTGTCGCACTATTGCCGAATGTTCGAAACTTCTATAAAATTAAAACCATTGAAAAATAAAAAAGCGATGACTATCATATTTTCCATCATAGCATTTCTCTTTATAGTATTTATAGGAGGCCGTTTAAATTTAAACCTAAAATTTAAAAAAGAAGTCGCTAGTCTCTTCAGTCAATCAAAACCTATTCAAAATAAAATCTTTACGTACAGCCAATTGATTGGTTTGCCTGAACCTGTGCAACGCTATTTTAAATTGATAATGAAAGAAGGGCAACCCTATATTAGTTATGTACGGATGACCCATAATGGGCAGTTTAAAACTGGCGCGAATAAAAGCTGGATAAATATTGATGGAGAACAGTATGCAACCACCCAAAAGCCAGGGTTTATTTGGAAAGGCACCACTACGCTATTTATAGCAAAAGACATGTTTATTGGCAATGCGGGACGACTTGTAGTA
>CAIYNX010000168.1 GCA_903927645.1 uncultured Mucilaginibacter sp.
CTCGGCAAACTTAGCACCTGGGCGGTGGGTATCGCGCTTATCAAACTTTACGGATATACCCTTGGCTTTAAGAGACTTGGTTAATTCTTTCACAAATGCTGAAATATTTTCCAGTTCTTCATCATGCTTGTAGATAGGCACTACCACTACCTGTATAGGGGCAAGCTTTGGCGGGAGAACCAAACCCGCATCGTCAGAATGAGCCATAATCAGGGCACCAATCAATCGGGTGGATACACCCCATGAGGTGGCCCAAACGTAATCCTGCTTATTATCCTTGGTAGTAAACTTTACATCAAAAGCTTTCGCGAAATTCTGACCTAAAAAGTGCGAGGTACCCGCCTGCAAGGCTTTACCATCTTGCATCAAGGCCTCAATACAATAGGTATCAAGGGCACCCGCAAAACGCTCGTTCGGGGTTTTTCTGCCACTTACCACAGGTAGCGCCAACCAGTTTTCAACAAAATCGGCATATACGTTTAGCATTTGTTCGGTTTCGGCTATGGCTTCCTCGGCGGTGGCGTGGGCGGTATGCCCTTCCTGCCATAAAAATTCGGTAGTGCGCAAAAACAAACGGGTGCGCATTTCCCAGCGTACCACATTGGCCCATTGGTTTACCAAAATTGGTAAATCTCTGTACGATTGTATCCAGCCTTTATAGGTGTTCCAAATAATGGTTTCGGAGGTTGGGCGTACAATTAGTTCTTCTTCCAATTTGGCATCTTCATCCACCACAATATTGCCATTGCCATCATTTTTTAAACGGTAATGGGTAACCACCGCGCATTCTTTGGCAAAGCCATCCACATGACTAGCTTCTTTTGAGAAGAAAGATTTTGGTATAAACAGCGGAAAATAGGCGTTGCTATGCCCTGTCTCTTTAAACATCACATCCAAAGTAGCCTGCATTTTTTCCCAGATTGAATAGCCATAAGGCTTAATAATCATGCAACCCTTTACCGGCGAATATTCGGCCATATCGGCCTTGATTACCAAATCATTATACCACTGCGAATAATCTTCTTCTTTACTTACAACCCCTTTACTCATAAATATTTTATTGTACTAGTATGCGTTCTATATATAATTAAAGGTCAAATTTATAAAAATTAAGGGGTAACCTTCCTTTTATGTTTACTTTTTATATCAATTTAAATGCATTTGTTTAAATAAATGCTCGGGGATAGCAAAAGCAAATAAACCGTCCAAATAGCTACAAACATGCCTTCAATTTCTTTATAATTCGATTATTGTTAAATTTATATCACTAAATATCAAACACTTAAATAATTTTATAAATTAAATATACTAAATCCATAGGAATTATATAACATATATGTATATTTGCATCACACAACGTTCTTTATAAGCATTACTTATCCAGAAAGACGGAGGGAAAAGGCCCTGTGAAGTCTTGGCAACCCATGCAATATTTAATATAATTGCAGTAGGTGCTAAATCCTTCTCCGGCAACGGAGAAAGATAGGTTACCCCATACCCTCCGGTCATAGATAAGTGATTAAGTAGTTTTTTTTAAAAGTCGCGTGACCGAGAGGATAGGTGGGAGTCTGCAAAACCCCTTACGGCAGTTCGAATCTGCCCGCGACGTCTACATTCCCGCAAATTTGATTGATCTCTATAGTAGAATGATGGGCTCCGTAATAGGAGCCACTCATTTTTATAATGTTTCCCTATTATACATAAGAAAGCCCTGAATGAGCATCATAATAATATAGAAACGGACTATCCGCATCCTCCGCCAAATCGCAAGTTACATTCATCGATATAAAATTTATCCCACCAAAAATATTGGCTACCGCTGTATCGGCCGCGTCAAAACCATTGGCTATTTTAACCAGTCCGTTAAGTGGCACTAGTCGGGTAGCATCAAAAAGTACCCAATTATTACCAATATAAGCCTCAAAACAAGCATGAAAATCGGGAGGTTGAAGTTGCAGGGCATAGCCGGTAAAATAGCGTGCGGGAATGGTAAGCGCCCGGCAAAGCGCGATGCCCAAATGCGCGAAATCACGGCAAACCCCGGCTCTTTCGGTAATGGTATCTAAAGCGGTAGTTTGGGTATTGCTAGAGCCACTGATGTAAAGAATATTGTTAAATATCCAATTACTAATGGCACAAACTTTTTCGAACGGATTAATATATGCCCCAAAAAGGTTTGCCGCAAAGCGGAAAAGCTTATCCGACTGGCAATACCTGCTAGGGTATAAATAAGGCAGCACATCAGGTGGTAAATTGATAATGGCAGTTTCTGCTATGTTTTGGTATTCATTTAATTGGTAATGGTTTTCAACCAAGGCTTGATAACCTACCTTTACCTGGTTACCTTCTAAAAGCTCAAACCTGGTTAATTGGTTGTTTTGTACCATCAAACTTTCCAAATTTATAAATGGCTCGGTTTGAAAGTTTTCGGAAATGATATGCTGCTGGGTGTTTTTTGAGGGATGGATGTTGAGGATGATGGTTCCTGCCGTAAACGCGTAATATTCAATTTCGACAGTAATGTTCAATTTCATTTTTTATGGTCGAATAGCTTAATGAGCACCTGATTCAATTATGCCAATATAACCAAATAAACGCGAAATGGTTCTGTACTTCTACAATAAAATTCAAAATTATGATCCACTTAAACTATTCACTAGCATGCCTACTATTTCTTTTATATAAAAGTTCCATTTTGCCAATACATCGGCATCAGGTATAAAGGCGGCTAATGAAAATTCCGGTCTAAACGATAAATAATTACAAGAGTATGGTATTACCTCAATCCCGGCTTTTTTAAAAATCCGCAATGCCCTGCGCATATGGAAGGCGGAAGTTACCAATATATAGGGGGCTTTCAAATGCATTTTTTGTAGGAGCACTTTTGAATACTTGGCATTTTCAATCGTATTTCTGCTTCGGTTTTCAACTATAATGCTGCTATCGCGTATATTAAAAAGTTTTAATTTTGTTTTTGCCCAGTCGCCCTCATAAAAATGATCCGGCTTTAAAGAGGCATTCCCCCCCGATATTAAAATATGCTTTGCCATGCCGGTTTCCAATAATTCCAATCCCTCAATAAATCTATCTGCCGATCCGTTAAAATAACCTTTCCCATTTGTTCCTTCACCGGCAAATCCACCCAAAACAAGTACACAACTATATGTTTTGGTATTTGTTAATTCGGGAGGCTTGGCATCCCAAAAATAGGCGTAGTACGCAAAAATATAAGGGTTTGTAAAAATTAAAAGTAAAGTAATGGAGGTTATTAATAATTTTCTTCGCTTTTTTTCTTTTTTGGTTACTAAAGCAAAAACAATTAAAATAGTAATCCAAGTTAATGGGAAGATAA
The DNA here is from genome assembly GCA_903927645.1 of uncultured Mucilaginibacter sp. Lineage (GTDB taxonomy): Bacteria > Bacteroidota > Bacteroidia > Sphingobacteriales > Sphingobacteriaceae > Mucilaginibacter. Next base: position 3,353 of record CAIYNX010000168.1, read on the forward strand.
AAATTAGAAGTGTTTTAGAAAAAAAATAAAGCATAGCTATTAATAAAGGTAATTAAGTTGAATTCAATACCAAGTATAAAATTTGTTTTTTAACTCATAAAGAAAATAATATTAAAAATTAGAGGCGATTACCTACTAAATTCTATATTTCACTTTTACCTGCTTTCATTTTATATTAAATTTTCATTATCATTACTTTCAAAATATAAAAATATGGAATTAGTCGGCAAAAATAGTATCTCCTTTTTGGTAATTAAAAAAGTGGTTTGGTCAATTACTTTTCTGACGCTTTTAAAATCAGTAAATGCTCAAAACCCAATGGCCATTCACCAAAATGCAATTTTGATTGATACTCATAATGACGTTTTATCAAGTATTATTATTACCCGGCAGGATGTGGGCAAACGTCAAACAACTGGTAATTTTGATTTGGAAAGAGCCAAAGAGGGTGGACTTGATGCTCAAGTTTTTTCCATTTGGTGCGGTGAAGATTATGGAAAAGGTAGCGCTTTTAAATTTGCCAACCGTGAAATTGATTCACTTTACGCTTTAATTGCACGATACCCTAATAAAATTACCCTTGTACGAAATGCTGCCGAATTAGAAAATGCGGTAAAACAGCAAAAGCTTGCTGCGATGATTGGGGTAGAGGGTGGCCACATGATTGAAGATAGGATAGATTATATAGATAGTTTGGCAAAGCGTGGCATGTGCTATTTAACATTAACCTGGAACAACAGTACCTCCTGGGCGTCATCAGCAAGAGATGAAACATACAAACGAAGTTCATTGGCTAATGTTGGACTATCTGATTTAGGTAGGCAAATTGTACACCATTTAAATGATTTAGGGGTAATGATTGATCTTTCTCATCCTGGGGTTAAAACTTTTTATGATGTTTTAGCCATTACTAATAAACCGGTAATTGCCTCGCATAGTTGTTCATATGCCCTAAACCCGGTACCCCGCAATTTAAACGATGATCAGCTAAAAGCGTTGGGAAAAAACGGTGGCGTAGTCTTTATTAATTTTTACAGCGGTTTTGTTGATAGCAGTTATAACAAAAAAGTAGCTGTCTTTTTACGTAAACACAAAGCTGAACTTGATTCACTAACCAAAGTATACCATGATGGGGATTTAGCCAATATCAGGTTAAATGCCTTATATAAGTCGGAATCGGATAAAATTCGTCCGCCTTTAAGTATGTTAATTCATGAAATTGATTACATAGCTAAACTCATTGGGGTCGATCATGTAGGTATTGGTTCTGATTTTGATGGTGCTGAATCCTATCCTACGGGTATGAATGATGTAACCGACTATCCAAAAATTACTGCCGAATTGCTAAAAATTGGGTATACCGAACAAGATATCAATAAAATTATGGGTGGTAATTTTATAAGGGTTTATAGAGCCAACACAGGTAAATAGTCTCTGTTAAAAATGTGGATATTTTAAGGGTGCAATAAAAAACTTAGGCGTTAATATAAAAACTGGTTTTGGGTAAAATAAAATACAAAGCTTATCCTTGGCTTTTATTTAAAGATAAATTGAAAATGACACCTGATGAATTAAAATGCATTGATCCTAAATTTAAACGGTATTTAAACGATTTTAAAATGGAGGATGCCATATCAATATCCGAATAATCTGTCACCAAAATCTATAATATTCCACATGTTTGCTTAACGTTGAAAAAAAGCCCTCCTTTTTTATTATTTTCGCATTTTATTTGAATGGATATGACTACAGAAACCGAACACGTTAAATGCCTGATTATTGGTTCAGGTCCTGCAGGTTACACAGCTGCAATATATGCTTCTCGTGCCGATTTAAAGCCCGTTATGTATACCGGACTTTTAGCTGGCGGTCAGCTTACACAAACAACAGAGGTTGATAATTTTCCGGGCTATCCAAATGGCATCATGGGACCTGAAATGATGGAGGATTTTCGTAAACAAGCCGAGCGTTTAGGTACTGAGATCAGATATGGTTATGTAAGTTCGGTTGATTTTTCCAGCCTGCCGCATAAAGTTGTGGTTGATGAGGTAAAAACCATAACGGCTGATACGGTCATCATTTCAACAGGAGCTTCTGCCAAATGGCTCGGACTGGAGTCTGAACAAAAATATAGTGGCTTCGGTGTTTCTGCATGTGCGGTTTGCGATGGTTTCTTTTTTAGAGGTCAGGATGTGGCCATTGTAGGCGCAGGAGATACTGCTGCCGAAGAAGCCACCTACCTTGCTAAACTATGCCGTAAGGTTTATATGATTGTTCGTCGCGATGAATTTAGGGCATCAAAAGCAATGGTGCATAGGGTTTTAAATACACCGAATATTGAAATATTGTATAATACCGAAACCAAAGAAATTTTAGGCGACGGACAAAGCGTTAATGGTGTTTTAGTTACCAATAATTTAACCAATACTGAAAGAACACTAGACGTTACCGGATTCTTTGTTGCTATCGGTCATCACCCTAATACCGAAATTTTTAAAGGTTGGATACACATGGATGAATCAGGTTATATAAAAACCAATCCGGGTTCAACTACAACTAATGTGGAAGGCGTATTTTGCTGTGGCGATGCGCAAGACCATATTTACCGTCAGGCCGTTACTGCTGCCGGTTCAGGTTGTATGGCAGCTATTGATGCTGAACGATATTTAGCAGCTAAGGAACACATCGTTACCGCTTAATAAACCGTTTAAATAGTATTTAAACAGAAATTAATCAACACTTATTTGCCAGTTGATGGGGTCTTTTCCTTGTTTCAATAGCAACTCATTTGTTTTTGAAAAGGGTTTTGAGCCGAAAAAACCATTATAGGCAGACAAAGGGGATGGGTGAGGCGATTTTATAATGTAATGTTTACTTTCATCAATCAGCATGCTTTTGGCCTGTGCAAAATTACCCCAAAGGATAAAAATGATGTCCCGGCTTTTGTTGGATACGGTTTTTATCACCTGATCGGTAAAAATTTCCCAGCCTTTTTTTTGGTGAGATCCTGGCATGCCAGCTTGCACTGTAAGTGTGGCATTTAACAGCAAAACGCCTTGCTCGGCCCATTCGGTTAGGTTTCCATGATTAGGCTTTGAAAACCCTGGTATATCAGTAGCTAATTCTTTATAAATATTTTTCAGCGATGGAGGTATGGCTATCCCTTTCTGTACAGAAAATGATAGTCCATGCGCTTGTTTAGTTCCATGATAGGGGTCCTGCCCCAAAATTACAACCTTTAAGGTATCAAGGGGTGTTTTTGCGAAGGCATTGAAAATATCAGCATTTTTAGGGTAGATAATTTGTCCTGATTCCTTTTCCTTTTTTAAAAATTCGCGCAATTGAATCATATAAGGCTTTTCAAACTCTTCTTTTAAAACTTCCAGCCATGAGGCTTCTAAAAGTATTCCCATATTTATTTACAAAGTTGTTGATTTAGCGTACAAATAAACGGATATTTGTGTTTGATTTTATTATAATAAAAATGTCGAATATTATTAGGTTAATTATTGCTTGTTTAATTCTTGGGTCTTCTATTGCCCTTTGCGTTTTTGGTTTTTGGTGGTGGGGAGTGTTGGTGTTTTTAATTGGAGGTATTGCCTTACTTACTTTCTTTTTTAACGAAAACATGATTGTTGCCCAATGGTACCTCCGTAAAGAAAAAATGGACAAAGCCGAGGAGTTTTTATTAAAAATTACCAATTATGAAAAGCAATTATACAGGAGCCAACATGGTTATTACAATTTATTAATCGGTTTAATAGAATCGCGAAAAGCACCCTTAAAATCCGAAAAGTATTTTAAGAAAGCGCTATCATTAGGCATGACCATGTCGCACAATACCGCATTGGCTAAATTAAGTTTAGCAGGCATCTGCATGGCAAAACGTGATAAGCGCGAGGCACAAAGATATTTATCAGAAGCTGCCAAAGACGATAAAAATAAGCTTTTAGCCGACCAAATAAAGATGATGAAAGGCCAAATGGCACAAATGGATAAGCAGCAAGTAGTAAGGGGTGGTTACAGGCAATTTTAACAACATTATAAACATAAAAAGGGGGAATAATTAATTATTCCCCCTTTTTATGTTTAAACCGTTTGTAAATTTTTATTTTTCTTCTAACGAACCATAATAATCGGGCTCTGATGGATGGTTGTAGTTAGGTGCATAATGCCTTTCAATAGGCATATGGGTATACTCGCTAGGGCTTGCTACCTCAACCATCTTCAGCAGGCTCCTAATAAATGACAAGTTGAAATTGTTTCTATTCAACTTTATCAAGTATTCGTTTTCTGTTATCTCCAAAATTGAATTAGTCATAAATTCTAATTTGTGTTTTTACAATAATAAAAAACATTATTAATAAAAAAGTTGGAAGTGTTTTATCTTTTTGTTAATAAATTGTTATCACTTGCAATTATAATTGTAAAATAAGACCAAAAACAAGACATTTAATTTACCAGTACCTACGATAATATGGAGAATTGATTGAATTTTTTAAAGCCAATAAAAATAGGGCGTAGAACGAAGAAATAGATATTTTTAATTTTACGGATGCTAAGTCATCATAATTTAGAAATCACAGATAGAAAAATCAAATACCCTAAATCTATTCTTATTCAAACCATTTCATAACCTCATCCTTCGTAGGTAGGGTAATATCAAGCTTTAATTTTTTGCGCATCCCGCCAAGGTCATTAAAAACTTTGTTTGGATTGGCCGCTTTTAAATCGGCAACGGTATTAAAGCCCATTTTGTTAAGCACAGGTACCCATTCGGTAGTTACACCTATATTGATAAAATCATCTGCCGATGCTACTTTAACCTTTTTCTCCGGACGCATTTGCGGGAAAAACAATACCTCTTGGATGGTATGCTGGTTGGTTAGTAACATTACCAATCTATCAATCCCAATTCCCAATCCTGATGTTGGTGGCATGCCATATTCAAGGGCACGTAAAAAATCTTCATCCATTGCCATTGCCTCGTCATCCCCTCTTCCTGCTAAAATCAATTGCTCTTCTAAACGTTCGCGTTGGTCAATAGGGTCGTTTAATTCCGAATAGGCATTTGCAATTTCTTTTCCGTTTACAAACAATTCAAAGCGCTCCACCAATCCGCTTTTTGTACGGTGTTTTTTGGCAAGCGGTGTCATTTCAATCGGATAATCGGTTATATAAGTTGGCTGAATCAGGTTGGCTTCCACCTTGGCGCTAAATATTTCATCTACCAATTTGCCTTTGCCCATGGTATCATTTACTTCAATACCCAAGTCGGCACAGGTTTCTCTCAGACCTGTCTCATCCATTTCGCTTACATCAATTCCTGTATATTTCAAAATAGAATCGTACATACTCAATTTGGCATATGGTCCTGCAAAATTTATTTCATTACCACCAACCTGTACCACCGGGATGCCGTGAATGGCTCTGGCTACTAATTCAATACACTCCTCCACCATGGCCATCATCCATATATAATCCTTGTAGGCTACATATATTTCTAACGATGTAAATTCAGGGTTGTGAGTTCGATCCATACCTTCATTACGGAACATTTTACCAAACTCATAAACACCATCAAAACCAGCCACAATGAGTCTTTTCAGGTATAATTCATTGGCTATGCGCAGGTATAAAGGCATATCCAAGGTATTGTGGTGGGTGTTGAAGGGTCTGGCTGCCGCGCCACCATGCACAGGTTGTAAAATAGGGGTTTCTACCTCCATCCAGCCTTGTTTGTTAAAATATTCGCGCATGCAGCTAATCAGCTTTGAGCGATTAACAAATATTTGCTTATAGGCCGGGTTTACCGTTAAATCAACATAACGCTGACGGTAACGGGTTTCCGGATCTGTAAAGCCATCGTGTATATTGCCTTCCTCGTCGCGCTTTACAACAGGTAGGGGTTTTAATGATTTTGACAACAAGGTAAATTCCTGTACATGCACCGAAATTTCACCTGTTTGGGTAATAAATACATAGCCGGTAATGCCTATAAAATCGCCAATGTCTAATAATTTCTTAAAAACAGTATTGTAAAGGGTTTTATCTTCACCCTGACAAATATCATCGCGTTTTAAATATATTTGAATACGGCCGGTGGAGTCTTGCAATTCTACGAAAGAGGCATTACCCATAATGCGGCGGGTCATGATTCGGCCTGCCAGAGTTACATTTTTATAAGTATCAGGGAAACGTTCAAAATTATCGTTGATATCTTGTGCAAACGCGCTAACAACAAATTCTTCGGCAGGATAGGGGTTAATGCCTAAATCGCGTAAATCCTGTAATGATTTCCTGCGTAAAATTTCTTGTTCTGATAGTTCAATACTCATAAAATGTAGCTCTTTTTTTAAAAAGCACAAAATTAAGGTTTTTTTCGGGGTGCTGGGAAAATTTTTAAGATTACTGAGTGCTAAATAGCATTATTTGACAATGTTTAAATGGTTTGCTTATTTCGATTTTTTATGCGGATTAATACCTTTGTACCATGGACTTAAAAATTATTGCCTTTGATGCCGATGATACCCTATGGGTAAACGAGCCTTATTTTAGAGAAACCGAAGAACGCTTTTACGAATTATTGGCCAATTATGCTTCACGCCATGAATTGGAACAGGAACTTTTAAGCATTGAAATAAAAAACTTAGCCATATATGGGTATGGCATTAAAGGCTTTATGCTATCCATGATTGAGACTGCCTTAAAAATTAGCAATAACATGCTAAACATAAAGGTGGTTGATGAGATAGTAAATTTGGGTAAGCAAATGCTAAACCAACCCATTGAATTATTAGAGGGCGTAGAGCAGGTTTTACATACTTTAAAAGATAAATACCGTTTGGTGGTAGCTACCAAAGGCGATTTGTTGGATCAGGAGCGAAAGCTTAAAAAATCGGGTATTAGCCATTATTTTCATCATATCGAAATCATGTCGGAAAAGGATGTGGAGAATTACAAAAAGCTAATTAAGCATTTGGATGTTGCGCCCACCGAATTAATGATGATAGGCAACTCATTAAAAAGTGATATTTTGCCTGTTCTAGAAGTTGGTAGCTATGGGGTGCATGTACCCTACCATACTACTTGGGCACATGAAACAGTATCGCATCAGGTTGAAAACGAAAGGTTTACAAGTGTAGCAAAGATAACCGAGATATTGGATTTTTTATAGTTGGATGAGCTAAAATCAATCAACCTCGGCTTCCATTAAATACATCTCGTCTATCGCTTCGGCGTATTTCTTTTCAATAACTTTACGTTTAGCTTTTAGGGTTGGGGTAATTTCGCCGTCTTCCATGCTAAAGGGCTTACGTTTTACCTTGAAGTTTTTAATACGTTCAAACTTTGCAAGCTCGTGGGAGAGTTTTTTCAAATCCTGACTAATCCAATCAGAAATCTCTTTATTCTCAATAAACTGTCTATCCTCTTCAAAAAAGTCATCGTTTAGGTTGAAAGTCTCTTTTAAAGTATCTCTCGATGGTACTACAATAGCGGTAATATATTCACGCTTATCGCCCACTAAAAATATCTGCTCAATTTTAGGACTCTTTAAATAGGTATTTTCAACTGGTGTTGGATAGATGTTTTTGCCGAATGCGTTTACCAACATGTTTTTTAGGCGGTCGGTTATTTGAAGGTTACCACGATAAAACCTGCCTATGTCGCCGGTATGGAACCAGCCTTCCTTATCAATTACCGAGGCTGTTTCTTCGGGCTTGTTCCAATATCCCTTCATTACACAATGGCCTCGCACAATTATTTCACCCTCTTCCGATTCAAAGTCTTCCTTAAAATTATCGTGGGTTTGTATGGTGTAAATATCCTTGGTATCAATATTTTGTATAGCAACGTCAATACCCGGTATAATACGACCAACCGTGCCATAAATTATTCGGTGATTTTCTGTTACCGACATAACTGGGGAGGTTTCCGTTAACCCGAAACCCTCTAGAATTTTAATACCCAAATCGCCAAAAAACTCTCCGATATTTTTAGGCAATGCACCACCACCCGATAGCATTACCTTTAAACGCCCGCCAGTACGTTCCTTAATTTTACTGAATACCAGTTTTTCGGCAATTTTTTGCTTACGTACCAATATAAAGTTCGGGTTTTTGCCTGCCTCTTTCACCAAACGGTACTCGCGACCAACTTGAAGGGCCCATAAAAATATTTTAGTTTTTAATCCACCAGCCGATGTGCCGTTTTTCATGGCACGGTCGTGTATGCGTTCCAACAGCCTAGGTACGCAATTCATTACCGTAGGTTTAACCTCGCCCATGTTTTTAGCCAATAAATCCAAACTTTGTGCGAAGGCTATTTTACAACCTGTATATAAACAAACATGGTAGGTAGCAGTACGTTCAAACACATGCGAAAGCGGTAGAAATGACAAGAAAACGTCGTCTTTATCAATAATTGGAATTTGAATTAAACTTACTCTCGTGTTTTCAACCAAGTTATGATGGGTAAGCATCACTCCTTTAGGTGTTCCTGTGGTTCCAGATGTATAAATTAAACAGGATAAATCAGATGGTAATATCCCTTCTCTTGCAATATCGATGGCTTTGCGATAGTCGTCAACCAGTTGACTGCCTTCCCTAATTACATTGTTTAAACTAATAACACCAGCGTTTAAAACCAATTTATCGGTTATCTTCTCGAAATCATCAAAGGTTGGTATAATGCGGATAATGGATGGGCAATTATTGGCGACTTTAACCACTTTACGCAATAAAAAATGATTGCCAACCAAAATGGTTTTTGAAGCCGAATCATTTAAAATATACTCAATTTCGGCCTCGGTAAGCGTTGGGTATATAGACGTATTAATAGCACCTATTTGCTGTAAGGCTTGATCATAATAAATATAATCAGGGCAGTTTTCTAAAATGAGGGCAAGTCGATCACCTTTTTTAATTCCCATTTCTAAAAAATAGGCCGATATGGCATCAATTTTATCTAAAGCTTGTTTATAACTAATATCAACCCAAGCATCATTTACCTTATGGGTTAAAAATGTATGCGAATCAGGATGAATATTTTTTACAATATTGCGAATAAGCCCAGGTATTGTTGAAATATCAGTTACGGCGTCCATTAAATAGTTTATAGTTTATAATTGCTAGCAAAGCTAAATTTATTTTTAAAAATATAAAATTAAGTTAAGAATGCCTATTTGGAACCCTTAAAAAGATTTGAAATTTATGAATAAACAAAAAAAGGTGCTCTAAGCACCTTTTTTTGTTATATGTTATAAGTAGTAAAATTATTATACCGAAAAACTCTCGCCACAACCGCAGGTGCGGGTAGCGTTCGGGTTATTAAAGTTAAAGCCTTTACCATTCAAGCCATCCGAAAAATCAAGTTCGGTGCCGGCTAAGTAAAGGAACGATTTCATATCGAGGGTAAGGCGAATGCCTTTATCTTCAAAAAACTGGTCGCCTTTTTTAATTTCGTTATCAAAATCCAAATTGTACGAAAGTCCAGAGCAACCACCCCCCTTAACCGATACCCTTAAAAAATAAGAAGCATCCAGCCCCGAATCTTGCATCAGGCGTTCAATTTTACTTTTTGCTTTATCTGTTACGGTTACCATTATTTATTGTTGTATGTTGTGGGTTGTGTGTTGCAGGTTTTATGCGGCACGTTGTATGTTATCAGTTTAAAGAAACAGTTATATATCTATAAGTTTTAATATTGTTGAGATAATGGATGAAAATATACCTAAAACCATGAACTAGCATCATGTTGGAATTAGGATTAGCTTCAACTTATAATTTACTACCTTAAACTTGCAACCTCCAACTTAAAACTTGCAAACTTCAACTCAATTATTAATGATGCACTTTTTCTGATTCAATTGCTTCCAAACCGTTTTTAATGCGATAATCGTTGATGGCTGCTTTTATTGCATCTTCTGCTAATACCGAGCAGTGAATTTTTACTGGTGGTAAGGCAAGCTCTTCAACAATGTCCATGTTGTCAATTTTCATGGCATCGTCAATACTTTTGCCTTTAAGCCATTCTGTAGCCAACGAAGATGAAGCGATGGCCGAACCACAACCAAAGGTTTTAAACTTAGCATCGGTAATTACATTGTTATCATCAACTTCAATTTGTAAACGCATTACGTCACCACATTCTGGGGCGCCAACTAATCCGGTTCCAACCTTGTGGCTGCTTTTATCCAAAGTTCCTACGTTACGCGGATTGGTATAATGGTCAATTACTTTTTCTGAATATGCCATGATGTATATTTATTGAATTATATTATTATTAATTTCTTTGTGTTTGCTTTATTTGAATATGGAATAATCTAAATCCTAAATAAAAAATTTAAATATCCGAAATGGAAAATCCGATCCCGATAGCTATCGGGACGAAATGATTAATGTTCTGCCCACTCAATTTTGTCAAGGTCAATTCCTTCCTTAAACATTTCCCATAGAGGAGAAAGTTCGCGTAGGTGATTCACCGATTTTTTAGTTACCGCAATAGCATAATCAACTTCCTCTTCGGTAGTAAATCTTCCCAAACCAAAACGAATAGAAGAATGTGCTAAATCATCCGAAAGGCCTAAGCTTTTTAGTACATATGATGGTTCCAATGATGCTGATGTACAAGCTGAACCTGAGGAAACAGCTAAATCTTTCATCGCCATCATTAAACCTTCGCCTTCAACATATTTAAAGGAGATATTAGCGACATGCGGCAAGCGATGCGCGGTATTTCCGTTTACATAGCTTTCTTCCAATTCTAATAATGAGCTTTGCAATTTATCACGTAAAGCAGATAAACGCTTTGCTTCAGCTTCCATTTCTTGGTAGCAAATTTCGCAAGCTTTACCTAAGCCTACAATGCCGGGTACGTTTAATGTACCAGAGCGCATGCCACGTTCGTGACCGCCGCCATCCATTTGCGCTGTAACTTTAACTCTAGGACCTTTTCTGCGTACATATAAGGCACCTATACCTTTTGGGCCATACATTTTATGCGCGGTTAATGCCAAAAGGTCTATACCGTCTTCATTTACGTTTACAGGGATTTTACCAACCGCTTGTACAGCATCTGTCATAAACAAAGCACCATATTTATGCGCGATGGCAGATATTTGCTTGATAGGTTGTATTACACCAATTTCGTTATTACCATACATAATGGCTACAAGAATGGTTTCATTCGTCATGCTTTTTTCAAGCAAATCCAAATCAACCAAACCATCTTCCTTTACTGGTAAATAGGTAACCTTACCACCCATTTTTTCCACATGTTTGCAAGCATCTAAAACAGCTTTATGCTCGGTAACGGTGGTTATAATATGGTTTCCTTTTTCTTTATACATTTCAAACACGCCCTTTATAGCCAAATTGTCTGATTCTGTAGCACCCGAAGTGAAGATAATTTCTTTCTCGCTGGCGCCAATCAGTTTGGCTACTTGCTCACGGGCATAATCAACGGCTTCTTCGGCTACCCAACCAAAAGCATGGTTTCTGCTAGCTGCATTACCAAATTTTTGGGTAAAATAAGGCAGCATGGCTTCCAACACACGTGGATCCATTGGGGTAGTGGCATTATTGTCTAAATAAATAGGAAGGTTCATACTTATATTTGTTAATAGCACAAATGTAAGTAGTTTTTATTTAAAATCATTAAAAATAAGGCCAAAATAAAATAGGTGACTAATAATTTACAATATTTGGACATGAACAAGATTGAGCATATTGGCATAGCGGTAAACAACCTGGAAAAAGCTTGTAACAACTACCAAAAGTTGTTTAATACCCTAATTTATAAAACTGAGGAAGTTGCCACAGAAGGGGTAAAAACAGCCTTTTTGCAATGTGGACCAAACAAAATTGAGCTACTGGAGGCCACTAGACCGGATAGCCCAATTGCCAGATTTTTGGATAAGAGGGGAGAAGGCATGCACCATATTGCCTTTGAAGTGGATGATATAAAAGCCGAAATTCTACGACTAAAAAACGAAGGATTTACTTTGCTAAATGAAGAACCCAAGCCCGGTGCCGATAATAAATTAGTTTGTTTTGTGCATCCTAAAGATTGTAGTGGAGTATTGGTGGAGTTGTGTCAGGAGATTAAATCTTAAACTTATATAATTTTTCCATGTTTTGAATATTATTCTAAATACATTAGTTTTGTTTATATGGAATCAATCATTATTCACCCCGAAAGTGCGGAACAGCTAAAAACTATTAAAGCTGTTTTAAAAGCTTTAAAAGTTCCATTTGAACCACAAAATATTGCCATACCTCAGCATATATCAAAAAGCATAGAAAAAAGTATAAAGCAATTCGAAGCAGGTGAAACCATCTCACTTTCTGATTTTAAAGAAAGACATTTTGCAAAATAATGATTTTTGAAATAAGGTTTACTCCAGAAGCGGAACAAACCTATGAGGCCGTAGTACACCAATTACAAAGTAGATGGAGTTATGATTTTGTTATAAAGTTTGAAAAAAAGGTTGAAAAAACCTTAAATACCATTTCAACAACCCCATATATATTTCCCATTTTGGATGAAACTACTGAAATAAGAAGATGTGTGCTTCATAAAAATTGCTCCATGTTATATTCTGTTTATGATACAATAATTTTAATAATCTGTTTTTGGGATAACAGACAAGAGCCTTTATTAGCCTGATTAAATCGCATTTATGAAATATTACATTCTCATTCTTTTAAGTTCTCTTTTAATTGCAACTTGTAAATTGAAAAATAGCGATGTAAATAAAGATGATTCGAAGGAAATTTGGAATAAAATTACTATCAGGACGGAAGGTGGTCCAACAATATATTTGGAAAATTACGATGATTCTACATTGGTAAAGTTATATCCAATGTTTGATTTTTTTTCCCAAAGTCCAAAAATTAAAAAGGATATTAAAACTTTTAATGTCTATTTTACTCCTGCCGAAAAAGACTCGATATATAAACTAACGAGGGATTTGATTAACCATCCGGCCAATAGGAAAAGAAAATGTACGGAATATGTTGGTCAATTGGAGTTATATATTGATTATGGTCAATTTACGCTTTCGGGTAATTATACTTCAGTTTGTGATTGGACTACCCTATCAATCAAAACCCAACAATTATACGGTTTACTTAAAAAAAGGATTAAAGGAGTGTATTTAGGGCATCATGAAAATTAATTTTGATTTGTTATTAACTATTTTTAAATCCAATTTTAATATTTCAATAAAAATACTACATTTGCACCTCTTTTATAAAGAGGATTAACAAGATGAAAAAAGACCTGCATCCAAAAAATTATAGATTAGTTGTTTTTAAAGATTTGTCTAACGACTATGCTTTTTTAACAAAATCATGTATTGATACCCGCGAATCAATTAAATGGGAAGATGGAAACGAATATCCATTGGTAAAATTAGAGATTTCACATACTTCTCACCCGTTTTATACTGGTAAGATGAAATTGGTTGATACCGCTGGTCGTATTGATAAATTCCGTACACGTTACAACAAGAAGTAATTTATTTATTCCAATAAATATCATTAAGTCTCCTGATACATCGGGGGACTTTTTTATTTTTGCAGCATGGCAATTATCTTATTCGACGATATAGCTCACCAAACACTGCGGCCCTTAACTTTTACCCGCCCTGTTGCCGATTTACGTATTGGTATACTCACCATTTCCGAGAAATGGGCAAAATATTTGAACAATAGCTTTTCTTTTTTTACCCAACCCTGGCTTCAAGGTAAGTTCCCGATAAAGTTTGAGGAAGATAACCTGTTTATAAATGGCGCTGTATGTCCGGATGAACATTTACTAAGCGCTATTAAAGCGCTTAAACATGGCGAAAGCTTACTATTGGGTGATAAACTGATAGCTGTACTATTAAATGCCAATGAAGCTATTAGCTTTAATCCACAATCGAATTATGGCACTATTCATAATCTAAGCCATCAACCTGTTGTTATTACCTACCCCGAAGAAATATTCAGGAACAATGATATTGAGCTTAGGAAAGATTTTAAATTGCTTACCCAAGGCCGTAAAAGCGCGCAAGTAAGTGCAACCAATACCATTATTGGCGACGATTTTTTTGCCGAAGAAGGTGCCAAGGCCGATTGTTCAACCTTTAATACCACCAACGGACCAATTTACCTGGCAGACAATACCGAAGTTTGGGAAGGTACGCATATAAGAGGTGCTTTTGCCCTATGCGAGCATTCGCAAGTAAAAATGGGGGCTAAAATTTATGGAGCAACAACCGTTGGTCCATATAGCAGGGTTGGAGGAGAGTTGAACAACGCAGTTATTTGGGGCTACTCATCAAAAGGGCATGAAGGTTATTTGGGTAATGCCGTATTGGGAGAATGGTGTAATATTGGCGCAGATTCAAATAATTCGAACCTCAAAAACAATTACGATGAGGTAAAGCTTTGGGATTATACAATCAATAGGTTCCGAAAAACAGGCCTACAGTTTTGCGGATTGATTATGGCCGACCATGCCAAATGCGCCATTAATACTATGTTTAATACCGGCACAGTGGTTGGCGTGAGCGCGAATGTTTTTGGTGCCGGCTTTCCACGCAACTTTATTCCCGATTTTTCGTGGGGTGGAGCGCAAGGTTATGAAGTTTACACCTTAAAAAAGATGTTTATCACCGCCCAAAAGGTATTTGATAGGCGCGAAAATCGAGTTTTTGATCAAAATGAACAGGAAATTCTAAACAAAGTATTTGAACTTACCGAGGAATATAGGCGGTTCTAGTCAAGGAAAACATAAAATAAACACAATCAAACAAATAATTTATAAAACCAATAAAATCAACTATTAAAGCAATGAGAACAAAAATTGTAGCCGGAAACTGGAAAATGAACCTTGATTACCAAGAAGGATTGGCCCTGTTTTCGGAAATCACAAATATGATAAAAGACGAAATTACAGGTAAACAAGAAGCCGTTATTTGTAGTCCGTTTATACATTTAAGTAGCTTAGTGCAACTGGCCAAAGGCTATAACAAAGTTTCGTTAGGTGCCCAAAATGCCCACCAAGCAGAAGCAGGTGCCTACACTGGCGAAATATCAGCAAAAATGATTAAATCGGTAGGTGCACAATATGTTATCCTTGGTCACTCAGAACGCCGTCAATATTTTGCTGAAACCAATGCTTTGTTAGCTAAAAAGACCGATATTGTTTTAAGTCACGGCTTAAAACCCATATTTTGTATTGGTGAAACCCTAGCCGAGCGGGAAGCTAACCAACACTTTGCCATTATAAAAAGTCAATTAGAGGAAGGTGTTTTTCATTTAGCTGCCGAAGAATTTTCTAAATTGGTATTAGCCTATGAGCCGGTTTGGGCTATAGGAACAGGAGTAACAGCAAGTTCAGCTCAAGCTCAAGAAATCCATGCATTTATCCGCGCCGAAATAAGCGCAAAATATGGTAAAGATGTAGCTGAAGGTATTACTATTTTGTATGGTGGTAGCTGTAACCCCAAAAATGCTCCTGAACTTTTTGCCCAACCTGATATTGATGGCGGCCTAATTGGTGGAGCCTCCTTAAAATCAAGAGATTTTCTAGATATTTTAAGGGTTTTTAATTAGTAGTTGGTATCTAGTAGCTAGTATCAAGTATTTAGTACTTTATCAATCATTTTTAACTTAATATCATAATAAATAACATAGAATCTTTTTTTGAACTAAATTAAAAATCTTGATACTAGATACTCCTAAAAAATATGAATTATTACGAACTCTTATTCACTACCATTACAACTGAAGATTATCATCAGGATTTATTAATAAATGCACTTGCCGAGATTGGCTTTGATACCTTTGAGGAAGTAGACTTTGGTTTTAAGGCTTATATAGCCTCGAGTGAATTTGATAAGGAAATCCTTGAAAAGACCTTGTCTCTTTTTAATCAGGATTTTCAATTTACTTACGATATTACGCTTATACCGCAAATAAACTGGAATGCAGTTTGGGAAAGTAATTTTGAACCAATTACAATTGGTAATTCCATCCTAGTTCGCGCAACATTCCATCAACCTAATCCAAATTACCCATATGAGATTATAATTGATCCTAAGATGGCTTTTGGTACAGGACATCATCAAACAACCTCAATGATGCTTAGCTTTATGTTAGAAACCAATTTTCAAGATAAACAAGTACTTGATATGGGTTGTGGAACCGGTATTTTAGCAATTATGGCATCAAAGCTTGGTGCCACCGCTATAACTGCTATTGATAATGATAAAGTATGTTTTGAAAGTACCATTGAAAATGCACTCATAAACAATATCACAAATATTGAAGCCATCTGTGGCTCGAAAGAAGCTATCCCTGAAAAAAAATACGATATTATACTAGCTAATATAAACCGTAATATATTATTAGACCAGATTGCCACTTATAATAATATTATTGAATGTAACGCGGAGATCTTTTTAAGTGGATTTTATGAAAATCCTGATTTATCAATAATAATTGAAGCAGCCAAGATGTATAATCTTATTTACATAACGCATAAAATTGATAAAGATTGGGTTGCTGTTAAACTTATCAAAAACTGAATTTAA
>CAIYNX010000169.1 GCA_903927645.1 uncultured Mucilaginibacter sp.
GCTTGTAATCAACCGTGGTTTTGAGAAGCATTTGGTTATTTACACCAGAAAAGAATGGGATAAAATTGTGGACGACCTGAATAAACTAAACCAGTATGAAAAGAAAACCAGGGAGTTTATAAGGTATTTTACCAGAGGTGCCTCTGAGTTAAGTTTAGATTCGGCTAACCGGGTGCTATTGCCAAAACAACTGTTGGAATATGCAGGTATAGGTGCTGATGTCATCCTATCCTGCCAGTTTAATAAGATAGAGGTTTGGGCCAAAGACGCGTACGACCAAGCGCTGGATAACGAGCCTGAAAACTTTGCCAACCTGGCTGAGGAAGTTATGGGCAAATTAGGAAAGGCCGGCAATGAGTAGCTACCATACACCGGTAATGTTTGAGGAGTGTATGGAGGGTTTAAACATTAACCCAAGCGGTACTTATGTGGATGTAACCTTTGGCGGTGGCGGGCATTCGGCAGGTATATTGAAACGATTGGGCAAAAACGGAAGGCTGTTCGCATTCGACCAAGATGCTGATGCACGGCAAAATTTGATAGATGATGAGCGTTTTACCTTCATCGATCAAAATTTTAGGTTTTTGAAAAATTTTTGTCGCCTGTACGGGGCAATCCCGGTTGATGGCATACTGGCCGATTTGGGTGTTTCCTCTTACCAATTTGACCAGGCAGAAAGGGGCTTTTCCATTCGTTTTGATGCCGAATTGGATATGCGAATGGATCAGCAAGCAACATTGACCGCTAAGGAGGTGCTAAATAATTATGCCGAGGCAGATTTACACCGGATTTTTGGTGTATATGGTGAGATACAAAATGCGAAATCATTAGCCAATACCATTGTGGCAGCCCGACTGAATGCGCCAATTGTAACCATAGCCGATTTGAAACAGGTGATAGTAAATCGCATCCCTAAAGGTAAAGAAAATAAATACCTGGCACAGGTGTTTCAGGCATTACGGATAGAAGTGAACCAAGAGTTGGAAGCTTTGAAAGAATTTTTAACCCAAACTGAATCGGTATTGGTTAAGGGAGGCAGATTGGTGGTAATGTCATATCATTCGTTAGAAGACCGTTTGGTAAAAAATTTTATAGCCAAAGGTAAGTTTAGCGGTGAGCTTGAAAAAGACTTATATGGTAATGATAATAGGCCATTTGAAGCCATCAGCAAAGGCGTTATTACAGCTAAAGAAGATGAAATTGCTCTTAATAACAGGGCACGTAGTGCCAAATTAAGAATAGCGGTAAAAAAATGAAAAACAAACTGCGTAATATAACAGAGGAAGAAATTGATCAAGTAAATGATCAGGAACCTTTAAAAGAGGCTTCTGAGAATGTATTTGCCCAGTTTTTTTCAAAAGGTGGTATTACTGCAGAGGCAGCAACAGGTGCTTTGCCATTCATTTTATTTTTGGCCCTGCTTGGTATGCTTTATATAGCCAACAGGAATTACGCCGAGAAAAACATCCGCGATATTGAAAAAATAAATAAGGAAGTTAAAGAGTTAAGCTACGATTATAAAACAACCAAAGCCGAACTGGCCTACCGCAGTACTTTAACACAGGTAGCCAAGCAAGCCGATACTTTAGGCATAAAAGAATCATTGTTACCACCCGAAAAAATTACCGTACAGGAGGATGGGCAACATGACCATTAGAACCAAAATATTAATTAGGGTTTACCTTGCTTTTGGGTTGATATTGCTTTTTGCAGCCACCGTGATTGTGCAATTGTACCGCATACAATTTGTGCAGGGAAAAAAGTGGAAAGCATTGTCGTCAAGCTTATTAACACAATATAAAACAGTGGAAGCTGCCAGAGGAAATATTTTTTCGGCTGATATGAGCTTATTGGCTACATCGGTACCAGAATATGAGTTACACATGGATATGCTGGCAGGCGGTATTGTTGATGATAGGGTGTTTGATCAGAAAATTGATTCGCTTGCCTCAGAACTAGCTGATTTATTCAATGATAAATCGGCTCGCGATTACGAACGTAAATTGCGTGATGCCAGAAAAGCCGGCGAACGTTACGAATTAATTCACCGTAAGGTATCTTTTCAGCAACTAAAAAAGGTGCGCAACTTCCCGATTTTTAATCTCGGCAAAATTAAAGGCGGATTGATTGTAGTTGAACAAAATAAACGGATACTTCCATTCCATACCCTGGCAGCGCGAACCATAGGCTACAAAAACGAGAACGTTAAAAATGCCGTGGGTTTAGAGGGTGCTTATGCCGGCTATATAAATGGGGAAAGCGGAAAAAGATTAATGCAAAGGATAGCAGGTGGTGCTTGGATGCCTGTTAATAATGGTGAGGAAGAAATTGAGGCCAAGGATGGTGCCGATATTATTTCGACCATTGATGTTAATTATCAGGATGTTGCTGAAGACGCCTTAAAAAAGCAATTGATAAAAACACAGGCCGACCATGGTTGTGTGGTATTAATGGAGGTTGCCACCGGCGAAATAAAAGCCATATCAAACTTTACAAAAACAAAAAGTGGAGAATACCGCGAGGTGTATAATTATGCCATTAGTGAGGCTGCCGAACCGGGTTCAACCTTTAAGCTTGCTACCTACATGACGGCTTTTGAACACAATAAAATTGATACCAATACCTTGGTAGATGCCAACAAGGGTAAATATAAAATTCAAAACGGCCCCGAAATTACTGATGCAGAGTTGGGTAAAGGCGTAATGACGGCCAAACAGGCATTTGAAGAATCATCCAATGTGGTGGCAGCTCGTTTTATTTACGATAACTATATCAACAATCCCTCGCAGTTTATCGACCAAATTTATAGCTATCATTTAAATGAGAAATTGGGTTTGCAAATTCAAGGGGAGGGAACACCGGTTATTAAAACACCTAAAAGCAGAACCTGGAACAAATATTATACCCTGCCCGAAATGGCTTATGGCTATGAAATAAAAATGACCCCGTTGCAAATGCTGGCATTTTATAATTCTGTTGCTAATGATGGTAAAATGATATCGCCAATATTTGTTAAAGAGATTCGGAGGTTTGGTAATACCATTGAACAATTTAAGGCTCGTACCATTTCAGAAAAAATTTGTTCAACAACTACCCTAAAAAAAGTAAAAAGTCTGTTAGAGGGTGTGGTAACAGAAGGAACTGGTAAAAATATTATCAAAAACCCTGTTTACACAGTAGCAGGGAAAACGGGTACTGCCCAAATAGCCAACCGAGATTCGGGTTATGGGGCAAAAAAAACGTACCAGGCTTCATTTTGCGGATATTTTCCGGCCAATCATCCTAAATATGCGATGATTGTGGTCATAAATCACCCAACGGTTGGTTCGTACCTGGCTGCGTTAGTAGCTGGTCCGGTTTTTAGAGAAATAGCAGATCGTGTTTATTCATCAGATATGGATATCAACCAAACCAAACCTATTTTATATGTAAATAATGCCAAGCCTCCACAGGTAAAAAGGGGGAATTGGCATGCCATCAATACAGTGAGCAATAAATTGGGCGTAAAAATAGGTGCTCAAACAGATAAGGATATGGAGGTAGAACCAGATTCGGTGGCAAATAATATAGAAACCGGTACATCAAAAAAAACTAAAGTTCCAACCGTAAAAGGTATGGGATTGAGCGATGCATTGTATGTATTGGGCAATGCAGGTTATAAGGTGGAGGCGCATGGTAGTGGTAAGGTAATACACCAAATGGTTAATAATGAGCACATAGGGTCGAAAGTTATAATTGAATTACAATGAGGTATTTAAGTGATATTTTAGATGGGCTTGCATTTACCGAATTACACGGAAGTGCCGATGTTGAAATAACGGCAATTGTTTTTGATTCGAGAAAAGTTATTCCCGGCTGCCTTTTTGTGGCCATTAAAGGTACCTTATCTGATGGGCATGATTTTATACCTCAAGCCATTCAAAATGGAGCTATCGCCATTATTTGCGAAACACTACCTGAACGAGTAACTGGTGAGGTCGACTTTTTAATGGTTGCCGATGCTACAATTGCATTAGGCATTGTTGCTTCAAATTTTTACGAGAATCCTTCAACACGTTTAAAACTGGTAGGAGTAACTGGTACAAATGGTAAAACCACCATTGCTACCCTGCTTTTTAAACTCTTCAGAGAGCTA
>CAIYNX010000170.1 GCA_903927645.1 uncultured Mucilaginibacter sp.
ACACCATCGCGCATGGGTATAGAAACCTCCCGCTTGGTATAATTGTTAACAAACCAAGTTGAATCGGCATTTTGCGCCGAAACAAACAAGGGGATAATAAGGATTAAAAAGAGTACAGTTTTTTTCATGATGTTGTTTTTATTGAGATCTAAATCAGTTATCCCAAAACTAAGCAAATAATTGATTTTTTTAATGGTACAATGTGTTACAATTGAATAAAATGTAGGTGTTAAATTAAAGTTTCGACGGATTAAAATCCGTCGTTACAAAATTTGCCGAGGTGACGCCTCTTAAAATAACATTACTTTGGTTATTGTATTATAAGCACTGATCCCTATAAATTCTTATTATTCATCTATATCGATATCTCTTGCCCATTTAACACCAAATCATAACGTAAGGATAGTCTTAGCCCTGTAACCCAAACGGCGGGGGTGGTTGTAAAATAAGGTTAAATAATTTTGTCTAAACTAATTTTTTACCTATTTTTAAAGAGCCATCGGCTCGATAAATCTTGTAACACCGGGTTTTAACCCGTTGCACTAAAACATCCCTTATTGAATGCTGTAGGCATGATTCATATCTATATTAAATCTTGGAAAATATATTTCTCATCAAAATCAATTTTAAACTTATTTAAAAGCTCCAAATATTCATCTTTGAAAGTTTGTTTTTTATGATGAGTTGCTTGATTAAATACATAATTATATACACGATCAATTTGCGATTGACTATACGAAAATACACCATAACCTTCCTGCCATTCAAAACGATTTGGTGTTAAAGAATGGTCATTAATTTATTTTGATGATTTTGCTTTAACCGATTTCATTAAGTCTGACACAGAAACAGTAGACTTTAAACCAAAGAAACAATGAACATGGTCTTCCACCCCATTTACAATTAGTGTTTTGCAATTAGCCTCATTAATTAAATTACCAATTACACCGAATAATTTAGATTGCCAATCTTTAGCAATTACCGCCTCGCGGTATTTAACTGCAAAACAGTTTGTAAGTAAATTTGATGATAAGTATTTGCCATACATTTTATGCTATATTAATAATATTCTAAACTACTGTTCGCTAGCTAATGGACTCATTCATAGGTTGTTTTATTAATTACTGATTAAAACCCGTCATTATTATATTTAATGTGGCTAGGCCTCATTTTAATAGCTTATGCTGCTAATTAAATTTAAAACACCGAACCTACTCAATTTCTATCATTTACTTAAATTTCGCCCCTATATCCGGATAACGTGAATTAATAGCTTAATGAAATTCCTCATGCCTTTAACCTTGTTGGAAGGTTTGTTCATCTTAAAAATGCAAAATAAAATCAAGACCTTGATAAATTTGGTGGCAATAAAGTAGTGGCTATATTGAAATATAAAAAAAGACAGCTCAAAATTAATTGGCTGCCTTCAAAATTTTAGCTGCTATTATTGGCTTTTATTATTGAATTTATTTACCCCCGGCCGGAGGTGTTAGCGTATAGCCCAATGTTTTGAATATATATAACTGATCATAATATATCCTGCTAACGTCTATTTTTCCTTTAGTTATATGGTATGAACTGTGGTAAGGAAACTTTACTGTAATTCCGTTGGCAGTAAAGGTATAATCGCCCCAAGCTGCCACCCAATTACCTTGAAGGTTACCGGTTTTTACATGAAAGGTTGCGGCTACAAAGCCTACCTGACGGTTGGATTGTGATTTATAATTTGCTTGCCATTGGTCAACAAATTGAGCTACATTGGTAGAGTCTGTTGGGCCAGGGCCAAAATTGATACAGTTACTTGCCAGGAAGGATTTGGCTTTGTCAATATCACCTCCAACAAGTGCGTTAGTAAAATCAGACACTATTTTAATATCAGCATCGGCGCTCGGATTTTCTGATACCATGTCTTTATAATGTGTGGGTGTGTTTGATGTTTGTGCTTCAACTTTTGCAATCGAAAACACGGCAAGTGATACTGCGATTAATAAGCAGGATTTAAGGATCTTTTTCATTGAAAATAATTAAATTTTAGGGTGCGTTAATAAAGTATAAAACAATTTTGTAGATACTGATTGTAACATTTTCCCAAGATTAAGAGATCTTAAAAACATCATTATCAGGCAATAACAACAGCTAACCAAATCTAAACATAATAAAATTCAAATTCAAGCGCAAAACAATAATAATTCCAATAGTTATTATTTTAATTTATCCCATCGGCAAATAAATCACAAATTCCGAACCTTCCCCAACGTTACTATTCACTTCAATTTTGCCACCATGGCCCTTCACCACCATATCATAAGTCAAGCTCAAGCCAAGTCCTGTACCCTCTCCGGTTGGTTTAGTGGTGAAAAAAGGTTGCATAATTTTATCTTTTATAGCACCGGGGATGCCTATGCCATTATCTTTTACTTTAATAATCACTTTTCCATTTTCTGAATAAGTGGTTACCGCAACTTCCGGTTGATAGTTTAGGTCTGCTACTTTTTGTTTTTGATTTACCGCATAAAAGGCGTTGTTAAACAGATTCAATAACACCCTGCCAATATCTTGAGGGATTAAATTGATCAATGTTAAATTCTCATCGAAATTGGTTACCATCCCGGCATTGAAGGATTTATCCTTTGCCCGCAAGCCATGATAGGAGAGGCGTAAATACTCATCAGCCAGTTTGTTAATATCGGTAGGTTCTTTGGTGCCTGAGCCTGCTCTTGAATGTTCCAACATGCCTTTTACTATGGCATCGGCACGTTTGCCGTGGTGGTTTATTTTTTCGAGGTTTTGGGTTAAGTCATTTGCTAGTGCAATCACTTCTTTTTTGTTTCCTTTTTCCTCTTCTTCTTTCAGCTCGTCAAGCAACTCAACACTTACTTCCGAAAAGTTATTTACAAAATTTAGTGGGTTTTGTATCTCATGGGCGATGCCAGCAGTGAGCTCGCCTAGGGATGCCATTTTTTCGGATTGGATGAGTTGGGTTTGGGTGGCTTTGAGATGGTTTAATGATTGTTGAAGTGCCACAGTTCGCTCATTAACTTGACTTTCAAGTAATTCGTTTTGTGAGGACAATATTTGCTGCTTTTCAATTTCTTGCTGTAAGCTGCGCAAAGATAAGGCTTCAACCTCTTCGAGTCTATGACGCAAGGCAACCAAGTTTTGGGCAAATTCGCGTGCCAATAAAATGGAAATTGTAATAGCCGGAGTTAAAAAAGCGATGTCGACCTCTATTAACTTAAAACTATAGGGCAAGCTTGCTAATTGTTTTAAAATAATCCAATTTGTAATGAAAGAGATATTATAAAGCAGGTTAAAGCTAATATAGAAAAAGGTGGCAAAAAACTGGCCAACTAAAAAGAGGTTAGCACCTTGTTTTTTAGCCTTGTAGGCTTTTATCCCTATTCTTAAAATATCAGTGTAAACTAAAATACCTAGTATAATAAAAATAAAATCGGTATTTATGAATATACCCAACAGAATTATTGAAACGCAAATTAATGCTAAAAATTTGAACCATATTTTTTTTGGTTCACTAAACAAATCATACCCCGTTAATAAAAAAAATAAAAATGTAATTGGCGCTGTGACGCTAAAAATGAAATGATATAGGTTTAAAAAGTTCGGGTCATCGAAATTCTCTAATAGAAAATCAAGAAAGGTAAATGCCTGGAAAAGACAAAACAACGACAGCCATAAGTTGATTTTGCGTTCGCGAAAATTCAGGTAAATAAGTAATTGAAGTATAAATAAAATAACAAATACGCCAAATATAACAGCTCGCTGCAAAGGTCTGGAAATGTGATAAAGCTTATATTTTTCCCAAGCAAATTGAGGTTCTGCAATTGTTACATTTAAAATATTCTTATCGAAAATCGACTCATACGTTCCATGATAGTTAAATAAAAAAAATATTTTGCTATTAATCGAATATTTAACACAAATATATTGTTCAGTTTCGTTGTTCAATTCGATTGTAAGGGGGATTTCTCTAGGATCGTACGTCTTTTCAAAATCAGCACTTGCACTAACTTGACCAAACTTTTGAATTAATATACCATTAAAGTATATTTCTGATGCACCTATTTGATTAATTAATAAAGCAATAGTTTTATTTTTAAGCTTTTTGTCCACGCGCAACTTTACCCTAAACCATACTATTTCATTTATTTGAAAATCAGGTAAATCTTTGATGCTTTTTTCCAGATAAATCGGAGACCAGTTCGAATCGTCAAAATTTGTTTTGGCCCAATTAGGGTCGTCGCCAAAATGATATTTCCAGCCCTTATTTACTATTAAGCCATTTTTAGGAATAGAATCAAGGTTAATACCTTCATTTTTAATAGCTATCCCTTTACAAACGGTTGAAAATAAAAGAAAAAATGACAGAAAATAAGCCTTCATGAATTTTTAATTTAATGACAATTGAATAATAAACTCCGACCCTTCTCCATCAACCCTATTAACCTGTATTCTCCCCCATACCCCTTCACCACCATATCATAACTTTATGATAAAACCATATCGGTCCAATTGCAGCTTGTTTTGGTGGTAAAAAAGCGTTGTATAAATTTATTTAAAATAAATTAAATATCATTTAGAATTATTCCCAATTTGATGAGGCAGTTTGATAACCCTAAAAAAATCTGGTATAACCCTTTATGGAAGGATAAATGCGGACGGTTTGGTTTAGGCTTGCTATTTACACAACAAGTTTCTGTTTTAAAGTTCTTTAAAAAATCAATGCAAATGAAAATCCCAAACTGCTTTGGCAATATTGGCTATCGCTCCTTCTCTCGCGGCTTCATTATCTGTAGAATTACCTACCATTAGCACGATGGCCAAATGTTTACCATTGGGCAAGGTAATAATGCCTACATCGTTTGTTGCCGGCGATAAGCCCGCTTTATTGGTTGGCGAGGTGCCTGTTTTATGTGCTACCACCGTGCCATCGGGTAATAATCCTTTTATTCTTTTTGAGCCCGTGGAGGTTTCGGTAAGCAGTTTATATAAAAAATCTGTACTTGGTTTTGAAAGCATTTTACCCTGATAAAAATTGTCCAAAAGTCGGGTTAAAGCCACGGGTTTTGCCCAATTGGTATACTGTACCTCCCATGCGGAAGCCATATCGGCTTCGGATGCTTGTATGGCTATTCCTTTTAGCCCTTTTCTTAATAAATAATTCTCTACAACCTGAGTGCCGCCTATAATGTTCAATAAAATATCGCAGGCATTATTGTCGCTCAAGCTAACCATATAGCTCAATAATTCGGTTAGCGGAATATTTACTTCCCCTTTTGGGTATTTATCTCTTAGCGGACTATAGGTATCTTTTACCAAATCGCGCTTTTTAATATGTACCAACGCATCGATTTTTAGTTTGCCTGAATCAACAAGGTTCAAAACTGCCATTGCAATAGGTAATTTAATAACACTATGCAAAACCATACGCGAAGTTCCGTTTACACTTAATGTATCTCTATCTTCAATACCTAAAACCGATACACCAACAATCCCATTTACAGATTTGGTTATCTGAACAATCTGCTTACGTAAAGTAGAATCACTTTGTGGAAAACCTTTTTTCGGCATTACTGCAATAAAAAGCAGCGGAAATAAATAAAAAACCTTTTTCATACACCCAAATAACGCAATTATCGGGTTTCCATTTTAATCCAATCAGAAATTATTTTTAGCGCTACCGGCGATATAGTTTCCTCAATTTGCTCGTATTCTGATAGATCGCCCGTTATGGCTGTTTGTAGTAAATGGTTTAAACCGGGTATTTCCTTCGTCACAAAATGTTTGTTTCCACTCTCGGCCAATACTTCACTTATCTTTTTTAAGTTCAACTTAGCATCTACCTGAGTATCTTTTGATCCATTAATGGCCAACACCTTGCATTTAACTTTGGCTAGATCAATCTCAGGCTTGTAACCAATAAAAAATCGAAACCAACCAATATCATACAAGCCATTGTACATTTTTAGCGCGTTTGTAAGGGCGTCATCGTGCATATTGAGTGCTGCCAAGGTTGCAGGCAATTGTTGCGATTTCCAGGCATTAAAAACAGGTGTTAATTGTTTATCCAATTCTTCTTTTGTTTCGGAGCTTGCAAATAAACTTAATGCTTTAAAATGTAATTCTTTAAATGCCGCTATGGCTGCACTATCAACCCCTTTGTTTTTTAAAGTTACCCCAACCTGACTTGTCATGGTTTGTGCACCACCCACTTCGGGACCTGCCCACATCACAATAAAATTAACATCCTTTCGGCGTGCAGCTACCATCGGGGCTATTATCCCGCCTTCGCTATGGCCAATTAAACCCAAATGTTTTTTATCAACATCCATTCGTGTTTCTAAATAATTCATACTTGCCTCCACATCATACGAAAAATCAAGACTGGTTTTATTGTTGATGTCTGTACCTAATGATGACTTACCCGCGCCTCGGTCGTCAACCCTTAAAACTGCAATACCTTGTTTTGTCAAATAATCGGCCAATACCCAATATAGTTGATGGTTAAAAATGGTCCCGTTTCTATCCTGTGTACCGCTACCTGAAATTATAATAACAGTTGGATATTTTCTTGCCGAGTTTGGTCGGGTAAAGGTGGCGCCATAGTGCAAGCTTTTATCCGCATTATCATATTCTACATCCTCGGTAAAATAATCAAACGGAGGCTTGGGGGTTTGGGGTCTGTTAAATACTTTGGGGGCTTCAGGTTTATCATCACCGGTTTTCCTTGTCATATTTAAAACTAGTTTTGCAACACCTTGCTTAAATGTTCCAGCTATACTGTCGTTACGGTTCCATTTACCTTTATAAGCACCTCCAATTAAAGGGATATCAATAATTAAACTATCCCCCTTTATCAAAGTACTTTTACAAGGAATATTGTAGGCTTTTTGATCCGGGCTATCAAAAGTTGATAAATAGCTTGTATCTGTTTGTTTCTTTATATTAAAAACCAAACGAATTTTGGTTGCACCAACAGCAATTTTGCCTGTCCAACTCCCAGAAATGTCCTGCGCTTTAATCGGAATTTGCAATGCTATTGCTAGGATAAAAAGAAATAAGTGTTTCATAAATAAGTTTATTGTTGTTTTTGCTTAAAATAATAATAGGAATAGCTTACAGGTACTAGCACAAAAACCCCAATGGCTACCATAAATACAATGTTTTTTATTTGGGTTGGTAAAACAAGTAGGCAAATTGTTAATATAATACCCCCAATTACCCATAGTTTGCCAGCCAAACGGTGAGTCGCCCTCCAATTATCTTCACTTTCTAAAGTCCATGGGGTGCGTATGCCTGCAAAATAATTTGGTTTAATGCTATTCATCAAATTGCCAATAAAAACAAAAAGCAAGCTTACTATGGGAAATAAAAACTGCTCTATTTTAAAACCATTGTTTAAAGCGGCATAAATAATAACCAAGCTTAGTGCTGTTAAAAACACTACCAAACCGGCCGCCAATTTATAATAAGTATCATCACTGTATTTTGCTTGCTTTTTTGGGTCGAAAACAGGGATAAACCTTACCAAAAAGTAAGTAAAGCATGATATACCCATCAAAAACAACTGAATGCCAATAAAAGCGCCTTTGCTACTATAGCCATTCACATTGCCATTTATGTCATAGTGGGTAGGTACATTTTGTGGTAACAGGTTGTAACCGTAAAAAAGATAAATAGCCGGCGAAACCCAGATTAGTAATAAGGCTATATCATTAACCGAGAATTTTTTCATACTTATTTTATTTATTTTTTGCATTTAAATTGATAATCCATTTCACAACCTCATCCATTACAGTGGTATTGATGGAATAATATATGTATTGCCCCTCTTTTACTGATACTACTAAGCCTGCTTGGCGTAGCAAATCAAGATGATGCGAGATGCTTGGTTTTGAAATATTGAATTGATCGGCTATTTCACCGGCTGTAAGGTTTTTTTGCTTTAGCAAGTCTAAAATTTCCCTTCGGGTTTGGTCATTAAGCGCTTTAAAAATAATATTCAATGTGTTTTATTTATATATTTAGACAAATGTCTAAATACTTTTTGAATTAAAAAAATATTTTTAATAATTTTTTGATTATTTTAGAAAATATAAAAAGATGTATGCAAAGAAGAAACTTCCTTAAAACCGGGGCAATAGCTGGTTTATCAATAACCGGATTAACCGCCAAAGCAGAAACTAAAGCAAAAATTCCAAACAATTTACCTATCGATCTTAATGATTTTGTATTAAATGAAGTTAGCATTGAGTTGCTACAGCAAAAAATGCAAAGCAAGGAATATACTTCGCGCTATATTACCGAACAATATTTAAAGAGAATTGAAGATATTGATAAAAGCGGTCCTAAACTGAATGCAGTAATTGAAATTAACCCGGATGCCCTAATCATTGCTGATAACATGGACAAAGAACGTGCGGCAGGCAAAGTGCGGGGGCCATTGCATGGCATTCCTGTATTAATTAAAGATAATATAAACACCGGCGATAAAATGCGAACATCGGCTGGTTCACTGGCTATTGCAGATAATACAGCCATAGAGGATGCTTTTATTGTAAGTAAGTTAAGAGCGGCAGGTGCGGTTTTACTAGGCAAAACCAATTTGAGCGAATGGGCAAACTTTAGGTCAACCCGCTCAACAAGCGCATGGAGTAGCCGTGGCGGGCAAACCAAATGCCCCTATATTTTAGATCGTAACCCAAGTGGATCAAGTGCCGGTTCAGGTTCCGCAGCTTCAGCAAATTTATGTGCTATTGCTATAGGTACCGAAACTGATGGTTCTATTGTATCACCATCATCTGTTAATGGTTTGGTTGGTATTAAACCAACGGTAGGTTTATGGAGCAGAACAGGGATTATACCTATATCTGCAACCCAGGACACCGCTGGCCCTATGGCGCGTACTGTGAAAGATGCCGCAATTTTATTGGGCGCATTGGCCGGAATTGACCCCAATGATTCTGCTACCGCAGGTGCAAAGGGTAAATCAATAACCGATTATACCCAATTTTTGGATGAAAACGGGTTAAAAGGTAAACGCATTGGCATTGAAAAAGACAGCTTAAAGGTAAATCCTGCTATGGATTCGATTTTTCAGGATGCGATTAAAACCTTGAAAGATAAAGGTGCTATTATTATTGAAGTGGAGCTTTATAAACAATTGAAAGAGGCATTTGGCGCCCAGTTTACGGTATTGTTATATGAATTTAAAGATGGTTTGAACAAGTATTTGAGTCAGGCAAATTGTAAAATTCATTCACTTGCTCAAGTAATTGAATTTAATAAACAAAATGAAGGCACTGCAATGCCCTTTTTTAAACAAGAAATTTTAGAACAAGCCGAGGCCAAAAAAACCCTGATTGAAAAGGAATATTTAGATGCACTAAAAAAGACCAGCGGATTAACCAAAGAAGCCATCAACAAAATTATGAGGGATAATAATTTGGACGCAATTTCGGCGCCAACCAACGGCTTTGCCTGTTGTATTGACCTCATAAATGGCGATTATGATAATGGATTTTCCTTCTCCTCCCCTGCTGCAATGGCTGGTTATCCGCATATTACAGTACCGATGGGTTACTTTCAAAACCTACCGATAGGCTTATCATTCGTCAGTACTGCCTATAAAGAGGCCGATATTATAAAACTGGGCTATGCTTATGAACAAGCATCCAAAAAACGCGTTGCACCAAAATTCAGACCAGATTTATTAGGATAAATGCTTGGCTTTACTCTTTGTTTAGAAAAGGGTATTTGTAATCTTTAGGCGGATCAAAGGTTTCTTTTATTGTTCGTGGCGAAACCCAACGCAATAAATTAATCATTGATCCGGCTTTATCATTAGTGCCCGAGCCTCTTGCTCCGCCAAATGGTTGCTGACCAACTACCGCACCGGTTGGTTTATCATTTATATAAAAGTTACCGGCAGCGTTTTTTAACTTGTCTGTTGCCCTGGCAATGGCATATCTATCTTTCGAAATGATAGAACCTGTTAAAGCATAAATAGAAGTTTTATCAATAATTTCCATTGTTTTTTCGAAATCATGGTCATCATAAACATAAATGGATAATACCGGACCAAAAAGTTCACTGCTCATGGTAACATAAAAAGGGTCGGTTACTCTCAATACGGTGGGCTGTATAAACCATCCTATACTTTTATCATAGGTGCCTCCGGCAACTATTTCAACATTTGCATCCGCTTTGGCCTCATCAATGTATTTGGCCAATTTATCGAATGATTTTTCGTCAATTACCGCATTTACAAAATTTTCAAAATCTTCAACCGGACCTACCTTAAAGGATACAATACCAGCCTGAAGCTTTTCTTTTACAGTTGGCCATAATGAGGCAGGTATATACGCCCTTGATGCGGCCGAACATTTTTGGCCTTGGTATTCAAATGCTCCGCGCAATAATGCTGTGCTAACAACATCAGCATCTGCACTAGCATGAGCTAAAACAAAATCCTTTCCACCAGTTTCTCCAACTATACGTGGGTAAGTTTTATATTTATGTATATTTTGACCTATTGTTTTCCAAATAGCTTGAAAAACACCTGTAGAACCAGTAAAGTGAATTCCTGCAAAATCGGGGTGGTTAAATACAACTTCTCCTATTAGTGGGCCATCCCCATATATTAAATTGATAACACC
The DNA here is from genome assembly GCA_903927645.1 of uncultured Mucilaginibacter sp. Classification (GTDB taxonomy): domain Bacteria; phylum Bacteroidota; class Bacteroidia; order Sphingobacteriales; family Sphingobacteriaceae; genus Mucilaginibacter. The sequence goes on from CAIYNX010000170.1 coordinate 10,677, forward strand.
TGCTGGTAAACCTGCTTCAATAAAAACCTTCATCACCACATTAGCGGCATAAATTTGTGTTGGCGCTGGTTTCCACACAACAACATTACCCATCATGGCAGCCGAAGCTGGCAAATTACCGGCAATGGCCGTAAAGTTAAATGGGGTAATGGCAAAAATAAAGCCTTCCAATGGCCTGTGTTCTACCCTATTCCAAATACCTTTTGACGATTGAGGTTGTTGTGCATAAATTTCGGTCATGTATTGCACATTGAACCTTAAAAAATCAATCAATTCGCAAGCTGCATCAATTTCGGCCTGATAAGCATTTTTTGATTGCCCTAGCATAGTAGCAGCATTAATTTCTGCTCTATATGGCCCTGCAATCAAATCAGCCGCCTTTAAAAAAATGGCTGCCCTTTGTTCCCAAGCAATATTTTCCCAATTATCTTTGGCAGCTAAAGCAGCTTTAATGGCGTCCTCAGCATGATTCTTTTCACCATCATGATATACTGCCAACACATGTTGATGATCATGAGGTGGCCTTATTTGACTTGTTTTACCGGTTCGTACTTCCTCCCCGCCAATGTACATTGGTATATCCAATATTTTATCACGGGCATTTTTTAATGCAATTTTAAGTGTGGTACGTTCGGCGCTACCGGGGGCGTAATTTAAAACTGGTTCATTTATTGCAACAGGGACATTAAAAAATCCTTTCAACATAATTATAAAAATAGTAGTTTATTGGTTTTCGAACAGAAAAACGGGGATTAAAGCATTGTAAGTTTTTAAAATCTGATTGGGAACTTTACGGGAATTTTAATCTTTTTTTGGATAACCTTCTTCATCTAAATCATCCCGGTCATCTTCGGGTGTATGACTTAGAATTTTATCCACTACATCAATATCAACAATTTCGCCGTTGTCAATGTGCATGCCCAAACTTTCAACATCAGTTTCGAGCGATTCATTGGGAATATATTCTTCTGCCGTATCATATGGATTAGCCTCATCATAAGTTGAGTTCATATCTTCGCCATTTTTGGCCGATGTATGATAAGGATCGGGATGAAAATAGCGGTTATGTTGATTTGGAACATCAAATTCAAAGCTATTTTCTTCGGCATTAAATTTCAAGTTTTCTTTTTGATCGTTTTCCATATATTTCATTTTAAATTAATAAATGAAATAATTCAGATAAAATCCGAATTACTATATTACCCAGACAACAGTATTTAAGCTGCTATTTATGCCTGTTTAATATAGTAACAAATTAATAAGAAACTTGTTTTCTATATGAAGTATTACCGGCACCAATTGCAAATTTTATACCAAGAGTTTCTTGTATTAGGAAATCATTGGTTGAGCCATAGGCATAACCGTCAAGGTTATCGCTCAACATGGCGTTTAATTGAACGCCTAGATCAATTTTTATATAAGGCTGATCGTAATCGTTAAAAATTTTAAACTCATATCCTACCTTTAAAGGGATAAAAATAATATTGGTATTATTTGTTCCTAACTCTGAACCAACCGGGCGAGTAATTGAAGTAACATGATTTACTAAAACACCAACACCAACAGAACTGTAGAAATTCTTAATTGCATTATAAAAATTATTGTCAGAATAATCTATCAACTCACCAACTTGTAATTGTTCTCTTAATTGAGTGGAGAAAAAGTTACCCTTAAACTGCCTTCTATTAGGATCAGAATATTGATTACCACCTGCCAAGCTACCAAATTGAGTTTCTGAAACTATATTGAAAAAAGGAGAAATATGGTAAGTAAGACTGCCGCCAAATGATTGGGTAGTTGTTTTTTTGGCAACGTCACCAAAAATTTGGTTGGAAGTAAAGCCAATACCTAAATCTACTTTTGCATAATTATAACCAATTTGCGCTTTTGCAAAAAGGGTTAAACAACAAACTAACAGTGTTAAAAAAGTTGGTTTTGACAGGAATTTTATCATAATTACTTTAGTGCTTTAGTAAATTTTATTTTAATGTACTTTGTAAAAGTCCATAAAAGTAATAAGAAAATATAAAAAAACCGCAAATAATAAATAAATTTTTATCCTTTTTGTGAAAACCAATTAAAACTTAAAGTTTTATACCGCCCATCAGGGTCACCATCATAATATAATAAACTCAATTTTATATATTTGAAGCCGTTAACAAGTAATTAATTTAAAATGTCAAAAATTAAAGTAAATAATCCGGTGGTTGAACTGGATGGCGATGAAATGACTCGTATTATCTGGAAATTTATAAAGGATAAACTGATATTTCCGTATCTTGAACTGGATATTAAATACTACGACCTTGGAATTGAGTACAGGGATGAAACAAATGATCAAGTTACCATTGACGCCGCTAACGCGATATTAAAATATGGAGTTGGCATTAAATGTGCCACCATTACACCTGATGAGCAACGTGTAAAGGAATTTAATCTTAAACAAATGTGGAAATCGCCAAATGGTACAATTCGAAATATTTTGGATGGTACTGTTTTTCGTGAACCTATCGTTATGTCAAATATTCCACGTTTAGTTCCAAATTGGACTGCACCAATTTGTATAGGTCGCCATGCTTTTGGTGATCAATATAGGGCTACCGATTTTGTTACAAAAGGAAAAGGCAAGCTTACCATTACATTTACACCCGAAGACGGCGGTACTGAACAATCATTCGAGGTTTTTAATTTTAAGGGCGATGGTGTTGCAATGGCGATGTACAATACCGATGAATCTATCATAGGTTTTGCACGTGCTTGTTTTAACCAGGCATTACTTAAAAAGTGGCCTCTTTATCTATCCACAAAAAATACTATTCTAAAGAGGTATGATGGGAGGTTCAAAGATATTTTTCAAGATATTTATGAAAATGAGTTTAAAGCGGAGTTTGATGCCAATAATTTAACTTACGAACACCGCCTTATTGATGATATGGTAGCATCAGCACTGAAATGGCATGGTAATTTTGTTTGGGCATGTAAAAATTATGATGGGGATGTTCAATCAGATACTGTTGCTCAAGGCTTTGGCTCATTAGGTTTAATGACTTCAACACTTGTTACACCGGATGGTACTGTTATGGAAGCAGAAGCAGCCCATGGAACAGTTACACGCCATTACCGCGACCATCAGGCAGGCAAACCTACCTCTACCAACCCAATTGCCTCAATTTTTGCCTGGACACGTGGATTAGAATTTCGTGGTTTACTGGATAATAATCAAGAGTTGATTAACTTCTGTAAAACGCTTGAACAGGTTTGTATTGAAACGGTAGAAAGTGGCAAAATGACCAAAGATTTAGCTATTACCATAAAACCAAAGGTTGAACATGGCACAGATTACCTTTACACCGAGGAGTTTTTAGCTGCCATAGATGAAAACTTGAAGGTAAAATTGGGGAAATAATATTACCAAAAAATTAATTCAAAATCCTGTTGCTTAAAAATCGACAGGATTTTTTTTAGTGTAATTTTTATGATTGATGTGAAAACCATAGTACCAGTTATCATCTTGTCAATTGTAGGCTTGATAATAATTTATTTAAGTTATTTGGTTAAATTTAAGAAACAAGCCCACTTAATTTCCGGATATAACGAAAATGAAGTAAATGATAAAATAGGATTTTGTAATTGGTTTGGCGGAGTTTTAATGATACCCGGATTTTATTTAATTTTTGCAGGTCAACTTCTCCTTTTTTTTGAACCATTTATCCTTATTATTATTATTTCAATTATTTTGGTAACATTAGCAACTGTTTTTATTGCCATTTCTGGAGGTAAGAAATTCAAAAATAAATACTGAAAAAATTTAAACTATTAATCCATATAAATGGTAAATACACTTCAAAATACATTCGACAGTATAATTTTCGACCTTGATGGTACACTTTGGGATAGCACGCAAAATGTGGTTTACGCCTGGCAAGCAGCCATTAATGAGGTTGATTTTTTAAATGTGGAAATGACCCAAGAAAAAGTACGCTCTATTACAGGAATGGCCTATAATGTAATTTTTGATATGCTATTTCCTGAGCTGGATCCCGTTCAAAGAAATGAAGTGATGGAGTTATGTGCAAAACATGAAATGGCCTTCCTTCAAAAAAATGGAGGCATTTTATACCCAGGCTTACAAGATACCTTGACTTATCTATCCAAAAAATACAAATTGTTTATCGTAAGCAATTGTCAGAATGGCTACATAGAATTATTTCTGGAATTTAGCCAATTCGGGAATTATTTTATGGGTCATCAATGTTATGGCACTAAGGGAAATCCTAAAGCCGAAAATATAAAGGATATAGTGAATGATTATAACCTCCAAGCACCTGTTTATATTGGCGACACATTAGGCGACTATAATTCGGCCACCAAAGCTGGCCTGCCATTTATTTTTGCCAATTATGGTTTTGGAAAAGTTAATAACGGACAGGTAGGTACTATAAATAGCCTAACTGAGCTCTGTAACCTTTTATAAAATTGCAAAAAAATAGTATAAAATCCACTTTAAAAAAACTGCTAAATAAAAATGTAAATGTTTAAATAATACATAAAGGTTAATACTTTAATTATTATAAATAATTTATACATATAAATATATAAATCATTAACTTCGGTTATGATTTTCAATGAAGATTTTTTACATCATGTATGGAAGTTTCAATTATTTGACCACCAAAATCTTCAAACAATTGAAGGAGATATTATAGAAATTATTTCTGCCGGAACGCACAATACCGATTCCGGACCCGATTTTCATACAGCAAAAGTAAAAATTGGCAATACCCTATGGGCAGGAAATATAGAAGTTCACATTTCTTCGTCTGATTGGATAAGGCATAAACATAATTATGATAGTGCCTACAATAATGTGATCCTTCACGTTGTTTATAATAATGATGATCAAATGTTTACATCAAATGGGCTTAATTTACCTACCATCGAACTAAAAAATAGAATTCCAACCCATCTTTATAACAAATACCATCAACTAATTTTTGGGCATCAAACTTTCATTCCATGTGAGGTATCAATTGGCAATATTGATAGTTTAACCATGCAAAACTGGTTAACAAGGGTATTGGTGGAGCGATTAGAAAAAAAAAGTAATTTAGTTATTGAGTCCATTCAACTAAACAAAGGGGATTGGGAGGAAACATTTTATCAATTTTTAGCGGCTAATTTCGGGTTTAAGACCAACCATTTACCCTTCGAATTACTTGCCAAATCAATTCAACAAAATATATTTGCAAAATGCAAAAACAACTCCTTACAAATTGAAGCTTTAATTTTTGGACAAGCCGGACTATTAAATAATGATTTTACAGACAATTATCCATTACAATTAAAAAAAGAGTATCATTATTTAGCACATAAATTCAATTTAAAACCCATTGAAAAGCATTTATGGAAATTTATGCGTTTGAGGCCACAAAATTTTCCTACTTTAAGGCTGGCTCAATTTGCTGCGCTTATTTCAAATTCAAATCATCTGTTTTCAAAAATTCTTGAAACCACTGATATTAAAGGGTTTAGAGAATTATTTGCTAACCTAAAAGTAAATCCATACTGGAATAATCATTATAACTTCGATGTACCATCCATACAAACCGAAAAAAATTTAGGGCATTCTTCTATCGATACTTTACTGATAAATTCAGTTTCTATATTCTTGTTTTGCTATGGAAAACACAACCAATTACAAAGTTTTGTAAATAAGAGCTTGTTATTATTAGAAATTTTAACATATGAAAATAATGCAATCATTAAAAGTTTTAGTAACTTAGGGGTTAATATAAAAACTGCGTTTGAATCGCAAGCTTTATTGGAATTAAAAAGCAATTATTGCAATAAAAAAAGATGCCTTGATTGTGCAATTGGAAATAAAATTTTAAAATATAATTGAAATGTTTCAACAAATTATTACCTATTTTGAAAGGCATTCCTTTGGGGTTTGTACCTATTTGGGCGAAAAGTTCAATATATCAATTGCTAAAATTAGATTATTCTTTATTTACTCATCATTTTTGGCAGTTGGGTTTCCATTAATTGTATATGTATGCGCCGGTATTGTACTTGATTTTCGGAATTACATAAAAAGAAGGCATACACGTATATCCGATTATTGAGCATAAACTGTTTTTCAATTCTTCTCTTTTTAAGTTTTTATCGATATCTTAATTCTAATAATATTTAAATGACCAGTTAAAAGTGGTTGTTTTTATTTGCATTAATAAGATGATTAAACCGATTAGATTTAAACAGATAAATTGATGTTTGGTTAGGTTTAATACAAACTGTAAAGTTTTATTACAATCTGGAAATAGATTAGCAACTTAAACTTACCTGATATTAATTAGTAAACTTTACCTTTGCTTTATGATCATTAAGTCGGCAACGTTTATTTGCAGCAATACCCAAGTATCAAAATTACCTCCCGCAGTAATGCCAGAATATGCCTTCATTGGTCGGTCAAATGTTGGCAAATCATCCTTAATTAACATGCTGACAGGCAAAAAGGGCTTGGCAAAAACATCGCAAACACCAGGTAAAACCCAACTTATTAATCATTTTTTAATAAACGAAAATTGGTACATTGTTGATTTACCCGGCTATGGTTATGCAAGAGCTTCAAAAAGTAAAAAAGCCGACTGGGATAAATTTATACATACCTATTTAGATAAAAGAGAAAGCTTGCAATGTGTGATGGTTTTGATTGATAGCCGGTTAGAACCACAAAAAATTGACTTAGAATTTTGTAATTGGTTGGGAGAAAAAGGACTTTCATTTGTGTTAATTTTCACTAAAGCCGACAAGCAATCGGGAGTAAAAACCGACCAAAATGTTTCAAGATTTAAAAAAGCCTTGGGTGAAACATATGAAGAAATACCTGAATATTTTATTACCTCGTCTGAAACACAATTAGGACATGATGATATTTTAACATTTATAGATAAAATTAATAAGGTATTTGAAATACCACACTTAAACTAAAAACTTATAAATAAGTTATTTTGAATAATTCATTTAAAAAAATAAATCATGAAACGAACAGCACATGCCCACTGGAACGGTACATTGACCGCCGGTAAAGGTGAAATTTCCACCCAAAGTACTACCTTAAACAATACCCAATTTTCGTTTAAAACACGCTTTCAAGATGGCATTGGCACAAACCCGGAAGAATTGATAGCAGCAGCACACGCCGGTTGCTTTACTATGGCCGTTGGCGCCGCTTTAAGTCAGGCAGGTTTTACTCCAGGCGATTTATCAACCCAGGCTATACTGGACTTGGATATGGCTGCCTTGAGCATAACAGGCATCCATCTGGAACTAAAAGGATCACTGATTGAGGGTGTTTCAGACGAAAAATTTCATGAAATTGCCACCGGAGCTAAAACAAATTGCATCATATCAAAAGCACTTAGCGTTCCTATTACATTAGAGGTTATATATGGGTAATAAGGCTATAAACAAAAATGGTTAACGATAGGTAATCATTAACCATTTTTGTTTTAAAGTATATTTATTGTTTATAAAGTTCGAGACGGACCAATTGAAGTAGCCTTCATAGTACCAATAGGTATTGTAAAAGTAAATTCGGTACCTTCGCCAATTTTACTTTTTACCCAAATTTTACCGTTGCACTTTTCAACCAGATCTTTACAAAAAAGCATCCCCATACCTGTACCGCTTTCATTTTGAGTGCCTACTTTACTATTCACTTTAGTTTTAAAAATCTTATCCAGTTGTTCCTCATTCATGCCTGTTCCTGTATCTTTTACAGAAATAAATATATTACTTTCGTCAAACTTTCCTGCTGTAATTTCTATATTATCATTTTGGTTCGAAAATTTAATGGCATTTGTAACCAAGTTTCTAATAACAATTCTTATCGAATTTGGGTCGGCCGAAACTATCAAATCAGCAGGTACATTATCAATTAAAGAAATCCCCTTTAAGGTAGCTTGTTCTTGGTAATTGCTTGTTTCAAAAATCACCACTTCCTTTATATAAAAACTTTTAGCAAAGTTTTCAAAGTTTTCCATTTGGCTATTAATCCAAAAAAGAAGCGTATCTAAAAAATCAGAAGTATATTCAAGCTTTTTTAAAACGCTAGGTATCATTTCAAGCATTTCATTGTATGATATTGTATCGTCTTGTAAAAGGCCAAACAAACCTCTAAGCGTACTTAGGGGAGCTCTTAAATCGTGTGCTAATACAGAAATTAACCTATCTTTAAGCGAGTTTAAACTATTAAGTTTTTGAGCTTGCTCATCAATATCAGCCTTTTGATCAAGTACTTCCTTATTTTTAATTTCAAGCATGGTATTAATTTTTTGTTGCTTGAGTCTTTGCAAATAATAAACCATTGATATAGCAATCATAGCTATAACCAATATCATTGAAACAGTATTTACCCAACGTTGTTGTGCTATACGTTGTTTATATGCAGCAACTTTCTCTTGTTGTTGAAGATCTTTTTGTTTTTGCTTTATATTAAAGTCTGCCTCCAAATTGAAGGATGTTAATTTCTGAATGTTTTCATTACTAAATAAACTATCTCTTAACTTATTATACTGAAAAAGCACTTCGTAAGCAACTTTGTAATTATTTAAACCTGCTAAAGAGTGATGTAGTTGCAGTAATGAATTTGAAAGCAAATCAAGGTAACCATATTTGTTAGCAACATCTTTCGCTTTAATGGCATAGGCATAAGCTTTTTCATAATTTTTCTGTTCATTATAAAAACTAGCAAAAGCATTTAAAACCCTGATATTATCTGTATTTAGATCAAACTTGGTTGCTATTTCTGAAGCGTTTGAAAGATATTTAATTGCCATTTCATTTTTCTTTAAAAATGCATATGACAAACCAAGGTCTGTATTATTTAAACATAATAAATCCTTATTATCCAATAATTTAGCAATATTTAATGATTGCATTAAATAATCAATTGCCATATAATATTCCTTTTGCGCAAGATAGGTTTCGCCAATATTTAGGTAGGCAATACAAACTCTGGTTTGCGACTTAATGCCTTTGTACATAATTAAGGCTTTTTTGAAATAACCTAATGCCTTACTATGCATTTCCATGCTATTAAACACATCACCAATATCATTATATATATCGGCAACAATTGGCTTATTATTTAAAACAAGTTCTATTTCAAGTGATTTATAATAATAATCCAAGGCTAAGGTTGAATACTGCACTTTAGATGCATAAACATTTGCTAAATCTTTGTAACCTTCTCCAATTCTTCTGGTATCGCCTAATTTTTTAGATATATCCAGCGATAGATTTAAATAATATAATTGAGATTTAAAATCAGACGTAATACCGAAATAATAGGAATAGGAGGAATAACATTTACTTAAACCTTTTAAATCATGTATACTTTGAAAAAGAGATATAGCTTTATTTATATTTTTCTTAAAATCTTGATAACTTCCTTTTGATTGACTTACATCTGCACTTAAAAATAATGCCAATGCCTCACCGTATTTATAATTGATTTTTTGAGAAAGGATTTTGGCCTTATTGGTATAAAAGAGTGTGCTGTCTGGATTGTTTTCGCTATATCTGGATGCAATTAAATTAAGGTAATTTATATATTGTGTATCTGGTTTTAAGTCGTTTTTGTTTGAGATAACTATAATATTTTTGATACTATCAATACTATTACTATTTGAAGTAGCAAATAAATTAATGGGTATTAAGAAAAGGAAGATTTTTAAAAAAATTCTCAATGGTATATTACGCTTATTTTAAACACGGTGCAATAATGAAAATTAATAGCACAAAATTAATATTCTTTTTTGGCATGTTAAATAAAACAAAAAAAACCCGTCTTCGTTGCAGAAAACGGGTAATTATTAGTCTTAATAAAAAGACTATAATATTTTAAAAGCTTAAGCTATTTACAAATTTAGTAAGCTTTGATTTATTATTTGAAGCTTTGTTTTTATGTATAACATTCTTTTTTGCAAGCCTATCAAGCATTGAAACTACTTTAACCAAAAGCACCTTTGCTTCATATTTACTGGTGGTAGTCCTTAATTTCTTTATAGCGTTTCTGGTAGTCTTTGCCTGATACCTATTGCGTAAACGCTTTGCCGCGTTGGCACGTATACGTTTTATTGATGATTTATGATTTGCCATTGTATAGCTAGTAATTTTTTATTTAAGGACTGCAAATATACAGCGATTTTTTTTAAAAACAAACCTCTTTTTTAAATAAGTTTTTAAACCCTATACATTATTGGAAAATTAAATAAATTATATTATTGATTAATTTATTAAACATTAGTATTAATTCTCTAAATTGCTAATTTTTAATAATTATCATGAAAGTATTTTGGAAACTTATAACGGGGATTTTACTTACAACTACCTGTAGTTCATGGGGTTTTTTTGCCCATTATCATATTAACCACCTAGCAGTTTTTATTTTACCCGAAAAGATGAAGGGCTTTTATGAAACAAATATTCAATATTTAACAGAACATGCTGTGAGTGCTGATAAACGCAGATATGTTGATAGCAATGAGGCTCCAAAACATTTTTTAAATGCTGATCATTTTGGAAAAAATCCATTTAGTGCAATACCACAAAATTATTACGATGCCGCAATTAAATTCACTGCAGATACCATCAATAAATATGGCATTTTGCCATGGGCTATTCAAAATAACTATTTTAGTTTGGTTAGGGCCTTAAAGCAACATGATACAACCGCTATTTTAGCAATTTCTGCCAATTTAGGGCATTATATTGCTGATGCTCATGTACCACTTCATTTAACTGAAAACTATAACGGTCAACTTACAAATCAGAATGGGGTACATGCATTATGGGAGAACCGTATACCTGAACTTTTATTTAGTAACTACCATTTATACCGTAGAAAGCCATATTACATAACAAGTGCTATTAAGGAAGCATTTAGTATTTGCAAAGCATCCTTTAAATGTGTCGACTCGGTTTTAAAATATGAAAGTATTACCAACAAATCCTTTTCCATGCAAAATAAATACACATTGGTTCTACATGGTAAAAAGAAAATTAAAGATTATGGTGTTGCTTATACTTTGGCCTATAATAAACTATTGAATGGTATGGTTGAACGAAGAATGAGATCGGCTATTCTTTCAATTAGCAGTTTTTGGTTTTCGGCATGGATTGATGCCGGAGAGCCCGATTTGAACAAATTAATTAAAACTCCGTTAAAAAAAACTGAATTGAAAGCACTCCGTATTGAACAATTAAAATTTAAAAAATAAAAGAACTTTTAACTAAATCAGCAATTTAATATTACTTGTTTTAGTTTATTTGTTAGCGGTATTTATTCTATTTGATTTAATTGCAGTATAAATAGGTGGCAAAATTGAAACTAGAATAATAATAACACCAACCAATGCAAAGTGAGATTTAAAAAAAGGAACGTTTCCTAGTAAATAGCCAGCAAATAAAAACACCACTATCCAGGAAACACCCCCAATTATATTATATAAACTATATTTCAAAAAAGGCATTCGGCCAATCCCGGCAACAAAAGGTGCTACTGTTCTTATTATTGGCATAAACCTGCTAAAAATTACAGCTGTTGCTCCATATTTATCAAAGAAGGCTTTTGTCTGTAAATAATAATCCAATTTTAAAATTTTATTCTTTTCCTTAAAAACCTTTGGTCCCAAATATCCACCTAGTAAATAATTTAAAGTATTACCCGTAAAGGCTGCCACAATTAAAATTAAACACAATAAATAAATGTTTAATCCAGTAACACCTCCGGCAATTAATGCACCTGATGCAAATAATAATGAATCGCCTGGTAAAAAGGGGGTAATAACAAAACCTGTTTCAGCAAATATAATAGCAAACAAAATCAAATAGGTTAATGAATGATATTGAAGAATAATGCTGGCGAGGTGTTTATCAATATGTATGATAAAATCAAGAAGGCTTTTTAGAATTTCCAATGCGTAAATTTTTAACAAAAATATAAATAAAACTTAACCCATTCTATTTATTGGTAATAATAGCCGAATTAAAAGCCGCCGAATCGGCCCGGTTTGAATATCCGTAGGTATATAAGGTATATAACTTGCCGTCTTGAACAGTAACAAGGGGCATTTCCTTAATTAAATTTGTTGAACCTGTTTCATTAATTTGTACATCATAATTACCAACCGGAACCTCAAGATAATCGCTCACTTTTTTATAAAATACTTTCGTAAAAATAGTGGAACCATTAATTGAAACATCTAACCCGCCACTTTCAGTTGGAGAAGCATTAATAAACCTTATTTTAGCGGTTCCTATTTTAGAAGCAGTTGCCGTATCAACTGTAAATATTTGATTAACAGTATTCTTTCCTGCGTCACCAATAATAAATAATGAATATTTGGCACCAGTTTTTAAGATATCACCTCTTGAGAAAAGAGGCGACAAAGTGCCGACTGCCGAACGAATTTGATACGGGGTATCAATAGATGGTACATAAAAATAGCCTTGGTTTACGTTAAATTTTATAGGGTATTTGTTAACCTGCAAATAATCAATAAACAAATTGACTGAGCCTAAATCCGGACTTAAATTTAAAATTTGGTATTGAATATTTAACCCGGCCTTACTCGCAGTAGTTTTTCCACATGAATAAAACAATGGAATAACTGCGACGAATAAAAATATATTTTTATAACTTCTGCGGTACATTTTATATTATTTATTAACCATTGCCCCCAAAGCAAATGCAGCACCACCAGCTCCCTTTAACAATCCTTTTGTAAATATGGTATTAACTGTATTTGGTTGAATATTTATAGTTGTGTCAATTTTTGGATTTGAAATATTTGGCAAAAACACTTTTATCTCATTTAATCCACTTGATATTGAATTTGAAAGTGGTTTTGATGCAAATGCTATTTGATTAAAGGAGGTTAAATTACCCGACTTAGCTATACCAACAGAAACTGTAATGCTCCCGGCATCGGGCGATAAATTTACGAACCTAATGGTAGCTGTGTTATTTGCTGTACTAGCAACTAAAGTATCATTAAGTACTAAAAAATTTTGATTAGGTAATTCGCCATATACATATATAGAATTTGCAACCGTTATATTATTATTGGCGTTATATTGTAATGTTATTGCCTTACTAAATAATACCGAGGCATTGCCGCTTTTTTTGAATTGATAATTAGAAGTACCTGCCGGAACCGTTTGGTTAACCAAGGCCCCTCCCGGAAATAAACCTGAGGTATTATTTTGCCTTGTGCCATTTATATAATAATTAAGTGTATCTGCAGAGGCATTTACTATGGTAAGGGAAGCATTTTGAACGGCAGGAAATATATTATCATTGTTTTTACACGATAGAAAACAAAAAGAAAGAATGCTGTAGAGAAAAATATTTCTGCAATTCAAATTCATAAAAGGCCAATGATACTATAACTGCAAAAAATCTTAATTGTTATCCCTCCTGTAGGTTTTCCGAAAATTAAATACCCATAACACCTGTTTTAAAAGCATGCAGCACAATTTATTTAGTGCTATTAACCTAGGCGTAGCTGTTTAACATAACAGGCATCACAAGCATTAATACGTCCTCGTTTTTATCTCCACCTTGAGGCAGTAATAAACCGGCACGGTTCGGGGTCGACATTTCAAGTACAACTTCTTCGCAACCCAGATTTTTAAGCATTTCAATTAAAAAGCGTGCGTTGAAACCTATTTCAATATCATCGCCATCATAAGCACAAAGTAATCGTTCATGAGCCTCATTAGCAAAGTCAATATCTTCTGAAGATATATTCAACTCATTGCCTGTAATTTTTAACCTAACCTGATGGGTTGTTTTATTTGCATAAATGGCTACCCTGCTCAGTGAACCTAAAAATGATAAACGATCAATGGTTAACTTATTAGGGTTATTTAAAGGTATTACCGCTTCATAATCAGGGTAACGCTCGTCAATTAACCGGCATACAAGGTTTATATTACCAAACTTAAAAAACGCACTGGTGCTGTTGTATTCAACTGCAACGTTTATATCTTCTGAAGGCAGTGATGATTTTAATAAGGTTAATGCTTTTTTAGGAAGAATGAAGGATGAAGTACTTTCGGCTTTTGCATCCTTACGGCGATAGCGCACCAATTTATGCGCATCCGTTGCTACAAATGTTAAATAGGAAGTTGATAGCTGACAATAAACACCAGTCATAGCCGGACGAAGTTCATCGTTACTTACGGCAAAAATTGTTTTATTAATAGCCTCCGCCAAAACAGAAGCCGGTAAATTTACTGAAGAAGCATTTTCTACCACCGGAATTTTTGGAAAATCTTCTCCGTTTTCGCCATTTAGCTTATATTTTCCATCACCGGCGTTTATTTCAATAGCGAAGGTTTTATCATCCACCGAAAAATTTACAGGTTGCTCCGGTAATGATTTCAAGGTTTCTAATAATATTCTGGATGGTATAGCAATACGACCGTTTTCTTTTGCTTCAACAGTTAATGAGGTAGTCATGCTGGTTTGCAAATCGGTAGCCGAAATAGTAAGGTTACCATCTTTTATCTCGAATAAAAAATTCTCTAATATTGGCAAAACAGTACTGCTACTCAAAGCACCGCTAATAGCTTGCAATTGCTTTAATAAAATTGAAGTTGAAACTATGAATCTCATATTTTGTTTTTAATCAATCAAAAGTAAAAAATTTAATGCGCATACTTTCTTTTACGCAAATAATGTTGAAAAATAGCAAATATCAACAATTGCACCAAGGGTACAATATTATTAAATAATTGCCAATACAATTTTTCATTACGTATTTGGGCTCTGTTTAATAATCTTAACTTTATTTCCTTGGTGCGTAAAGAAATTAAACCAGAATCATCCGTCATATAATCTGCAATGTTTAGTAAAAAGTTTTTATTGCCATAATTGCGCTGTACATAATGATCGTATCCTAATGGATATGGTGAACCGTCTTTCGAAATCTGATTTTTTAGTACATCCCCATCACTAATCACAATCATTTTTGTTGCAACACTTTGAGGTAGGATCTCCACTTTTTCTTTCAAACCTTCCGGACTTGGTCTGTTTAAAAAATCGGAAGTAAAATTCCCTTCTAATAAAACCGCTACATTTTTTGGGGTATTATTAAATTCCTTGGTGTCTGGCTCCTGTTCAACAGCCTGTAAAGAAACGATATGCGGAACATTCAGTTTTTTGTTAAAAGGCGATGATTTTAAAATAATGGTTTTTTTTACTCCTTTAACACCAATAGTATCAATAGTACTGGCAAATTCGCTCCTAATGGCATCCAAGTTTTTAACCAAAGGGTGTTTTGACGATGGAATAAAAAGTGGGTAATAAAGCCATGGCACCAATTGTATTTGAGCTTGGCCGCCTACATTCCCGGTAGTTAATGGAATCGGGGAGCAACTCATATCAGCCAATAAATCGTAATTGATACGAACACCATAGGTAAATAGCTGATCGTCAATATCCAATTGTTTAGCAAAGGTCATTTGTTCGCCCTGGTTTCTTCTCATACTGTCCAGCTCGGCATTTACCTGATCAATCGCCCAAACAACCCTTCCTCCACGCATCACAAACTGATCGATCTTAAACTTTTCCAATTCGCTAAATTTCGAATCAGGTTTAGGTACAATTATCAGTTTAAATTTCATCAAACTATCAAATGGGATATCCAATAAGTTCACCCTACCTACGGTATAACCATCCTCCAACGATTTCATGGCATCCTCCAATTGAAGGTTGCTTAACTCTTTGTGGCCTTCGGTAAAACCAATTATGGGTTTGCCACCGGTACTAATTTTTTTGATGGCAGATGAAAAAGCATATTCAAGGTTTTCTATCGAATTGTTCAATACTTCATCTTCGTTTGAGCCAATACGGGTTTGTAATAAGTTTACAGCTATTTCCCTATTATTGGCAGACAATAATGCTGCCGGAACAATTAGTTTTTGAGTTACTCCGTCATCAGTTTTTACGCTTAGGTTGTTGGGGGTTATCCCTTTTTCTTCTAAGTTTTGAATGGCAGTTTGCTGGTCTTCTTGACTTAGCCCCTTCAGCGGATCAATAAATTTAAACCTGAGATTTCCGTGGCTGTATGCCTGTAAATCGCTCAGCATGTCGCGAGTTGCACGTTGTAACCTTTTCATACCACCGGGAAAATTATCGCCCTGCAAATAAACAGCCACCCTAACCGGCGATTTGAGCTTACCCATTATTTCGCGACTAATAACCGATATAGTAAAACGCTTTTCTTTGGTAAAATCAAAACGGGTAAAGGTAAAGCCTGAAATTATACTTAAACCTAACAAAACTCCCAAAGTGGAGTAAAAAAATTTGGCATCAACACCAACCAAACTTTTTTGGCGTTGCCTTATTAATATAAATAGTGTTAAACCTAAAAATAATCCAGCTATTACTATAAAGTAAACCAAATCGCGGGTATCCAATACACCACGACTTACTGATTGGTAATGTTCTGTAATACCAAAGTTTTCTAAATCTAACCCTTGCAGGCTTAATAACTGGCTCAGGGAGTCAAATCCCGAATAAAAAAAGTAACAAAGAAAAACGGCAATGGTAAAAGCTATGATTTGATTTTTACTTATTGATGATGCGAAAATACCTATTGCACAAAAACAGCCTCCCAGTAAAAATAAACCAATATATGAGCCTATTACACCCCCTGTATCAATATTACCTTGCGGGTTACCTAAACTATATACAGAATAATAATAAACTACTGTTGGCACCAAAGCAAAAAATACAATAACAACCGAGGCCAAGTATTTACCTACCACAATTTGCCAATCGGTAAGGGGGCGGGTTAGCAATAGTTCAAAAGTGCCCTCTTTACGTTCTTCTGCCAGCGAACGCATGGTAATAGCCGGCACCAAAAACATAAATAAGAAAGGTGCGGTGGTAAAAAGGCTCTCCATACTGGCAAAGCCATAATTCAAAATACTTGAATCGGGGAACACCCACAAAAACAAACCTAAAACCAGCAAAAAAACGCCTATGGTAATATAGGCAACAAATGAGCTTAAATAGGATACTATTTCTTTTTTTAAAATACTTAACACAGGCAGGTTTTATAACAAACGTGAAAATTAATAAATGTTATATAGCATAATTGGCAAAGTTAATTATTTGAACTAACCTTAATTATTATAAAGGCACTATAAAGTTTAAATTTTGTTTTACAATGCTTTTATTAATTGAATTTTAAGCAGTTAGCAAATATAAGTGTTATTTAATTGGTCAATTTAATGAATATATTTTCAAGGCTTGCCCCCTTGTTCTTTTCTTTCAGACCCATAAATGTATCATTGGCTACAATTTTACCTTTACTTATAATTACAACTTGGTTACATACGGCTTCCACCTCCTGCATAATATGGGTTGATAATACCACCGTTTTTGATTTCCCTAAATCAAGAATTAACTGCCTGATGCCAATTAACTGATTGGGGTCCAGACCAGAAGTTGGCTCATCCAGAATTAACACTTCGGGATTATGCAATATGGCCTGGGCAATGCCTACTCTTTGGCGATAGCCTTTTGATAGCTGACCAATTTTTTTGCGTTGTTCTGGGCCTAAACCTGTTTGCTCAATAATATCGGCAATACGGCTTTGCGGGTTTTTCATTTGGTGGATAGCTGCAATGAAGGCCAACGATTCCTTTACATACATATCCAAATACAAGGGATTGCTTTCGGGTAGGTAGCCAATTCTACGCTTTACTTCTAAGGGTTGTTTTTCAACATCAAAGCCACAAACTGTTGCCTTTCCGGATGTTTGCGGAATAAAACAGGTAAGTATTTTCATGGTGGTTGATTTACCTGCGCCATTGGGCCCTAAAAACCCCAATACCCCCTGAGCCGCGCTAAAACTAATATGATCAACAG
This sequence comes from uncultured Mucilaginibacter sp., assembly GCA_903927645.1. GTDB lineage: Bacteria > Bacteroidota > Bacteroidia > Sphingobacteriales > Sphingobacteriaceae > Mucilaginibacter. The sequence goes on from CAIYNX010000170.1 coordinate 28,630, forward strand.
CTTGCTGCTGTCCGTATACTTTAGTAAGTGATTCAACTTGAATGCTCATGCAACAAAGGTAAGTTTTAGATATGATATTTTTGAAATTTGAAATATACCCTACAAATAAGGTTTAAACGTAATGATAAATAGTATGTTGTAACTATTTAATTTTCGAGTGAATTTTAGAAATAATTTTTTAATGTAAAATTTGTCAAATTGTCAGATATTCATGATGGCAAGCAATTTGATTAGTATATATTTGTATTACAAAAATTTAAAAATTAAAATTATGGCTTTAGAAATAACTGATGCAAACTTTGAAGAATTAGTCCTAAAATCGACTAAACCTGTTCTTGTTGATTTTTGGGCAGAATGGTGTGGCCCTTGTAGAATGGTTGGACCAGTAGTAGAAGAAATTGCTAAAGAATATGATGGTAAGGCAGTTGTTGGCAAAGTAAACGTTGATAACAACCCGGGTATATCTACTAAATTTGGTATCCGTAATATACCAGCTTTGCTTTTTTTTAAAAATGGCGAAATTGTTGATAAACAAATTGGCGCAGTTCCAAAATCTGTTCTTGTTGGTAAACTAAACGGACAGTTAGCGTAACTACTGCAATTATTTAAATGGTTTCATTTTTGTATTTTTACAAAAATGAAACCATTTGTTTTTTAATTTAAACCTCCACCATGCCGCAACTAAAGGATGAACCTCAAATACGTAACTTGGCCAATTTGGAGCTTTTGGCTCGCCAGGTTGTTGAAGGTTTCATTACCGGCCTGCACCAAAGTCCTTTTCATGGTTTTTCGGTTGAGTTTGCCGAACATCGACTATACAATAATGGAGAATCGGTAAAAAACATTGATTGGAAATTATTAGCCCGTACCGATAAGCTTTTTGTTAAGCAATTTGAAGAAGAAACCAATTTGCGTTGTTATTTGTTGCTGGATACCTCATCGAGCATGAATTTTCCGGGAACTGGCTTTAATAAATTGCAATTCTCTATTTATGCTGCAGCATCGCTCATGTATTTGTTCAAAAAACAACGTGATGCCTTTGGGCTATGTTTGTTTTCGGATAAAATTGACTGGATGAGTCAAATAAAATCAACAACTGCGCATATGTTTCACCTGTATGCCGAACTTGAAAATGCTTATAATCAACCCAAGATAAAAACAAAAACCTCTATAACACAGGTATTGCACCAGGTTGCAGGACAAATTCATCAACGCTCATTAGTGATTTTGTTTAGCGATATGCTCGACCAAAACCTGAACCCGGAAAAACTACAATTACTATTTTCAGCTTTACAGCATTTAAAGTTTAATAAACACGAAATTGTAATTTTCAACATCAACGATAAAAACAAAGAGATCGACTTTAACTTTGATAACCGCCCCTACCAATTTATTGATATTGAAAGTGGCGAACAAATAAAAGTACATCCCAATAAAATCAAATCGGCTTATAAATCGCTTTTATCAAGATACCATCATGAGTTGGAGCTTAAATGCGCCCAATATCAAATTGATTTAATTGATGTTGATATTGCCGATGGTTACAACGAAGTATTAAAATCGTACTTGTTAAAAAGAAACAAAATGATATAGTTTGGTATTGATTTACAATCCACCAAGTACGTAATCAATGGCCCCTAAAATCACATCACAAGCTACATTAATTTCATCAAGGGTTATAATTAATGGAGGTGCAATGCGCATGGCATTGCTGCAATGTAAAAACCAATCTGTTATTACCCCATTTTCAATACAACGGTCAATTATTTTCTTATTCAATTCAAAGCTTTCAAACTCAACCGCTAGCATTAAGCCCTTGCCTCGAATTTGCTTAATGGCAGGGTGTACCAATTTTCTTCTAATCAAAGCTTCCTTTCCACTTACTTGATCAATTAATTTTTCGTTTAATAATACCTCTAAGGCGGCTAAACCGGCAGCCGAGCAAACCGGATGCCCCCCGAATGTAGTAATATGCCCGAGAATTGGATTTTCTTTCAAAGCCGACATGATTTGTACAGAGGAGATAAATGCGCCTATTGGCATGCCACCGCCCAATGCCTTGGCCAGCAATAAAATATCAGGTACAATACCAAAATTCTCAAATGCAAATAGTTTCCCGGTACGCCCAAAAGCAGCCTGTATTTCGTCTAATATTAGTAAGGTACCAGTTTCTGTACATCTTTTGCGCAAAGCCTGTATATACGCACTATCAGGAACTCTTATCCCTGCTTCGCCTTGTATGGTTTCAACAATTACGCAAGCGGTATGATGGGTAATGGCCCTTAGTTGGTCAACTTGATTAAAATTGATAAAGGTAACTCCTGGTAATAAAGGTCGGTAAGGTTGTTTAAAATACTCATTGCCCATTACGCTCAATGCGCCATGGGTACTCCCGTGGTACGACTGGTTAAAAGCAACAACTTCTGCCCTACCGGTGTATCGTTTTGCTAATTTTAAAGCACCCTCTACAGCTTCACTGCCCGAGTTGGTAAAATAAACTGAATTCAAATTGGCGGGTAATACAGCAACTAATTTTTCAGCAAAGCGAACTTGCGGAGCTTGTACATATTCGCCATATACCATTAGGTGCATGTATTTATCAACTTGATTTTTTATAGCCTCAATTACTTTAGGATGGCTATGCCCCAAATTGCTCACCCCAATACCCGAAATTAAATCAATAAATGCCTTGCCTTCATTATTGTACATATAAACTCCTTGGGCACGTTCAAATTCAAGCAACAAGGGAAAATCAGTTGTTTGCGCATTATTATTCAGGAATAACTGACGGAGGGTTAACATAGTGCAAATTAAGGGAAAAGTACTTGATTTTAAATCAAGCTAAGCACCATTACGTATAAATATGACCAAATTCAGGCTTATAAACCCCTTTTTGGGCTGAATTTAATCACCAGACCTGATACTGCGCTCAGTTAATTGCTTTAGTACCTCTTTATTAAAATCACCTTCGCTTTTATATATTTCAGCTACTTTTTCAGGAGGCAAAATTTTCAAGAATTCATCTTTATAATGCTTCCTGATGGTAACCAATTGCTCTTCAAATGCTAATTGATTATCAAGGTTTTGGGTGCCACTGGTTGAAGATATGGTATTGTTTAACCTAATCATTGTCCTCACCTTCATAATTTCTTCCTGATATTGGCGGTATAGTGGTGTAAAAGCTTTTGATTGTTCATCGGTAAGGTTCAACTTATTACTGATAAACTTCTCTTTTAATAATAATATTTTGGCACCTGGTGCATTTTGTTTTAAATTTTCAATCCTATTATTTCTAAGTTCTAACCTTTCTAAAGCTTTATGTTCATTTATTTTTTTAGGCAATTTCTGACTAAAAGCTTCCTTCCCAAAAGCAATAAAAAACAAGGATAGAAATAATATTTTTATGATGTTTCTCATTGTAATATATTATTTAACGCCATTAGCATATTTTTGCAAAGCGTTTTGTAATTTTTCATTGTCAACCGGGTTGCCTTCGGTTAAAACAATATGTTCTGTTTCTTCCTCATCAACACTAGTCTGCAAATAATCTTTCAATTCATCAACCGTTACACTTGAAAGCTCCTTATGTAAGAACGAATGGTTATGTACATACGTTGGACTTGTTATTTTCATCAATAAAACACCTCCGCCAACTACCAATGCAAAACATGCCGCTGTTGCATATTTAAACACGGTAGAGGTGTACATTTTGCGTACAATGCCAGGCTTACGAACTTGGTTGGCATTTATAGTTTTATTTAATATTTGCTCATTCAGTTCTTCAAAGTAATTCTCAGGCACTGCAAAAACCTCTTCCGAAGATTTAACAAATTCATCAACCGCAATGCGAGCTTGAATTTGGCTCTGTAAGTTTTCAAAATAATTTTCAGGTACTAAAAACCCAGCTTCACTTTCCTGTAATCGGCTCTCAACATTTATCCTGCTTTGAATATTGGAGGTCAATTCATCAAAATAACTTTCAGGAACTGTAAAACCTGTTTCTTTTTCTTCTATATGGCTCTCAATATTGATCCTGCTTTGAATATTGGAGGCCAATTCATCAAAATAATTTTCAGGAATTGTAAAGCCTGTTTCTTTTTCTTCTATATAGCTTTCAATATTGATCCTGCTCTGGATATTGGATGCCAACTCGTCAAAATAGTTTTCAGGAACTGTAAAGCCTGTTTCTTTTTCTTCTATATGGCTTTCAATATTGATCCTGCTCTGGATATTGGATGCCAACTCGTCAAAATAATTTTCAGGAACTGTAAAGCCTGTTTCTTTTTCATCAATTTGGCTCTCAATAATAATCCTGCTTTGGATATTGGATGCCAATTCATCAAAATAATTTTCAGGAACTGTAAAGCCATGCAAAGGTTGGTTGCTTTTCCAATCACTAAAGTTTTTGTAAGCAACAATACGCTCCCCTAGGCTATCAAAATAACCTTCGGGCACTGTAAACGGGTTAGCCGGGCTTACCTGTTTAAGCTTTTCGTATTCGTTTAACCAATCTTTGTTTTCCATTTCACTGTCCATAACTCCTATTTGATTGAAAAAAAATCAAAAGGTTTAATGCAATTTTTAAATTAATCTGTAGCTAGTAAAAAAGCTTCAATTTTTTTTACTGCGAGGTGGAAGGAAGCTTTCAAAGCACCAACGCTTGTACCCAAAACTTCCGATATTTCTTCATATTTCATATCGTCATAATACTTCATATTAAATACCAATCGTTGTTTTTCGGGTAGGGTAACCAAAGCTTCTTGCAATTTGCGCTGTGCCAAATCTCCATTAAAATAGGTCGAATCGGCCAAAGTATCAGCAAGCTCATAAACAACATCATCAAGCGAAATATTGTTTTTTTGCTTCTTCTTATTTAAAAAGGTGATGCATTCGTTTGTTGCAATCCGGTAAAGCCAAGTATATAACTGAGCATCGCTTCTAAACCCCGCAAGGTTTTTCCAAACTTTTATAAAAACATCCTGTACAAGGTCATCAGCGTCATCATGGTCAATCACCATACGCCTGATATGCCAATATACTTTTTGCTGATATTTTTTCAGCAGCATATTAAATGCCTCGTTTCGGGTTCGTTCGTCCTGAAACTTGCTTAAAATTTCTTCATCTTTTACCTCGACCGACATGAATTGGTTTTTGTGTTTTATTTTTCTTATTAACGGCTTTTATTATAAATCAACTGTCTAGCTTTATTTATACTGCAACTATTGCATCAAATCAATTATTTGTTGCGATGAGTTTTTAGTATCAACCTTGTCAATCACCTTCACAATAACACCTTCTGGGTTAATTATAAAAGTTGTGCGGGCGGTACCCATGTACTTTTTGCCATACATACTTTTTTCAACCCAAACCCCATAAGCCTCTACAATACTTTTATCAGTATCGGCAATCAAGGCGAATGGCAAACTGTATTTGTTTACAAATTTTTTGTGCGATTTCTCGTCATCCGTGCTAATCCCTATTACTTCAAACCCCTTACTAAGCATAGCTTGGTAATTATCTCTAAAGCTACAAGCCTCAGCAGTACAACCCGGAGTATCATCCTTTGGGTAAAAATAAAGTATCACATTTTTCCCTTTATAATCGCTTAATGAAACAGATTCTCCATTCTGATTACTAGCTGTAAAAGCCGGAGCCAAATCGCCTTCTTTTAAAGTTGCCATAATTATATTATCTAAAAAAATTTGTTTTATAAACTGAGCTATTGTTTTTTTTATCTGTAACCGTTAATTCAAATTGATGGTTACCTTTTGTAAAATCTTTATTAAAGATATAACTTAAAATTCTTGTTTTAAAATCCCATTCCATCAAAACCCATGAACCATCAATTTTGGCGTTGTAGCTTTTAATGCCTGATAAATTATCCGAAATTCTTACAAATATACCTACTGCATGTGATAAATTTCCTCCCTTTTTTTTATTGAGCGGTAAAATAAGAGGCGGAATGGTATCAATTTTTATAAAATAATCGCCAAAAGAATGTGCAGTAGCCTTAACAAAACCATCTTGGTAAATTCCTCCGTCACATACCCCAGCCGAATTTACGATTACGGCCTTATCACCATATTTACCAATACTGTTATCAGGTTTAATCCATAAATCAAAACCATCATGTATGGGGGTATAAAAATTGTGTATGCAATGAGTTACAGAATAGGCTCCCGGTCTTTTTGGTAAAACCCGATAATTAAAATCCAAATCATCATACAAATTTCCGGGAGGTATTATCATCCTAACATCCTGATTTACAAATTCATTTTTTTGGTTGTATTTGAATTTGATACTTGTTTGATTATTTGTAATGCTATGCTTTAAGGCTCCACCTGCTTGTACATTAACAAGCAAGGTAGATGTATTGCCTGCAATGTCTTTCACCATATATTCAACCTTATGCAATTTATTATCATCAAAGCTTATAAGTCCCCTATTTATTGAATTTGGATATAAGGAAATATTACTTCCGGGTAAAATGAAACATTTTTGCATCCAGCGATGATTTTTCAAAAATGCGGGATAATCAATATAGGCGTTGATTGCATGGGTTTGGTCAAAAGCAAAACGTTCTGCCGCAAAAGTATAAACTGTTTTATCATCCAATTTCAACTCGATAGAATATACACCATTATGGTTTTCACTTAGATTATTAAGGTCGTTGGTGCTAATTCCAAAACCAAAAATGCCGTTTAAATGCAATGTAATAGGTTTTTTTAAATAGTATTTTCCAGCTTTGGCTTTAACAGGTAAAAAAACACGAGGAGTGTTTTCGCTAAATGGCTTTTCATTCATTGCATAAACTCCAATAGCTGTTATTGAGGGTGGCTTCGTATCAGGAATAGTTAACCCAAATAGTTGGGGGTTGATGGTTTCTTGCGTTTGCGAATCTCTTATTTCAAAATGTAGGTGTGGCCCGGCCGATGCACCTGCATTACCCGATAAAGCGATTATATCGTCTTTACATATCGGTATTTGATTAGGTTCTAAGTTTACATCTACTTCAAAACTTTGTTGTTGGGCTTGGGCGTCCTTTACATATTTATCCATGGCTGCCCCAAATTTTTCAATATGCCCATAAACTGTTGTATAGCCATTTGGATGGGTAACGTAGATGGCATTTCCAAAACCGCCGAATTGCACCCTTAACCTTGATACATAGCCATCATTAACCGCATAAACCGGAAAACCCTTTTGGTGATTTGTTTTAAAATCAAGACCAGAATGGAAATGGTTAGGCCTTAACTCAGCGAATGATCCTGCAGTTGAAGGTGGCAAATTAAGCGGGTACCTGAAATAATTTTGTGGATAGTTTTTTGTTATAATGATGCCTTGAGAAAACGCCCCGAAAACAATCAACAAAATAAGAAACAAGGTAGAACTAGAAATTTTTACCCTCATCTATTTTATAAAAAAGTCGAGTAATTTTTCGTTTTCCAAATAACCTTCCAGCCTATCGCCAATATTTACCTTGGCTACCCCCTGCGGTGTGCCGGTAAAAATTAGATCTCCCTTTTTCAAGGTAATGTATTGCGATACAAAACTGATGATGTAGTCAAAACTAAACAACATCAATGAAGTATTACCAATTTGGCTTTCGTTTCCATTTACATCAAGTTTAAAATTGATGTTTTTTAGGTCGGCAAATTTATCTTTACCAACAAAATTACTCACAGCTGCCGAGTTATCAAAGGCCTTTGCCAATTCCCAGGGCAACCCTTTTTCTTTATGCCGTTGTTGAATATCACGCGCTGTAAAATCAATACCGATGGCTATTTCGTCAAAATAGTTAGGCGCAAATTTTTCACTGATGTGCTTACCTTCCTTTGATACTTTCAATACAATTTCTATTTCGTGATGGATATCTTCGGAAAAATCTGGGTGATAAAAAGGTTTATTATCCTTTAGTAAAGCCGTATCAGGCTTCATAAATATAACAGGCACCCCGGGTATAGGGTTGTTTAACTCTTTGGCGTGTTCTGCATAATTACGGCCAATTGCAATTATTTTCATAAAGCCGAAGTTATGTAATTTGTTCCAATTTAGCTTTGTTAAAATTAATCCTCCGGTAAGTTGAGCTCCTTGATCATCTCAATATGTTCAATTCCGTCTTCTAAATAACTATCACCGTCTGTTTTAAAACCAAACGAAGCGTAAAAATCAATTAAATAAGATTGGGCACCTATACGTATTGGCTGCTTCCCAAAAAAATGGTATAAGTTGGCAATTGCTTCCTTTATCAATAGTTTACCAATTCCTTCTTTTCTGATGGATTTCCTGGTAATAATCCGCCCGAATGATGATTCAGAAAAAGATAAGCCCGGTGGCAACAATCTGGCATAAGCCACCAATTCATGAGCCGAAAAAAACATTAAATGTAATGACTCTTGATCTTTATTATCCAGATCTTGGTAAACACAATGTTGCTCAAGAACAAAAACTTCACTCCTAAGCTGCAAAATATTGTATAAAAGGTCGGGGGTTAATTCATGAAATGGCCTGCATATTTGATGTATTTCCATTTTTCAAATTAGAAAGCGCTTATAGTACCGAAATCCTTTTTATAACAGATTCTGTACCGGCAATAATCCTAATAAAGTAGAAACCTCTTGGTAGTTTGTTATTAAGCAGATAGGTGTAAGTCTTTTCGCCAGCCTCTACCCTTTGCGAAAAAATGGTAATTACTTCATTGCCCAAAACGTCCAATATTTTTATACTTACTAACGAATTGCGCGAAATTTCATATTTTAAATTAATTTGATCGGTAACAGGGTTAGGGTAAACCTGCACATTATTTAACAATCTATCATCCGGCCGAGCTACTATGACTCTGGAAGTTGAAATTACCGAAGGCTTAATAGGTGGCATTACCAAATGCAAACTACTCTTAAAGGTATTTTTTTGAGTTCTCGGTTTCAGAAAATGCAGATAGGTAGTATCTGCTTGTGAATGGGCAAAACTGCTGCAAAAAAACAGGTTAACAAATATCACCAAGGCAATACAAATTATCCATGAATTTTTTTTGGTAGAAGTTGTGACCATTATCAATTATTGAATACAAAAATATAAATAAAGTACCCATCAATTTTATATTTATTTTTATTTGTTGTTGTTTTTAACAAAAATTAACAAAAATTCAGTTTATTCGCCAAACATTTTACCCCTAATAAAGTAAGTGCTTAATTTATATTTAAAAAAAATAAATTTCTAGGAATTTGGAACTTACAGAATCTTCTTCAGCAAGCAACCACCATCATCTTCAAAAGTTAACAATCGCTGGTTTACTTATTAGTTTAGGTATTATTTATGGCGATATTGGTACATCTCCTTTGTATGTATTTAAAGCAATTGTTGGAACCAGAGAGATTACCGAGAGCCTTATTTTAGGTGGAGTTTCGTGTATTTTTTGGACACTTACCCTGCAAACCACTTTAAAATACGTGGTAATTACTTTACAAGCCGATAATAAAGGCGAGGGTGGTATTTTCTCTCTTTTTTCGTTGGTGCGTAGAAAAGCAAAATGGCTTATTATACCGGCTGTAATAGGTGGCTGTGCCTTACTGGCTGATGGAATTATAACGCCTCCAATCACTGTATCGGCAGCAATTGAAGGTTTACAAGCCTATTACCCCGAATTGCAAACCATTCCTATAGTTATTGCAATTATTATAGGATTATTCTTTATACAACAATTTGGTACATCATTAGTTGGAAAAGCTTTTGGCCCTATGATGTTTATATGGTTTACCATGATGGGTGTATTGGGTTTGATTTTTATTTTTCAGATGCCAACGGTTTTTAAGGCCTTAAACCCTTATTATGCCTATCATTTGTTAAGTACTAGTCCGGCTGCTTTTGTAATACTAGGAGCTGTTTTTTTATGTACTACGGGAGCAGAAGCGCTATATTCTGATTTAGGGCATTGCGGACGAAAAAACATACAAATAAGCTGGATTTATGTAAAAAGCTGTTTAATAATCAATTACTTAGGGCAAGCTGTATGGCTTTTGCAACATAAGGGTGAGGTAATGGATTTGAACCTAAACAATCCGTTTTTTAAAATTATGCCGCAATGGTTTTTATTATATGGAATAGGTATTGCTACCTTAGCCGCCATCATCGCCAGCCAGGCACTTATTTCTGGTTCTTTTACGCTAATTGCTGAGGCTGTGCGCTTAAACCTATGGCCCAAAGTACGCATTAACTACCCCACCATACAAAAAGGACAATTATATGTACCTAGTGTAAACGTATTATTATGTGCGGGTTGTATTGGAGTAGTTTTACTTTTCCGGCATTCGGACAATATGGAGGCTGCTTATGGTTTAAGTATTACGGTTGCTATGCTTATGACCACCATTTTGGTTTCAAACTTTTTAAAACGGAAAAAAGTAAACCGGTTTATTATCCTGATATTTTTAGTGGTATATATTTTTATTGAGGGATCTTTCCTTGCAGGTAATCTTGTTAAATTTGTTCACGGTGGCTGGTTTACCTTATCAATCGGGTTGTTTTTGTTTGCCATTATGTGGACTTGGTATTCGGCCAGAAGAATTCGGAATCGTTACGTTAAATTTACACCAGTAGAGGATTATTTTACTATTATAAAAGAATTAAGTGAAGATGAGTCGGTTCCAAAATATGCCTCACAACTTGTGTACCTAACCAGCGCAAACTTCGACTCTGAAATTGAATCAAAAATTATCTATTCAATTCTTCAAAAACAGCCAAAACGAGCCGACGTGTATTGGCTGGTGCATGTTGACGTATTGGATGAGCCCTATAAAAAAGAATATGCAGTCGACTTTTTAATTCCTGGAAAATTAATACGCGTTGATTTTAAACTGGGTTTTAGGGTTGAACAGCAAATAAATTTATTGTTCAGAAAAGTGGTAGAGGACTTGGTAAAAAATGGCGAAGTAAATATTACAAGTACCTACACCTCATTAAACAAACATAAAATTGTTGGCGATTTTAGGTTTGTTGTTATCGAGAAAATAGTATCGAGTGCAAACAACCTTAATTTTTATGAAAACTTTGTACTTAAATTCTATACAATACTAAAAAAGTTAAGCTTATCAGAAGAGCGAGGCTTTGGGCTCGATTTAAGTTTTGTAACAGTAGAAAAAGTACCGCTTATGCTGGCACCTACCGAAGAAGTAGAGATACAACGATTAAGATAACTTCATCAATAAATTTTATAAAAACAGAACGGAGATTAAATAGCCAAACTATTTTATCCCCGTTTTTAAATGCTGCTGAAATTTATTTTAAGCTTCCTCTTTACCCAGTACACTATTTTTATAGCTGTAGGTAAAGTAAATTATTAAGCCAATAGCAAGCCATACAATAAATCGTATCCAATTGGCAAAGCCCAATTCGGTCATTAAATAAAAACAACTTAATAAACCCAAGACCGGTATGAGTGATAAGTTCCTGATAAAAGCATAAATTGTTAAAACACCTGATAACAAAATAAATAACATAAAAGGAAAATTCTGAACAGGGTTTTTAGCTGTAAACAATCCAATAATATTTTCTTTGAAAAAATAAACACCTAAAATAAATAAAACAGGTACAATCCATTTTGCATTGATATAGGGTAGATGAAACCGACCACTTTGAGCGGCTTCACGAGGCAATAATAAAACCCCGCCACAAACCAAAACAAAGGCAAATAAGGTACCGATACTGGTAAGATCTGTAACCACTGTTAAATTTAAAAATAAGGCGGGAATACCTACCACCAACCCGGTTACAATAGTAGCGAATGATGGTGTATGAAACCTAGGGTGTATTCGTGAAAAAGCTTTTGGCAATAATCCATCTCTGCTCATACTCATCCAAATTCTGGGTTGCCCTAATTGAAAAATCAACAAAACACTGGCAGTTGCTATTACAGCGCTAAAGGAGATGATACCGCTTATTCCGTTTAGCTTCAGTTTGGTAAAAACAAAAGCCAATGGGTCACCTACAGCCAATTCCTTATAATTAACCATTCCGGTAAGTACTAGCGCAATTAATATATATAAAACAGTACAGATAATAAGCGAGTAAATCATACCTCTTGGTAAATCCCTTTGAGGGTTTTGACATTCCTCGGCAGTGGTTGATATGGCATCAAATCCAATATATGCAAAAAACACCCCCGAAACCCCTTTCATTACCCCACCAAAACCGTTTGGCATAAATGGATGCCAATTTGCAGGGGTTACATAAAAAAAGCCTATTACAATCACCATTAAAACAATGGCAATTTTTAATATCACCATGGCATTGGTAGCCCTTTTGGTTTCTCGGATACCTATATAAACTAAATAGGTAATAATTACTACAATTAATAAAGCCGGAATATTAGCAATCAATTTAAAACTTCCTATTCCCGGTGCTTCATTCCATGCTTGGGCACCCGCCTTTAAGGTTTCTGTAATATCTTTAAGATGGTGATTTGCTGTTAATAAGGATACTTCTGCATTTGCCTTAAAAGCAGAATAATAATCCATCGTCAGAAAAATGGGTATATGAGCATGAAAACTTCCTATTTGAATATTATCAATTAGATTTACAAAATAGGTACTCCATGATATAGCTACAGCAATATTGCCAATTGCATATTCCATTAATAAATCCCAACCTATTATCCAAGCTATTAGTTCGCCAAAAGATGCGTAGGCGTAGGTATAAGCACTCCCTGCTACCGGAATGCGAGATGCAAACTCCGCATAACACAAGGCCGAAAAACCACAGGTAATTGCCGTAATAACAAACAGAATGGTTACACCCGGACCACCATTGAATGAGGCTAAACCAATGGTAGAAAAAATACCGGCACCTACTACGGCTGCTATACCCATAAGGGTAAGGTCTTTTACATTTAATTCTTTTTTTAGTCCGCCTGTTGTATGTTCGGCATCGCTAAAACCGCTTGCTACATCGCTTAATAGTTTCTCAATTGATTTTTTTCGGAATATACTGTTCGACATTTAAAACAAATTAAAATTACTATCGTAAACATAATGTTTTTTTTGTAATTTCTTAACATATCCTTACTTTCGACAAAAAAATGGAAATAAAAATTGTTATAAAGCAGATAAAGCAGTTTTTAATTCTGTATCTGGTCATTTTTCTGGCATGTTTGGTAATTAAGCTCTTTTTTAGCAAATCAACCATATATTTTAGCGTAAACCATTTCCATTCTGATTTTACGGATGTTATTTTCCCATACATCACTGATTTAGGCGAAGGTTGGACAACTATTTTTATTTGTTTGATTGTGATTTTATTCAATTATCGCAATGCGTTTTTATTGGCAACCAGTTACGCATTAACCTCCATTATTGCGCAAATAATAAAACCAATTGTCAATGCACCTCGTCCGTTTTTATTTTTTAAAGATCAATTATCTAATATTCATTTAGTAAAAGGGGTAGAAATGTTACGCCATGGTAGTTTTCCGTCGGGCCATACAGTTACGGCCTTTACGGCGGCTGTAGTTGGTACTTATTTGTGTCGGAATAAAAATTGGGGTTACCTGTTTTTGTTGTTAGCCCTATTGGTTGGCTTTAGCCGTATGTACCTAAGCGAGCACTTTTTTGAAGACGTTACGGCAGGCTCCCTATTAGGCGTTTTCCTTACCATCTTTTGGTTGGCATGGCTCGATGGTAAAAAATTTCTTCATACACCCAAGTGGAACCGAGGTCTGCTAAAACCATCCAAAAACATACAATTGAAAAAAAACGCTAAAATTGTCTGAGCTGATAGCTATCGGCTCAGGATTTGCAGGATTTTAGGATTGTTATCCTACCAAAACTTATAATACTAGCTTCTTGATACTAACAATTCACCACCCACCATTCCCCTCTCACCACTCACTATTCACCACTCACCACTCCCCATTAAAGCTTCTCCAATTCGGTACTTACAAATTCAGCAAGCTCTTTTACATACGCTACGCTAAAATCAAATTTGATACCCGCAGTGGCGTATATTTCTTTGATGGTTTTGGTATAGCCTAGTTTTAAAGCGTCCAGGTATTGTTGTAACCCTTTCTCTGGGTTTTCTTTGTAATTTTTCCAAACTGCAATAGCCCCTAATTGTGCCATACCATATTCGATATAATAAAACGGAACCTCAAAAATATGCAATTGCTTTTGCCATAGGTTTTCTTCGGCTGCTTCCAAGCCGGTCCAATCTACAAATCCGGCACCAAATGGGGTATATATTTGTTTCCAGGCTTCGGTTCTGTCGGCATCGGTATGGTTCGGGTTGGTGTATATCCAATGTTGAAATTGGTCAACCACTGCTACCCATGGCAAAGTTTTTAAAACATCCACCAGCTGGTCGCGTTTGGCGCGCTTTAAATCTTCCTCATTATCAAAATAAACATCCCAATTATCCATCGAAATCAACTCCATCGACATGGAAGCAAGCTCGGCAACTTCCGAAGGGCAGTGTTTAAAATCGTTCAGCTCTAAATCTGCTGTTAAAAAGGTATGAACCGCATGTCCGCCTTCGTGCACCATGGTGGTGAGATCACGAAAGGTATTGGCCGAATTCATAAAAATAAAGGGTGCGCCAGTTTCTGATAACGGATAGTTATAACCACCCGGTGCTTTTCCCTTCCGACTTTCAACATCAAACAAGCCATTTTCTTTCATAATGGCTAGTCGCTCGCCCAAATAAGGGTTTATTTTATTAAAGCAAGCAATTGATTTATCAACCAATTCAGCCCCGTTGTTAAAAGGCTTTAAGGCTGGCTTGCCACTGATATCTACATCGGTATCCCAAGGTTTAAGAGCTTCCAATTGCAGGGCTTCCTGACGTTTTTTAGCTTGCTTCTGCAAAATAGGTACAATCTCTTTTTCAATCGCCTGGTGGAATGAATAACAGTCTTGCGGAGTATAATCAAACCTGCCCAAAGCTTGGAACATATAGTCTCTAAAATTCTCGAAGCCAGCGTTTAAGGCTACCTTATGGCGTAAGCCACGCAACAGGTTAAATAGTTCATCTAACTTGGATTTATCTTGTAAGCGACGTTCGGTTATTTTTTGCCAAACTTCCTGGCGTTTGTTCCTATCTGTTCCTTTTAAAAATACAGCGGCTTGTTCAAGCGTGTATTCTTTCTCATCAATATGAACCGACATGGAGCCTGTTATCCCTTGATATTTTTGCTGCTCTACCTGAATTTCGGTAAAAACCGGGATATTTTCTTCCCTAAACAACTCCAAAGATTTTTTAACGCCACGCAGGTATATAAAATACTTATCATGATCCAAATCATTAAAATACTGACTATCAACTAATTTTTTATTTAAGCCATTGTTATAAGGTGCTGTTTTTGGTTCAATTTCGGTAGCAAAGTATTGAAATTGCTGCAATAAAGCTTCGTCGGTAGTATCGCAAGTCATGCGGATATAACGCCATGCAAAATCCTCTTCCAAGGCAGCTTCTAATTCACTTCGGTCATGCAGCCAATGCTCCAAATCCTCAACGGAGTTGATTGCTCTATCTGTTAGTTCCTGATAAATTGGTTCCAGGTTTTCCCATTTAATTTCGAGGTTGGCTGGAATATATTTTCTTGGCTTTTTTTGAATCATGGTGGTAATATTTGCAGATTGCAAATGTGCAAATTACTGCGCATGTGCCAAAGAAGAAGAGGAGGAAAATAAAAAGATATTTAATTCCTTGCTCTTGGTGGTTTTTAAATTACCCCTTTTTATAAATGGTTGTTGCGGCAAACTTTATACCATCCGCATAACTGGTAGGTTTAAAATTAAAGGTCTGTTCAAACTTGGTGGAATCAAAAATATAATCGTTTACATACTGGTAATACATCTCTACCGAGCTTTTTACCAAGGGGTCGAATATTCCCACCAAATTCATCATCAATTTGTTAATTGCCATATAGTTTGGTTTCGTACCGTAGGCTTCGGCAGCAAGCGCTATAAACTGTTTCCCGGTTAATGCCTTTGCGGTAGGCATGTGCCAAATTTGATTAGTTGTACCCTCATTTTGACCTAGCAAATACATGGCCTTGCCCATATCGGGTATATAGCTAAAGCTGTGCAATTTATTGGCATTGCCTATCCATTGCGCGCTTTGTTTATGGGCATACCTATCAAGCACCATCATATCAAAAAAACTGTTTTTATTTTCGGTAGCATAAAAATCCGCCGCACGGGCTATGCTGGCTTTGATGTTCCCAGCCTTTGCCTCGTCCATTAATTGGGTAGCAATTTGAGCCCTAACCTCGCCTTTTTTGCTGCATGGGTTATATGGAGTGTTTTCGGTCATGGTGCCATTAACCTCGCCATACATGTAAACGTTATCAAAAAATATCAACCTGGCTTGGGTGGCTTTGGCCGCTGCAATTATATTTTCCATTACTATGGGCCATTGTGCTTGCCAAATTTTATAATCATACACCAAACCCGCGGTAGCGTAAATCACCTCCGAACCTGTTACGGCGGCCAATACTTCTTGTTGGTTCAATAAATCCGCTTGTCGCCAAACTACCTTTTCCGACTGCAACACAATCGGCTTCCTGCTCACCAGCTTAACATGTTGGTTATTTTTTACTAATTGGTGGGTTAGCGCATTGGCTACCGCTCCACCGGCTCCTAATATGGTATGCATTTCTTATTATCTTTTTTGTTTCAACAAAATTAGGGAGCCTTTGTTAGAGAAAACGTTAACAAAAGATAAGAATTTTTTGATTTCGGATTACGGATGTTCGATTTCGGAATTGTTTTTAAGTAGCTAGTATCAAGTATTTAGTATCAATACATTTGACGGAAAATCAAAAATCCTGCAAAATTCTAAAATCCTGTAAATTCTGAGCCGATAGCTATCGGCTCAGACAATTTATTTTGATTTCGGATTTCGGATGTTCGATTTCTAATTTGTTTTGATTTTGGATTTCGGCCCGTTAGCTAACAGGTTCGTAATTGGTTTTAAGTAGCTACTACTAAGAAATTGAATGAACAACAAAAATCCTATAAATTCTCAAATTCTGTAAATCCTGAGCGGATAGCTATCGGCTCAGACAATTTGATGGTTCGAATTCGGATTTATTTTTAGTTCATTTCGTTTGGAATTTGAAATAATTATCAATCCACATTCATTGAATTCTAATTACATTCTAATTCGTATAATTTGCTCAAAAGTTATAAAGTACCTAATTTTGAATAAAAAGGAAATATGAAAAAGAATATTTTTATTTTATTGTTGGTATTGGCTTCTTCATTAAAAACTTTGGCCCAAAATAAAGTTGATAAATTTTGTACTGTGCGTCTAAGAACGATGGCATTTGATTCAAAAAAAGTTAGAACTGAAATATCAACTGGAGAAGAAAAAAGTTTATTCAACTTAAAAGACACCACTTATTATCAAAAATTAAAACTTGTAAATTCATTTATTACAGAATCGGATGTATTGAATTATATGAGTAAACTGGGTTGGTCTATAACTTTTATAAATTATCATAGCGGATCGGGTTTAAAAGATCTTTACTTCAAAAAAACTTTCGATGAGGCTGAATTAGTTGAAGACAAAAACTAAGGAAGCTGCCGACATTAGGCTACCTTCATTACCCTTCTTCTTATCCGCGAAAGCGAAACAGGGGTTACGCCTAAAAAATGGGCGATGTAGTGTTGTGGCATGCGCCTGATGATATCACCACCGGTGTTTAATAGTTGCAGGTAACGTTCCTCGGGGGTTTGGGTGATGAAGGATTGCATTCGGTCTTCGTAACAAATTAGGTAATACTCGGCAACCAGCCTGCCAAAACGATCTATTTTATGGGATAGTTTGGGGTTTGCCAGCATTTTTTGCATATCGGCATAACTGATATTTACCAAAAAGGTATCTTCCAAAGCCTGTATATAATTAAGGGTAGGTTGACGAGTCAGAAAGCTTTTGTAAGAACTTACAAACTCGTTTTCGAAGCAAAAATAGCCGGTTATTTCTTCCCCATCTTTTATATGGTAATACCTAACCGAACCCGAAACAATAAAGGATATTGAATTGCAAACCAAGCCCGGTTCAATAAAATGCTTCTTTTTTTTAAGGGTTGATAGACTTAAATGATTGGTAAACAACTCCCATTCCTCGGCATCAAATTCAATGTACTTTTTTATTTGCTCCCTGAATATTTGATAGGCCATTGCTTTATCCATTACCTTAAATTTTTATTTATACAAATTTGGGGATACTTTAGGTAAATTAAAAATGAATATCAAAAGCCGCTGTATGAATAACATTAAACCTATCGAGCAAAAAGAATACCGCGAATACTACGCTGGCTATACCGTTGGTAGTCATGAATGCGAAGTTAACCCGGCTTAAATCGGTTGGTTTTACCAACATATGCTGGTAAATAAGCATGGAGCAGAAAAAGAGAATACCCAATATATATAAAACGCCTACTTGCATGAAAAATATAGGCATAATTACAAAACCAGCAGATAATATATGAAGGAAAGTAGATAACCTTAAAGCGTTTATTTTACCCAAATAAGCGGGAATGGAATGCAGGTTTTCGGCACGGTCGAAGTCTTCGTCCTGTAAAGCATAAATAATATCGAAACCGCTCACCCAGTATAATACCGCGAACGAGAAAAATAAGGGTGTTAAGGCAAAATGCCCTGTTACCACCAAATACGCGCCAATAGGTGCCAAGGCCAAACCTAACCCTAGTACCAAATGGCAAAGTGCGGTAAACCTTTTGGTGGCACTATAACCCAATACAACTAAAAGGGCTACAGGCGATAAATAAAAACACAAACTATTGATAAACCAGGTAGTGGCTATGAATAATAAACAGTTAATTATGGTAAAGGTGAGTGCCGAAGCCAGACTAATCCTGCCTGAAGGCACATCTCTTTGTTTGGTGCGAGGGTTTTTGGCATCAATATCCCTGTCTAAGTACCTGTTAAATGCCATGGCCGAGTTGCGGGCAAATACCATACATAGTACCATCATCACTAATTTTTGCCATTCAAACTGGTAACTGGTGGTAGTTACCGCCAAAAAGAAACCGATAAAAGCGAATGGCATAGCAAATATGGTATGCGAAAACGTAACTAGGGATAAATATTTTTTCATGTTAT